>DATJUF010000319.1:0-13702 GCA_035502655.1 Binataceae bacterium (SeqCode)
CCGTCCGCATCCGTACGAATTCGCGTTGTACTATGACAGCTGATTCTCGAATGTGACTAGCTCCAGTGCCGTTTGGGGTGCGTTTGAAATCAGCTTCTAAACTCTCTCCCACCTCAACTGACTAACGACAAGGCGGCGTGATCTTGGTTCCCGCCGCCTTGTTTCTTCCGGGCACTACCCTCTCAGCTTGCGCAGGTTTCCTTCTCATTTCGCCAAGAATGGTTTCTCAGCTCTCGCGTAATGCCTTTAGACAGGAGTCTCTAAGAGTACCGCTGGCTACTCACCACGGCTCATTTCATCATCCTAAGTCTTTGATTTAATTAGCTAATGTGTGCAGACCAAATATATATTCGCCGGTCGCGACACCCTTGGCACAGGCCTCGCTTACTCACCTCCATCAAATGGCGCATCGATTCGGCAACGAACGGCGACGGCATGTTCGAAGGAGGATTTTGCGATGAATATCTTCAAGCCAGCCTTAGCCGCAGTAACCGCAATCGGACTGTTTGGTGTAACCGCTCCCGCCTGGAGTCAATCGGGCACGGTAACCCACGATCCTATGATCGTCGACGCCGAGGTGATGCCCACGCCTCAGGAGGTCCAAACCCAGTTGAACAGCGTCGGTGACCGCCTCAGGAACGACGAGCTGGCATCGTTCTACAGCCCCGCCGCCGAAAATCATTACCTGGAGGCCGAGCGCGATTTCAAGTTTGGACAATACGACCGCGCCGAGCACGATGCTCAAGCGGCCGCGGCATCGCTGCCGCGTCATATTCCTAACTGGCAAGGCGGAATGCCAGTCAGCCAGCGAAACTAAGCCCCCCGCGCGATGAGGTTCGCTCCCCAAGCCTCACCGCGTCTCCCGAGGCAGGCAGGCTCCCCACTGCCTGCCTCTCCTTTTTTCATGAGCGCCGCAAGTTGGCGGCGTTCATCCATTACAATTTTATTTCAGCCGTTGGACTGGACGCGGCGCGCTAAACTTCCTACCCTGCGAGGAATCAACCGGCTCGATCCGATAGCCGTCTTGCTAATAGCCTCTTGGGGAGGTCTGCCGATGGAACTGCTCAAAGATCGTATCGCAATCATTTCTGGTGGAACCGGTGCGCTTGGACGCGCCGTCAGTGAACATTTTCTCGCCAGCGGCGCCAAGGTCGCCGTCCCTTACATCGTCGATGCCGAAGTGCCGCTTTTCAACGAGCGCCTCGGCAACCGCTTCCCCGCCGCCAGCGCATGGCTCTCCAAGGTTGACGTTGGCGATGAACAGCAGGTCGCGAAGTTCGTCGGCGAAGCGACCGGCAAGTTCGGGAAAATCGATATTCTGATCAACCTTATCGGCGGCTTCTGGGGCTTTAAGACGGTTGCCGATACCTCGCTCGCCGAGTGGCAGGCGATGTTCGATATCAACCTGAAGCCCACCTTTCTGCTCTGCCGCGCGGCTGTGCCGGTCATGCAGAAAAACAAGTACGGCCGCATCGTCTCCGTCAGTTCCCGTACCGGCCTGACCGGTGCGGGCGAGTTCGCCGCCTACGCCATTGCCAAAGGTGCGATCAAAACTTTCACCGCGTCACTCGCCGAAGAGGTCCTCGCCGACAACGTTCTCGTCAACGCGATCGCGCCCAGCACGATCGATACTGAGGCCAACCGCAAGGCGATGCCCAAGGCCAAGCACGAAAACTGGGTCAAGCCGGAAGATATCGCCCGCACGCTGGCTTTTCTCTGCTCAGAGCAAAACCAGGTAACGTCAGGCGCCGTCGTTCCCGTCTACGGCCGCGCCTAGCTATGAATCACGTGGCCAGCCCCGAACCTAGACCTTGGCCTGGCCACGCTACCCAGATTAGATCTGAAAGTGGATCGCGCTCTTGCGCCGCTCCGCCAGCGATTGCAGCGTCGTCCGCGCCAGGATGGCATTAACGCTATCGCGAATCTCGCACCACGCCGTCCGCATCGGGCACGCTTCGCCCCGCTGACAGGGCGGCGACGCCCCCGACTCTTCAAGGCATTCGACCGGCACGTACTCGCCCTCGATAATCTGCACGACATCGGCCATCGTGATTTTCGCTGGATGGCGCGCCAGCAGGTAGCCGCCGTTGGGACCCTTCTGGCTTGCTACCAGCCCCCCGCGCTTGAGTTCAATCAACAGCCGGCGCAAGTAATTCTCCGGAATACTTTGCCCAAGGGCGATCTCCTCAACCCGCTGCGGCTGCACGTTCGGATAGCGCTCCGCGAGCATGATCAAAGCCTTCAGGCAGTAGTCGACGCCGACTCCGAATTTCATAGCTGGATCGATCTCATAGCATGAGCCATGGAATATATAAATAGCTTACTCACTTACTCATGTAATTAGTTGACCAAAATGGTCTGGTTAGTTATCTTTTAGTTTCTCGATCATCCGCCGTACGGAGTATCGTATCGCTGTGCCTAAACGAGAGCCGCCATCCTGGGAGCTTGTCCGTAAACGCAATAGCGTCGAACGTCTCAAGCACGAACTTTTTCCGTCGGAACTGACCAACCAATGGAACCGGCTGATAGAGACTCCATACGAAAAGCTTCCCGAGGAGGACATCGTCCGCCTGCAATGGTTCGGGATGTACCACGATAAGCCGAAGATCGGCACCTTCATGATGCGCGTGAAGATTCCCAGCGGGATCTTGAGCCCCGAAGGCCTGCGCACTATCGGCGAAATTTCCGAGGAATTTGGCCGCGGCCAGGGCGAGCTAACTACCCGCCAGAATATCCAGTTACACTACATCACGCTCGATCACTTCCCGGTGATTCACGAACGCCTCAAGGCAGCCGGCCTCACAACTCTTGGCGGATGCGGCGATGTAGTGCGCAATATCACCGGATGCCCAGTGGCGGGCGTTGACCATGACGAACTGTTCGACGTCACCGGCCTGATCCGCGAGGCCGCCAGCTTCTTCTACGGCAATCGCGAGTATTCTGACCTGCCCCGCAAACACAAGATTTCAATTGCGGCCTGCCGCTTCCAGTGCAACGCCCCCGAGATCAACTGCGTCTCGCTGGTCGGGACGCTCCATCAAGGGCACGAGGGCTTTGCCATCCGCGTCGGCGGCGGCCAATCTTCCACTCCACGCCTGTCGCGCCATCTGGGCGTCTTCATCACCCGCGATCAGGCTATCTCTACCCTTCGCGCGATTCTCGACGTCTGGCGCCTGACCACCGAGTACCGCATCTCACGGGTCAAGGCGCGGCTCAAGTTTATGATCGACGATTACGGTGTCGAGGCTTTTCGCGGCCTGGTCGAGCAACGCCTCGGCTTTAAGCTCGAGACGCTCAATACTCTGCCGCTCCCCGACGCTGAGAGCGATCACATGGGCGTCCACGAGCAGAAGGAGTCGGGCCGCTACTACGTAGGCTTTCCGGTGCGCCTCGGCCTGATGAATGGTATCCAGATGCGCGAAGTGGCCGGCGCTGCTGACGCCGTTGGCGGCGATATCCGCCTGACCCGCCGCCAGAACTTTATCGTTGCAAATATTCCGAAGAATCGCCTTGACGAGACCATCGCCCGCATCGGCGAAATCGGCTTGCCCCTCGATATCAACGGCCTCTACGCGTCCTCTATCGGATGTATCGGCGATCCCCATTGCAACTACGCAGTGACGCCGACCAAGGAAAAGCTCGCCACCGTGATTGATCGCCT
Source organism: Binataceae bacterium (SeqCode) (assembly GCA_035502655.1). Classification (GTDB taxonomy): domain Bacteria; phylum Desulfobacterota; class Binatia; order Binatales; family Binataceae; genus DATJUF01. The sequence continues at coordinate 3,662 of DATJUF010000319.1, forward strand.
GGTCAGTGAATTCGGCGATAAGGTTGCCGATCTCAAGGTCAATCTCGACGGCTGTCCACACGCCTGCGCTCAGCACTGGACTGGCGATATCGGCCTCCAGGGAACCACCGGCCGTGGCCCCCAGGGCGAACCCCTTGAGGCCTTTGACGTGATTCTGCGCGGAGGCCTTGGACGTGACGCCGCTATCGGCAAGCCGCTCTTGCGCCGCGTCCCCTCCCCGATGGTTGAGGATACGGTCGCACGCCTCTTCGCCGGCTATCTTGAACATCGCGAGCCTGATGAATCATTCACACAATTTTGTGCGCGTACCCCTGATAACACGCTCGTAGCACTTGGCAACGGGACCGGGGCTGCGGCTCCCCCGGCAGCTCAGGCTGAAGCGTGACGCTGACGAGACTTGGTGAGGAGTTGGCATGGAAGCGCAAATCGAACGCAACCTGATGGACGAACTCGAAGCGGGCGAAGCGGCCGTCGAACTCGACGACAAGGAACCGCAGGAAGTCATCGCATGGGCGATCGAGAAGTTCGGCCGTAATCTCGGTATCTGTTCGAGCTTCCAGGCCGAGGGCTGTGTCCTCATCGATATGGCTTGGCGCATCGACCCGGGAATCCGCGTATTCACCATCGATACCGGCCGCCAGCCACAGGAGACCTACAACGTCATCGACCAGGTTCGCGAGCGCTACGGCATCCGCACCGAAATTTTCTTTCCGGATACCAGCGTCGCCGAGCAGATGGTCACGAAGCACGGCAACAACCTCTTTTATCGCGACGTCAACCTGCGCCTGCTCTGTTGCCAGGTGCGCAAAGTGTTGCCACTGCGCCGGGCCCTGATGAACTTCGACGGCTGGGTCGCCGGCCTGCGCCGCGACCAATGGGCAACGCGCTCCAATATCCGCAAGATCGAAATCGATCACGACCACGGCGGCATCGTCAAAATCGCCCCGCTCGCCGATTGGACCGAAGACGAAGTTTGGGATTACATCCGCACCAACGACGTGCCCTATAACGCGCTCTACGACAAAGGCTTTCCATCTATCGGATGTGCGCCCTGCACCCGCGCGGTTAAGCCCGGCGACGACCCACGCTCAGGCCGATGGTGGTGGGAGACCGGCGCGCCAAAGGAATGCGGGATGCACTGCTCCATCGAGACCGGCGGCTTCGAACACGAGCTCGCAGCCCTGCTCGGCCACGGTGCGAACGGCAACGGCTCTAAAGGCTGAGCGGCGGTCACCAGCCCGATGACTGCGGGCGATCCCATCAAACTTGAGCGGTTGCAGCGCGACGTACTGGCGCCTCAACTCGACGCCTTCCTGGCAGCTACTCCTGATTCTCCCTCACGCGAAACCTTTGCCGCTCTGCGCGCTGCTATCAACACGCTCGAAGTTCCCGGCGAGCTGGCCACCCGCCTCGGCGCGATTACCGAAATCGCACTGACCAGCGGACGCGTGCGTGCGGCTCACGGTCCCGGCGCCGAACTCGCCCTATGGTCGCTCTACCAGAAAACTCCGCAGGGACGGGACGCCGCCGCTTCACTTGACGCCCTCAACCGTGCCCTCGGCGGCTTGCAGGGACAAACTCTCGAGCACGCCGGTACGGTGGCTCGTGCTCCAGGTGCCTACGCGCTAACGCTGAAAACCACCGGATGCCAGCTTGTGATCCGCTTCGAGCCGGCCGGAGTTCGCCTCGAAAGTGTCGAATTCGGCTGACGAAACGCTTCTACAACCCCACACTATCTGCCCAATCAGCCAATCGCGGAATCCGATAACGCTCTCCGTTTAGCGCCTTGTACATCAGAAAAATCCAGTATACCGCGAGCAGGAAGGCGATGATTCGCGAGATAAAGCCAATGAAAGCGCCAAGTACGCCCGGCAGTATCGCCATAAACACCGATAAAACCACACCCAGCACGATGCACGCGACCGAAAATACGATCGACTGGCGTGCATGAAACCGGACGAATTCGTCGTGGTTATAAGGTTCGATATTCAGGAAGATCAACCCGGTAATCAGGCCGAAGACATACGTCAGCGCCGCTATCGGCTTGTTCTCCGGCGCCGTCGTCTCGCCGTTCATCCCCAGCCCTCCTTGGCCCACGGGACGTATCCTAAGCGATGCCGCCTAGGCTGGCAAACATCTCCCCTTCACGATTGACAAAGCGCCACGCTGATCGCTTATAAATAGCGGTAACAATCGCCGAAGGAGGCCCCTCACGATGGCTCTGCAAGTCCAATGGGATAGTAACGCCTGTATCCATTCGGGAAACTGCGTCAAAAGCCTGCCGCAGGTCTTCAAAGTCGAAGGCGGCACATTCGTCATTGATCCCGCCGCCGCTTCCGATGATCAAGTGCGTAAAACTGTCGCCGCCTGCCCATCAGGGGCACTTAAGGTGACCGCCGCGGAATAGTCATTGCCGGTGCCATCATCACTGCATAGTTATTGCCAGATCGTCAGTACCCCGCTGGCCAGCCGGCCGCGTAAACACGGCTGCTGTACCTCGATCAGGCCTGCCACCGTTGCTAAATGGGCCGCGGCCGGAATTTCGCGAGCGTTATCTCGTTGGTCACATCGTCAAATACTATTTCGACCGCCATCTCGGCGCGGATTTGCTCATTCGCGATTTCAACCAGATTGGTGAGCAGGCGCGGACCCTCATCTAATTCGACTTCCGCGACGTTGTACGGCAACTCATCGTCATAGCCGCGATAGTAGGATTGATGGAACACTACCCAGGAATTGACCCGGCCGTAGCCACTCAGCTTCGTCCATGTATAACTGCGTGACCAGCATTGCGGGCATAGCGGCGACGCCGGATACCATACCTCGCCACATTGGTCGCAATGCTGAAGCCGTAGTTCGCGCTTCTTGAGCCCATCCCAGAACGGCTTGTTCAGTGAAGTAATCAGCGGGAGCGGCTTGCTATATTCAGTCTGCGGCATAAGGAGCCTCCTGCTCACAACAACTTGCGCCAAATAGCTATTCGCCGGCTGCCTGCGGAAATGCCACCTCCGCGTCCGCCGCCGGATAATCATTCGTGAAAGGCTGCATCGTTCCGCCAGCGCCTTTGATCATCATCTGATCGTGCGGCCCGTTCGTCACGCCGGCGGTATTACTCGCTTCGAAATGGTCAAATTCGTACGGTACGCCCTGGCCCGCCAAAAACGACGGCTCATTATCAATATGCATATGCAGATGCGGCTCGGTAGAATTGCCCGAGTTACCGACGCGCCCAAGCAACTGGCCAGCCTTGACTATATCGCCAGTCTTGACCGCCAGCGAACCCGGCCGCATATGCGCGTATAGTGCGTACAGCCCGTAGCCTATATCAACCACCACATGATTGCCCGCGGCGTTGCCGAAATTAACATCGATGGCAACTTTGCCCGAATGAGGTATGTTCTCTGGTATTCCATCAACCGCTTCAGCGACTTTGCCGGCCGCGACACTATATATTGGAGCATCGTAGCAAAAATAACTTGTGTTCTTGTCCTCCGGACCCGACCACGTCACCGCCTCGCCATTGATTACACGGTACTTCACCCAATCTATCGCATAACGTTGCGCTATATAGGCTTTGCCATTATCCAGCAAGACCGCGCGGCGGTGAGCCGCGTCGGGACCATTGTTAGCTGCATCCGCCGCAATCCAGCCCGGACCGCGCAGTGGCGGTGCTATTACGATGGGAGGAGTATCACTAACGGCCAGCGGCTTTATGGCTAAAGCATGGTCGACACCATCCGGGGATCGCAAATGCAGCGTATTGTTCACAGCCGGCGGCAACTCCCACGGATGCGCGAACTCGAGCCCAATGAAAACAACCACTGTGCCGCCTCCGCCTATCTTAAGCGAATGGCTTTCCACGCCCGCGACGCCCGCAGTCCGCGTCATACCCTTTAGCACCGGTCCAGCAAATGAGAATTCCTTCGCACCGGCCTCTGCGTCAATCGCTTCGAGCTGATAAGCGCTCGGTGCGTAGTTGGTGATAACTATTTCGTAGTAGAGCCGCGCGCGGCGATCCTGAATTAGCGGACTCGGCGGGAAAATATAGTTAGCCGTAACCTGCGGCGGCTTCAGGTCGGGCTGTTCGGCAAATAGACTAGACGGCACCAAGGCCGCCCAGCACATGAAAGCTAGTGTGGTAGCGAGCGGCCACCGTTTAATTCGCCTAATAACTGATCTAGTCAATGGAAATCGTTCCATCTAAAAACAGGGGGCGTGATGGCCGCGGAAACGGGCGGATTCTTTCATCTTATTACCTGTGGTCACAAATTATACTTGCGGTCACAAACTTGAATACAAGGTTGGCCCGCCACCTAATCAGCCCATGAACTCTGGCATGATCCTGGTGCCAAACGTCACCAGTTGTTCTTTGACCTCGTGCAATGGCGAAAACCCTTGATCGCACAGCACCATGAACCATTCGGGATTCAACTGCTCCTGAACGTCCAGCATCCGCCGGCGAACGTCTTCGACCGTACCCGTAAATGCCAATCCGGCTTGAATGAAAGGCTCGATCGTGGTTGGAATCTGCGGAATAAACTTGGCGTGAAACTGGCGGAACAAAAAGATCGCACCATTCTGCGCCCGTTCCAAGGCCTGCTCGCGTGTGCTGCCAAGATAAACCAGGCGTGTAAGCCCGATATTCTCCCCCAGGCGGAAAGTGCGTCCGGCCTTAGCCGCTTCATCAGTGTAGAACTGCGCACCCTTGATTGCCAGCTCCGGAAACGGCAGGAAAATAAGTGGAACCACCCCTTCCCGTGCCGACCAGCGAATCGTCTCTTCAGAGGTCGTCAGCGCCATGAACAAATCCGGATTTGGCTTCTGATAGGTTTTCGGTACCGGCGAGATTTTACGCAGCCGGTTGCGTTCGTCCAGTTCGCCCGGTGCGCCATAACGCGCGGTCGCTTCATGCGGAAGCCATTCCATCCCTTCCGGCGGCATCGGAACTTTGTAGTAGCGCCCATCAAATGAGAATGGCTCATCCCCCCACGACAGTTTCATCACCTTGAATAGTTCCTGGAACACTTCGCGATTGTGTTCTTCCGCCTCCCGCCCCAGCGCCCCCGGCTGAATACTGTACTTCTGCCCAAGCACGTTAACCCATCGCGGGAATACGCCGCGCGCCAGCCCAACCAGTACGCGTCCACGGCTCATCTGATCGGCCCACGCCACATCCAGTGCGAGCCTGATTGGATCCCACGTCGGCAGCACGAATCCCACTGGCCCCACTTTGATCCGTTTGGTGTGATGCAGCAGGTTCAGCAGATGAGGCGTCGGCGTGGCGCCAGCCTCCAAACCCTCGGTATAGAAATGATGCTCCGAGTAGGTAACGGCGCTGAAACCTAGTTCTTCGGCAAGCTGAGCCAGTTCGGCCATCTCGCCGAGCATCTGCTGCGTCTTATCCGTGCGATGTGCAATTGGCCGCAAACGCTCGCGTTCAGCCGGTGACGCTGGTATGGCGGGCGTCAGATGAAGCATGAATTTCATAATCTGATTCCTCTTTGCTGCAAATCACGCAAAACCTGCTAACGGTCGCGATAATGTAGTATTCTAGCGGTTTCCAGTTCTCTGATTTGCCCACTGGAATACCCTGCGTAATCACTGAGTATCTGCCGGTTATGCTCACCGAGAAACGGAGCAGACAGAGTGAGCTCTTCAGGAAATTCAGAGAATCGCAGAGGAAATCCGGGCACCTCGAATTCCCCGAGGATGCGGTCTTGGATCTTCCGAACGGTGCGCCGCGCACGCAGTTGCGGATGCTTCACCGCCTCCTCGACGCTTAGCACGGGTGCATTCGGCACGCGGTTTTCGTCTAGGCGTTTCAGCGCTTCTGCATCACTGGGTAATGCTTGCAGCCAGTCTTCGATTATCTTGATCAGTTCCGCCGCATTCTGGGTTCTTCCCGGGGTAGTATTGAAACGTGAATCACTAATCAGATCCGGACGGCCAAGCGTACGGCACAAGTCGGGCCACTGGTGGTCCAGGGCGACTAGAAAAATATAACCTTCGCGGCTTTTGAAAATTCCCGCCGGCGTGATCATGTAATGATGGCCTCCGCTCCGCCGCGGCTTGATCGCGCCACCGCTGAGGCTCAAGGCCTGCGCGCTTAGATCATGGTAATGAAAGTAGGTATCGACCAGTGATACATCGACCCATTGGCCGCGTCCGGTTCGTTCCCGCCACAGCAAAGCGGCGAGCACCGCGCTGAAACCGTGAACGCCAGTGCTGATGTCGCCGATTCCCATAGTATTCAGGAGCGGCGGCCCATCGGCCTCGCCGGTCATATCGAGCACTCCGGCCAGCGACGCCCCAATATGGTCGAAGCCGGGCTTGTAAGAAGAAGGGCCGGTTTGGCCGCAAAGGGAAATCGAGCACATCACGATGCGCGGATTGAGCGCGCGAACAGTTTCATAATCGAAGCCCAGCCGGCCAATCGTGCCAGGCGAAAAATTTTCAACAATCACATCAATCTTCGGAATCATAGCGCGAATAACTGCACGCCCCGCCGCCTCCTTGAGGTCGATACAAAGGCTTTTCTTGCCCCGGTTCTGCTGCACGAAATAACCGCTGCGCCCGTCGCGCAAAAACGGCAACCCGCGCGAACGATCACCGCCCGGCGGCAATTCGACCTTGATCACCTCCGCGCCCATTTCGGCCATCAGGCGCGTTACCGTCGGTCCCGCCAGCACCTGGCTAAAGTCGAGAACCTTGTAACCGTCGAGAATACGTGCAGGCGCATCTGCCATATCCGATCCTCCGGGACTCTGTCCGGCTGCAATCATCGGCCCGGTACTTAAGCCGATGCGGAGGCTAGCAGATTTCCAATCGATTGCCAGAGTGCATGCAAATGCCTCAAAGCTGTCCGCGCTTTAATCTCTTTATGAATCTGCCGCATGACAAGTGACTATCATGGTTGATAGTCAAATCAATTAGCGCCGGCTAATAGGTAGCTACTCGCGCCCGCGCGGGATGCGGCTCAGGAATGATAGATTAGCGAATCGCCATAGGCGTTGGCCCATTGAATCAGCTTCGCGTCTTTGACCTGCCGCGAGCCGCATTCGCCGCGCAACTGCCGCACTGCCTCCACCTGGTGATTCCAGCCCATAATGTGTGCTTCGGACAGCAGCCCGCCGTTGGTATTCAGCGGTAAGGCGCCGCCGATTTCGATTCGTCCGTCACGCGTAAACTCAGGTGCCTCACCCGGCTTGCAGAAGCCAAAGCGTTCCAGTGCGATCCACGGCAGGATCGAAAACGCATCGTAACTGTATAGTACGTCGATATCTTTCGGCGTGACGTCCGCCATCTGATACACCGGTTGCAGCCCCGCCTCGTAGTCAAAGACGGATTGCTGCACGACGCCGAAACCCGGATAGGCCCAGATGAATTCCTCATTACCGCCAGGCAGCCCCTGCATCCCGCTGATGTACACTGGCGGCTTGCGCAGGTCGCGCGCGCGTTCGGCGGTAGTCACTATCACGCACGCGGCTCCGTCGTTGATCAGGCAATAGTCGAGCAAATGCAGCGGTTCGCAAACGAAGCGCGACTCCTGATGATCCTCGGCCGTGAAAGGCTCCCGCATAATCGCGATCGGATTCATCGATGCGTGCTTGCGCGACGCCACCGGCACCGCCGCTAGGTCGCGGCTGCTGGCGTGATAGCGCTCGAAATAGCGGCGCGCCACCAGCGCCGCTCCCGCCCCAGGCGAGGTCATGCCATAGACCGGATCCTCCCCATGACCGCCCCCGGCTTCGCGCCCGCCTTCCTTATCGCTCGCGCCGCCCATCATCGGCCGCCGCATCCCCGAGAAGCTGACTGAGGCAAGGCAAGCCACGGCATCGGCAAATCCAGCGTTGACGATCATTGCGGCCCATTGCACGCAGCTCGCGGTGAAGCGCCCATGCGCCCAGGTCTGATTGCACGAGCGCAGCCTCAGCCCCAGCACCGACGCGATAGAGTCGCCGTCCGCCCCGATTGGCGAGCCGAAGCTTACGATCATGCCGTCGAGTTCGTTGCGTTTGAGTCCGGCATCGTCGAGCGCCGCGGCGATCGCGTCGGCGGCCAGATCGATCGGGCTGCGCATCAGGCGCCGTCCGTAGGCTGAATTACCTACACCGGCAATAGCCGCCTTGTCCTTGAGAGTCCAGTTGGCCATCGCTCACCTCGGCCACGAATGTTGTGTTCGCACTCTGTGAGCCTACAAAAATGCTGTCCGTAATGTCCAATCCGAAACGTCCAACCTCAGCCCGCTAAACAAATACCGCGCAGCGGCCCTTTCCGCGTTTCGACGCTGAAGAATTTTCTGCTCCGCTTCGAGCGACGGTGACACATATCTGGGGGAGACCAATGGCAGAAGAAGCCTCTCGAAGAGAGGATGACCCAGTAGCCAGCCCCTCCGCCCGCATTTGCGTCCTGTGGTATTTTCGTCCGGGGTTGGCTGACACTGTTGACGATTCCACTCTTTGTTCTTTTGCTCACAGCATTTTGCGAGTCGATCATCGATGGAGCCGAGATCGTGATCGCACTGATTAGAGCAAGCGATGCGGTGATGGGGTTTGTGGGAGCTTTCATTGCAGTATCTTTCGGCTGGATTCTCGCGTTCTTGCCGCTGGCGTTCTACTACGGCCTCCTTCGCAACGTTCCCGGCTTGTGGCTTAGACGTGATGTAACAATCGGCGCGATATGGAAATTTGCTCTGACTGTCGGAATGCTCATTTTGTTCATTGGACTCGGTGATGTTGTGGCTTTCATGAATTATCATGCGGTCGGATGGATCGCGGATCGAAATCCTTGCGCAGCGTTTAAGGCCGGGGTGATCGGAAGTATTCCTCCGCCTCCTGATTGCCATTAGAGCTTGGCCCTTCCGTGCAGATGTTTCCTCTTTGGTCAAGTGAAGTAGGAATAGAGGCGCGCCGAGGCCGCGTACCGCTTGGCCGTCGAAGCCATCCGGCCACCGCGATACTTTGCGGCTCGCTCGCGCAGTACAGAATCCACGTAAGGCCTGCCCCGATAGGCGGATTTAACTGGAATAAGGCGCAGCTTTCCGCCTGCTCTTCAATCCTCGGTTAAGAAGGGCAGGCGGGAAAGCTTTGTTCTACTAGAATGAGAGTCGTTCAATGCCAAAGGGCAGGGTCGGGCGCTCTCGGACGCAAGATATTCATACGAAGTTGACTCGCGTCCCCCGAAAGCGCTTTCGGGGATGAAGGTTCGCGGTGAGGCAAAAACTCGTCGGGAAGAATCCAGTACGTGAACTGTGCCGGAGCGATCGGAAGTGATGGCGGCTTGACCGGAGACCAAAACCAATTCCCGTTCCTTTCAGGCTTAAGCATCTGAGCGCGCGCTGCACGGCTCGCTCCCCAGCGTCTGGTACCCTTCGGCCAATGAGTCTGGCTCGATAGGTCCTTGCTTGCGTACCGGAGGCACTTAGTCGCGTAGTGCTCGGCGCCGCGCCCTCTATCCGGGCCCGAGCGAAGCGCATGACGGCCGTGCGCTCCGACGCGGGAAATATCCACGATCTTACCGAAGCCGCAACCCGAAGCCGTTTTAGACAGCCACGCTTGGTCAACCCAATCCGCATCCCAAAGAACGTTCAAATGGAGCCGCCCAGGACCGCCGCCTTTGGTGTTGTGCTCGCGCGTCCAAACCATCGAAAAGCGATGATGGAAGAACCGAAAGAGCCGCTCGTTCAATCTCCGCATGGCGCGCGCTTGAGCCATCAGGTGCGCTTTATTGAACGGGTCGGCGAGTTCACGCGGCATTGTGAAAACCACGAATGCACGAAGCCGTCTTACCTGCTTAAACAAGCGCTCGACTGATTTGCCGTATATCCAAGCGCAATAGTCACATTCCCGCCATGACTTGCAGCGGGCGGGACGGTAATTGCCGTTGATCTTACTAACGATGAAGCCGCGCCCTCGCTCGCACGTTCGGCGATGGTTGGATTCCATCGCCTTTCGCAAGGCTCGATTCTCGCTCTGAAAAAAGCGCCAAAGCGCGGAGCGCAACTCCTCGGCGGTCAGCCGTGGCAGCTCCAGCTGCGCAATG
>DATJUF010000320.1:0-6370 GCA_035502655.1 Binataceae bacterium (SeqCode)
CCTTGGTTTCTCCTGGAGGTGACGGGCATGTCTGACTTGCTGGAGTTCCGCTTGCTGAAGTACATCGCGATGATTGCCGAGACCGGCAACTTTACGCGCGCCGCGGAGAGGCTGTACCTTGCCCAGCCTTCGCTCAGCGAGCAGATCAAAAACCTCGAAGAGAGACTCGGTATTGAGATCTTCGATCGCGGCCGAAACAGGGTGGAGCCTACGCCCGCAGGCCTGATTCTCGTTAATTACGCCAAAGAGGCCGTCCGCACCCGCAACGAAATTGTCAAAGCCGCCCGCGCCATACACCAAGGGGAAGTGCCGCCGCTGCGTCTCGGCTTTTGCTGTTTTGTGCCCACTGTGGCTCTTGAAGGATTTCAGCGGCTCTACGAGAGTGTCTTTCCCGCTTGTCCCGTGCATTTGGCTGGAGGCAATCCTGAGCAAATCGCGGACCGACTAAAACGAAAGATGCTCGATTGCGCGCTGCTTCCTATGCCGGTGACCGGCGAGGACCTCACAGCATTGCAGATTGGAAGCGCACCCTTGGTTATTTGCATGAGAAGCGACGATCCTCTCGCGCAGCTCGCCGAGATTCGCCCCGCAGAATTGGCTGACCGACTCAACGTGTTCCGCGATCCCGAGAGTCATCCATCAGCGCACAAGCGGCTAGTCGAAATGCTCACAGAATGCGGTGTCCGGCCTCAGGTCACTGAGCGCGATCGGTCCGATCCGAAGCGGGACTGATTGGCCCATCCGAGAGCGATGCAACTCAAACGAATATTGACGGCGGGCACCGCCTAACTGAGGACAACGATGACGAACACAACGAATCAACAAGGGTCTGAGCCACTAAGCGGGCAATCCTCAAATCGGCGAGGAGCCAAGTTTTGGGCTGGCACCTTGGCTTTCGTCGGTGTGGCTACCTGCGCAATTTTCCTTGGGCCGCGTCTCTTGGGCCGATCGACCGTTCAGGCCGCCCGACCGAGTCTTCCGGTCGTCACAGTCAGTGAACCGCAGCGGCGCGACCTGGACTCCAGGCTTCATTTCCTGGGGCAATTCTCGCCTGTTGAGCGTGTCGAATTGCGCTCCCAGGTTGGTGGGACTCTCACGAAGATTGGATTCAAGGATGGAGATGTTGTTCGGAAGGGCGACCTCTTATTTGAGATCGATCCAACGCAATATCAAATCAAGTTGAGCGAAGCTAAGGCACAGCTCGAAAGTGCCCAAGCAAGGTACGATCTTGCTTCGCAAGAGTTGGCGCGCGCAGACCCTGAAGCAGACGGAAGCGGGCACCATCGAAAACGTCCAACAAAGGGCCAGTGAACAACGAACCGCTCAAGCTGCCATCGACGCAGCGCAAGCGCTTATTCGCGACGCTCAGTTCGACTTGGACCACTGCCGCATTACCGCTCCGTTTACGGGGCGCATGGGAAATCATCTTGTCTCGGTCGGCAATCTGGTGTCCGGAAGTCGTGCCGGCGCGGGGCCGACGACCTTACTCGCCACGCTCGTCTCCTTGAATCCCATCTACCTAGACTACGATATGAGCGAGTCGGACTATCTAGCATTCGAGCACGAGCGGAAGAGGTAAAAGGGCCCACTCGCCGACAGGATAGACGCTTCTCTAAGCGACGAGAGCGACTATGACCATCACGGCACGCTCAACTTTATCGACAACAGCCTCGATCGTTCGAGTGGAACAATCCACGCCCGCGCGACGATGCCTAATGGCGACCTGCTTCTGACCCCGGGTGTGTTTGCTCGTGTGCGTCTCCCTCTGTCACCGGCTACATCGGTTTTACCCGTGCCCGATGACGCCGTCCTTCCGGATCAATCAGACCATATCGTTCTGACCGTCGGCCCTGACGACGTGGTAAAACCGAAGCCCGTTCAAATAGGCGACTTGCGTGGTGGCCTTCGGGTGGTTCGTTCCGGTCTGGGTGAACACGACAGGGTGATTATCGGCGGCATTCCGGCCGCTGCGCCAGGATCACGAGTTTCAACACGTACAGGAACGATCAGCTTTGGAAGCGATCAGAATCGGAGTTCTGTCCAGCCATGAAAGGCGCCCATTTCTTTATCGACCATCCGCGCTTTGCGGCAGTTCTGAATATATTCATCGCCTTGGCAGGATTAGCAACGATGATTCTTCTGCCCGTGGCCCAGTATCCCAACATCGTCCTACCGACGATCGACATTACCGCTTCGTTTCCTGGCGCCTCGGGTGAAACAGTTGCCAGGACGGTCGCGACCCCTATTGAACAGGCGGTTAATGGCGTTGAAAACATCGACTACATCACCAATCAGTCGACCGGTGACGGCAGACTGACGACTACCGTTGTCTTCAAGATCGGAAGCGATCCGAATACCGATTTGATGTTGACGCGCAACCGAGTGCAGGACGTGCTGTCCAGGCTACCTCCAGAGGTTCAGCTCCAGGGAGTGCAGGTCAATAAGACGATTAAGGCCTTGCTACTTGGCATCCACGTCTACTCGCCAGACGGCTCGCGCAGCGCCGAATACATGTCGAATTACATGCTCAAGATCAAAGACCAGATTGCACGTCTACCCGGCGTGTCGCAGTTCTGGAGCCTGGGTGAGCGACAGTACGCGATGCGAATCTGGACCGATCCAGATAAAGCGGCGGCCTACAACATCAGCGCGAACGAGATCCTCAGTGCCCTGCGCGCCCAGAACGCACAGGTCTCAGCAGGTGTGCTAAACCAACCCCCGGCCGGGCAGGATGACGCCTACGAGGTCAACGTCGAAGCGCTGGGGCGTCTGGAGACGCCTGCGCAGTTCGGAGACATCGCCATCAAACCCGACACTCAGGGCCGCATCACGCGCGTTCGTGACATCGGCCGTGTTGAGCTTGGTTCTGTGGATTATGGCTCGAAGGCCTATGCCGACAAATATGTATCCGCGCCATGGTGGGTAATCGCGACACCTGGGGCAAACGTCGTCCAAGTCGAACACGCCGTATGGGCTAAGATGGCGGAGCTGAAGAAAAGCTTCCCGCCTGGCATCGATTACATCGATCACCTTTATGATCCAACCACTTTCGTCAGCCAGTCCATCGACGAGGTGATCAAAACGATCTTCATCGCAATAGGCCTCGTGGTCTGCGTCGTGTTTGTCTTTTTGCAGAACTGGCGGGCGACCGTTATCCCAGTTGTCGCTATCCCAATCTCACTGGTCGGTACTTTCACGATCCTGTTGCTTTGCGGTGGCTCCATCAACAACCTATCTTTGTTTGGGCTTGTGCTGGCTGTGGGCATCGTGGTGGATGACGCCATCGTAGTGGTCGAAAACGTGGAGCGGAATATGGCGCTCGGTATGTCGCCACGCGAAGCCGCGCATCAAACAATGTCTGAAGTTTCGACGGCCCTGATAGCAATTGCGCTCACGCTCTGTGCCGTATTCGTGCCCACTGCCTTCATCTCCGGCACCTCTGGTCTTTTCTTCAAGCAATTCGCAATCACAATCGCCGCGTCAACGGTGATCTCGTGCTTCGTCTCTCTCACGCTGAGCCCAGCTCTCTGCGCCGTGCTGCTAAAACCGCATAGGAGTAGCGAACTCCACAAGAGCCCTCGCGGACTCGCCCGAGTGTCGCAAGCATTGTTCGGACGATTCAACGCTGGTTTCGCTTGGATGTCATCAGGGTACGGGAACTTGACCTGCCGTTTCGTCCGGGCAACCTTTTTCATGCTTCTCGCCTATGTGGGCCTTATTGGTCTTACGGCTTTCCAGATGTCAAAGATGGCCACAGGCTTCATCCCCGATTCGGACATCGGCTATTTGGCGACCGTCGTTATGCTGCCTCCGGGCTCAAGCCTGGAACGGACGGACAGAATAGTCCGTCAAGTCAACGATATCGCCCTGAGCACTCCCGGCGTTGAGCACACCTCGCCAGCAGCTGGGTTTGATGTTACGACTTACACCATTGCACCCAACGTGGGAACAGTTTTCACGTCTTTACCATCGCTCTATGGAAAGCACATTCCGGGCAGCAACGCCGCCGCCATGGTGCGCAAGCCCCAAGCGAGATTCAATGCCGAGATTAAGGACGCGGTGGTCTTAACGATTATGCCCCCAACCGTGCAAGGTCTGAGGAGTGCAGGCGGTTTCAAGCTGATGCTTGAGGATCACAACGGTCTGGGCTCGCAAGCGCTCGCAAAGGCAGCCAATGATCTGGTCGCCGCGGCCAATAAGGACAAAGCATTTGCAGGCGTGTTCACTCTATTCAATTCAGGAGCGCCGTCTCTCTATGTGGATATTGATCGAACGAAGGCTGAGAAGCTTGGTCACATGCCTACCGACGTGTTCTCCACCATGCGGCTTTACATTGGGTTGCAATATGTGAACGACTTCAACTTCATGGGACGTACTTACCCGGTCTACGTCCAGGGCGACCAGGAATTTCGACGCTCAGCGGAGGATATTGCGCAACTCAAGGTTCGCAACACGAGCGGTGAGATGGTGCCGATCGGATCAGTCGCCTCGTTCAAAGACCGGACGGAACCCTATCGCGTGCCTCGCTACAATCTTTTCCCCGCCGCCGAAGTTATGGGAGCGGCGGCCCCGGGAGTTGCTTCAGGCACGGCCTTGAAGCGCATGGAGGAGCTCGCGAAACAAACTCTGCCAAGCGGGATCGGCTACGAATGGACAGAACTCGCGCATCAGCAAAAACAGCAGGGTATCCCGACTCTGTTGATCTTCGGCGCCTCCGCGCTGTTTGCCTTCCTTGTGCTGACGGCTCAGTACGAGAGTTGGAAGATTCCGCTAGCGATCCTGATGACTATTCCAATGTGTCTATTGGCCGCGTCAACAGGTCTTCATCTCCGGACAATGCCGATTGACATACTGGCCCAAATTGGATTCGTCGTGTTGCTGGGATTGGCTGCTAAGAACGCGATCTTGATCGTAGAGTTTGCCAAGCAACGGCAAGACCAGCACGAGGACATGACAGCGGAGGATGCGGCGGTCGACGCTGCAAAAGCCAGGCTTCGCCCCATCCTCATGACGTCTTTTGCCTTCATTGCTGGGGTGTTCCCGCTCGCAATCGCATCCGGTGCCGGCTCGGAGATGCGCCAATCGCTAGGCACTACCGTGTTTTTTGGGATGCTCGGGGTAACGGTGTTTGGTCTGTTGTTTACGCCCGCCTTCTACACGATGGTCCGCAAAGTCACCAGGAGGAATGCATGAGCCACAACCATTGTCTACTTGCCAAGCTGAGCGCGAGCGGGCTCTTGCTCGGTCTACTCGTTGAGGGTTGCACGGTTGGCCCGAAGTACAGAACCCCAACGCCAGCTCTGGCACCATTCCACAATCAGGTCGCGGTTTCCGTAAGTAACGCAGTAGCGGCGCCGCCCATGGATCAATGGTGGATAGGTTTCAACGACCCGATACTTGTGACAATTGTTCGACGAGCCCTAGATCAAAACCTGGACCTCGCTGCAACGCTCACGCGTGTAAATCAAGCTCGCGCGGCGGCAGCCGGAGCCTGCGCAAGACTCTACCCGGCAGGAGAGCTCGACGCGTCGGCGACTGCGGAACACCAAAGTCTTCAAAGCACCCTGGGTACGATCGCTAGCACGGTCCCGACCTATAGGCTAAACATTCACGAATACACGATAGGTCCGGCTGCTAGCTGGGAGATCGATCTCGCTGGTGGGCTGCGGCACAATGCTGCTGCAACGCGGGACGAGGTGCAGGCCGCCGAAGCGGAGCGAGTCGGAACTCGGGTGATCGTCGCGTCAGATGCGGCAGACGCGTACCTGCAGGTCCGTGGATATCAAGCTCGGCTCGCAATTGCGCAGAACCAAATCGCGACCGACGAGCCCCTGCTGCAACTTGTGAAAAACCGCATTGCTGCAGGTGCAGGAACGGAACGAGAGGCCGCCCAACCTGAAGCCTTAGTTGTACAAGCTCGCTCGACAGTTCCGCTTCTGCGTCTTTCCCTCGAAAAGCAATTGAATCGTCTTGACGTATTAATGGGCGCCCAACCTGGAACCTACGCCCACGAATTGACTGCCGTGGCCGCCATCCCGTCTATCCCAAAGATTGGGAATCAAGAACCCACGGATGTACTTCGTCGCCGCCCCGACGTCATTGCGGCAGAGCGTCGCCTCGCTGCTTCTAACGAGCGCATCGGTGTAGCCCTTGCTGACTACTATCCAAAACTCTCGCTCGCTGGAGTGCTGGGATTTGACAGTTTAAATTCTGGTCACCTCTTCTCGGCATCTAAACACAGCGACTTAAGTAATTGCGCATAATCTGCGCAGCGTCTCATTGCGGTTCGTCCATTGGCGGAACTCGGTTTCAACTGAATCGATCACTGTTTCCAGTTGGTTGAAGTAGCGATTGTGCAGGCATAGGCGGC
>DATJUF010000321.1:0-6311 GCA_035502655.1 Binataceae bacterium (SeqCode)
AGATGGGAAAGGCCGCCATACTGCTGTCCGGTTCTACGAAAACGGTGCGCCAATTGAGTCTGTTCGCGAGATCATCGCGGCCGTGCGCGCGCCGACGACGTTCAGGGCGACCTGGAGGCGGGAATCGCGGCATGCCGCCGGGGTGAGCGCGCACTCACTGCATTGTTTGACAAATATGGTGGCGAAAGAGTCGCGGACTGCTAAATATTGACGAAGTCCGCCAGGCGATCGGCAGGCTCAAGGCTCAGGACGTCGAAGCGGTCGCGATCTGCTTTATCAACTCATTCACTAATCCGTCGCACGAGCGTCAAGCCGCAACGCTCGTTAGCGAGCTCCTGCCCGGCGCTGACTTATCGATATCTTATCAGGTGTTGCCGGAAATCCGCGAGTACGAACGGATGAGCACCACGAGTATCAATGCGTACCTGATGCCGGTAGTGAACCATTATCTGTCTGCGCTTGAACGCGACCTCGGCAGCCACGCGCGTGGACTGCGAATTATGCAGTCGAACGGCGGTGTGATGACTGCGGAGCATGCACGGCGCTATCCGGCGCGATTGATCGAATCAGGTCCCGCCGCAGGGGCGTTGGCTGCCGCTGCGCTGACCCGTCAAGCCGGTGTTCAGCGCGCAGTGTCGTTCGATATGGGCGGAACGACAGTCAAGGCTTGCCTGATTGAGGAATACGCTCCCATTGAGAGGAACGACCTGGAGGTAGGCGGCCCGGCCAATGCTATTGCCCGGTACAGCCACGGTGCCGGTTACGCTCTTAGCACGTCCGCGCTGTATATCGTCGAAGCTGGCGCCGGCGGCGGCAGTATCGCCTGGATCGACGAGGGCGGCGCCTTGCGCGCAGGGCCGACTAGCGCGAGCGCTGATCCTGGACCAGCGTGCTACGCTCGCGGCGGAGTGCGGCCAACGATCACTGATGCTAACGTGGTGCTTGGTTATATGAATCCGCGGGCTATTGCAGGTGGTACGGTCGCGATTGATTCGGGGGGCTGCTGCCGGCGCGATCTCGACTTTGATGATTTCAGCCCCCACCTGCCATGAGGCGCGTCGTTGTTGGGCCTGCAACGGGGTGAGTGTTGTACCCGTCGAGAAGATGGCGCGGCCTATCACCCATTGCCGAAGCTCCTGGATTGACGCTGCCATCGAAGCGAACTAGACCTGCTTGGGCAGGATAGGCTCGTCTGCCTTGATCAATCAGGAGATATGACTATGCGGTTCGGCCTCACTACCGACTTTCGTAATCCGCCCGGTTCCGGCAAGACTTCAGCTACCGTCTATGCGGAGAATATCGAACTTTTCACCTGGGCCGAGACACTGGGCTTCAGTGCGGCCTACATCTTCGAGCATCACTTCACTGACGACGACTACATGTCATCGCCGCTAATCGCCGCGACTGCGATTGCCGCGCGCACCAAGCAGATGCGCGTTGGTCCCGATATCGCCATCCTGCCACTCTACGATCCCGTCCGCGTCGCCGAGGAAGGTGCAGTCCTCGATCTGATTTCCAACGGCCGCCTCGATTTTGGCGCCGGCCTTGGCTATCGCCCCGAGGAATATGCCGGTTACGGCATTGATATCAATCGCAAAGGATCGCGGGCCAACGAAGCGCTGCAAATCATTCGCCGGCTGTGGCAGGGCGAAACGGTTGCCTTCCACGG
Source organism: Binataceae bacterium (SeqCode) (assembly GCA_035502655.1). Lineage (GTDB taxonomy): Bacteria > Desulfobacterota > Binatia > Binatales > Binataceae > DATJUF01. Next base: position 1,670 of record DATJUF010000321.1, read on the forward strand.
CAAGCACTTCAATATCGAAGGTGCCAAACTCTCGCCGCGCCCGGTCCAGCAGCCGAATCCTCCTATCTGGGTCGGTGGCTTCAGCCGTGCCGCGGCACGCCGCGCCGCCCGCTACGGTGACGGTTACATCGGTCCTTCGAGCCGCGCCATCTACGAAATGTACCTTGCGGAACTGCGTGCTGCCGGCAAGGACTCCACCCATGCCCGTGTGATGGGCGGTGGTTTGTGGCTAATCGTTACCGACGATCCGGACCGCACTTTCGCTGCCTGCGCGCCCCATCTGCTCTACTGGTTCAATTCTTACTCGAAATGGTTCGAGGGCACCGACACCAGCCCATGGCCGCATTTCGAGAACGCCGAGGCGCTGCTGGCCAGCGGGCTCGCAAATGTTGTGACACCGGAGGCCGCGGTCAATCTGATCAAAGAGCGCATCGCCGAAGTGCCGATGGAGATGCACACCATGATGCTCTCACCGCCAGGCATCGACCTGAAGTTTGTTCAAACCAGCCTCGAGTTGTTCGCAAGCAAAGTGATGCCGCATTTCAACTAGAAACTTCGATGCGCGAGGGCCTTTTAGTTCTCGCGCATCGCCAATCCCTTTCTCTGGCCGGGAGAGGTTAGAATGGGTTATCTTTGCAAGCACTTATCTTCCACAGTTGACTATCTCCGGTCGATAAACTCCCACTCCTTTCCGATCCACATCGCCGAGTTCGCGAAGTCAATAAACTTCCGTTCGTCCTCGACCGCGATTTCTGCTGCACGCCTGCCTTCAGGTGCTTGCCCAACCGCGGTTAGATCCGCGCGATCGAACCATGCCTCTGCATGACCCATGTAAGGTGGCACCTTGGTTCCACGGCTCGCGCGCATTTGATGCTCCAGCACTTCCTCGCATCGATGGACCTGCAAGTACCGCTTCATCCGCATAGCCGGTGCAATCCGCCGGATAGTCGGGCCGTGATTCGTCCGCCAATATAGCTGTGCCTGCTCCAGGCCCTGGCTCGGCGGGTGCCGCAGGCAAAAGAAAAGCTTCACCAGCGAACTATGCTCGTCCGCGACCATATTTTCGGGCGTGGGATTCACTTGTGGATATTCATGGGCGAACCACATTGGCGAATTCGGCAGATCAATAAAGCGGCCTTCGTCTTCGAGCAACTCGCGTGACGCCGACTGTCCTGCGCCGCTCATGAAGCTCTTGGCGAGCGCGTCCCGGCTATTCCACCATAGCTCCGCGACGCCGTCGTATGGCGCCTCCATCTTGCCGCGCGCCCCGGCCAGTTGAGCGTTCACTGGATCATCCAGCGTATGCAATTGCACGTAACGCAAGATGTCCAATTTCTCGGCATGCCTGGCCACCATTGGCCCGTGCGTGCCGCGCCAATATTTTTGAAAGCCGGCGAGTGACATTTCGGGTTGACGCCGCAATACATAGACTAGCCGAATCATTTTCTTTCCTCCTGCTGCACTAGAAGCCGAGCGCTTCGAGCGGCCCTCGATCCACCACCGGAGTGCGCTTTGTTCCCGGCGCCAGCTTCACCGATCCCGGCGTACGCTGGAACGGATCGGGCAAATCGATTTCCTTCGCATATTCCTTGAGTGCAGGAATCACCTCCTGCGCGAATAATCTCATACTCGTGCGCCGATCATCATCGCCAACCGGCCCTTGAATACTCAGTATGATAAAGATTCCCGTCCGCAGCACGCCCATGATTGTCTTGATCTTCGGAATAATGGCCGCCGGCGTGCCCGCCAGCACTTGGAGATTCTTCTGACCTCTCAGTAATGCCGCATGAAGCTTGCGCCGCACCTCTTCATAGCCGATCACAGCCGCCTCGCCTTGCATCGACTCTTTCATCTTCTCGCCGCTGATTCCCAGCCATGCACTGGTCTGGGTTTTGGCTAATACTCGTATCGCCGCCTTCGAGTTATAGCCGGGAGGCATCGTGAATTCGGGCGCCGAAAACGCATTCTGGCCGCCGCCATAAACGAAGCCGCGCGCCAGTTCCTGGGCCTTCTCTTCGGTTTCTGCGACTACCGTTGCAATCATGTAGCCGAAGTTTTCCGGTCCCGCCTGATAGCCATGCCTGGCGGCTTCGTCCGCATAGTAATCCCACAAATCACACGTCGGCCTGAGCTGCGTGCCCAGCCCGATATATGGGTAACGATGCGCCGCGCACCATTGCACGGTTTCGGGACTGAGCGTGCCTGGAATCCACATCGGCGGATGCGGCTTTTGATACGGCAGTGCCCACGGATTCACATGGCGATAGTGAAAATGCTTCCCCTCGTACCGCCACGGCCCAGGCCGCGTCCATGCCTGTACTATAAAGTCATGGGCCTCGTTGAACATCTCCCGATTGTATGCGGGATTCGCATTATTGAAGAATTGTTCCGAACCCGCACCGCGCACCCATCCAGTGACTAAGCGCCCGCGCGAGATTAGATCAATCTCAGCCAGTTCCTCCGCCATCCGCAGCGGATGCTTGATCACCGGCAGTGGATTCCCGATCAGCACCAGCCGCGCGCGCTTCGTGCGATGGGCCAGAATTGCCGCTTCGATATTCATCACCGATCCCATGCAAATTGGATTCCCGTGATGCTCATTCAATGCGACAGCGTCGAAGCCAATCTCCTCTGCGTAGCAATTCTCGTCCAGATAGTAATTATAGTCGTCAGCCGCCTTTTCCCGGTCGAAGTATTTATTCGAGATGGCAAAAAACGCGTGATTCCGCAAAACCTCTTCTTCGGGCAGCCATCGATATGGCCGTTCAGTGAAATAGCCTACTTGCATTTTCCAAACCTCTTTGCGCCGTTATGCCAGCCGGATTTTCATTCCGGCTGCTGATGCCAACTATGCCTCGGCTGCTTCAATTCGCGCCAGCCAGCCCTCTCGGCTGCCCGCCGCCACCGCCTGAAATCGGTGTACAAAACCGCGGCGAATCCGATATATGATCATTTGAATAGCTTAAATCCCGTTGATGGAGAAACCCATGCGTGACGTTGTAATCGTTGAAGCCGGCCGGTCGCCGATCGGCAAGAAAAAAGGCTCGCTCTCCGCCGCACATCCGGCTGAACTGCTCGCCCAGGTGATTAGCGAGGTTTTGAGGCGCGCTGCTATCGCGCCTTCCCTTATCGGCCAGGTAGTAGGCGGATGCATCAACAAGGTCGGCGCGCAGGCTATGAACGTCACGCGCACCGCGTGGCTCACCGCCGGACTTCCCGCCGATGTGGCCTGTTCCACCGTCGACTCGCAATGCGGATCGAGCCAGTTCGCGGTCAATCTCGCCGCGAGCCTTATCGCCTCCGGCGCAGAGGACGTGGTGCTCGCCTGCGGCGTCGAGAACATGAGCCTGCTGCCGATTGGCTCCGACTCAATCGCCGGCGCCCAAGCCGGTTATGGCAAGCCCGTCAGCCGCAAGTACTTTGAGCATTACGAATTCACCAGCCAGTTCGAGGGCGCGGAGCGTATCGCGACGAAATATGGCATCACGCGCGAGGACACCGACCAGCTCGGGCTCGAGTCGCAAGTCCGCGCCGCCCGCGCCGTCAAGGAAGGCCGTTTCACCTCCCAGCTCGTCCCGGTGGAAGTTCCCGTGCCGGTTGCTGCGGGCGAAAAGCCCAGCCAGAAGCAAACTGTTACCCGCGACGAAATTCCGCGAGACACCAGCCTTGAGGCACTCGCGAATCTGAAGCCGGTCGCCCGTCCCGACGGCATCCTCACCGCTGGTACGTCTTCGCAAGTCGCCGACGGCGCTGCCGCCGTCCTCATGATGACCGCAGCGAAGGCCCGCGAACTCGGCCTCCGCCCGCGCGCTAGCGTCACCGATACCTGCCTCGTCGGCTGCGACCCGGTCCTGATGCTCGAAGGGCCGATTCCCGCGACCCGCAAGCTCTTGCAAAAAAACGGCATGCGCATCAGCGATATTGACGTCGTCGAAATCAACGAGGCCTTCGCTTCCGTGGTCCTGGCCTGGGCCCGTACGTTCGAACCCGATATGGCTCGGGTCAATCCCAACGGCGGCGCGATCGCGCTCGGGCATCCGCTCGGTGCGACCGGATGCGGCCTCGTCACCAAGGCGATCAACGAACTGGAACGGTCTGGCGGCCGTACCTCGCTCGTCACGATGTGCTGTGGGGGCGGCCTCGGTACGGGCACATTACTCGAACGCATGTAACAAATGGCTGGCAGTCTGAATTAATCATTTAACCAACAGGAGGAACGATTATGGCGGCTAATTGCGAGAAAGTTGTTAACGATTTGTTCGCTGCCTGGACCCGCTTGGACCTCGAAGGCATCATGAACCAGTTCGCCGAAGACGCCGTATGGGATAACGTCCCGATGTCGCCCGCGAAAGGCAAAGCTGCCATCCGCGAGATGACGGGCGGCTTCCTTAAGGACGCGAGCGCATTCTCGGCAAAGATTTTGAAACAAGTCCACGCCGACAACACCGTATTCAACGAGCGCGTCGATACCCTAACGATGAAGAACGGTAAGAGCGCCGCCATTCCAGTGGCCGGCATGTTTGAGCTCGACAATGCCGGTAAGATTAAAGTGTGGCGCGATTACTTCGATCTCGGCACCTTCACCAAGCAGGTCTCATAGGTCCGCGGTCCTGATCTAGTATCCAGCCGGGAGGGGCGCAGC
>DATJUF010000322.1:0-10312 GCA_035502655.1 Binataceae bacterium (SeqCode)
CGCGTCCTCGAAGCGATCAGCGCTGGCGCCGCCGGTTCCTGGCAAATGAGCAATCTCGGCCCCAAGATCATCGCGGGTGATTATCGTCCCGGCTTCTTCATCAAATTGCTGCGCAAGGACCTCCGCCTCGTCGCTGGCACCGCCAACCAGAACAATCTTGCGCTGCCGGGCCTCCAGCTCGTGGCGTCGCTCTTCAATGCGGCTGCGGCCCTCGGTCACGACCTCGACGGCACCCAAGCGCTCGCCGCCGCTCTCGACAGCATCGCTGTCCTAAGATAGCCCTCGCTTGCGAGGGCGTGGAGCATTAGTGGAGCCGCAGGTGGAGCGAGCAAACGAGTCTGCGAGGTGCGTTGAAATCAGTCAGGCTGCGAGCCGGCCGCCTGAAAATGTAGTACGATCCGATTTACAGCTTGATCGGCCAACCGCCGGAGGAATTGCCCATGCCAGACCTGATCGTCGAACGCCGTGATCGCGTGCTCTATCTCACCCTCAACCGTCCCGATCGTCTCAACGCTTTGAGCGACCCGATCATCGGCGGACTGCTCTCAGAGCTCAACAAGGCCTCCACTGATAACGAGATCGGCGCCGTCGTCGTCACCGGCGCGGGACGTGGCTTCTGTGCCGGGGGCGATATCACCCGCATGCGCGACCGCAACGAAGCCGCCGCCAAGGCCGTCGACGGCGAAGGCTCGACTCTCGAACAGCGCATCGCCGCCCTCTTCCGTTCCGAGCAGGTCTCATTGCTCCTGAATGAGATGCCGAAAGTCACCATCGCGGCGATTAACGGTCCAGCAGCAGGCGCCGGTTTGAGTATCGCCCTCGCCTGCGACATCCGCCTCGCCTCCGACCAGGCCCGCCTCGGCACCGCCTTCGCCCGTGTCGGCTATTCTGGCGATTTCGGCGGTAGCTACACGCTGACCCAGCTCGTCGGCACCGCCAAGGCCCGCGAACTCTATTTCTCCGCCGAAATGCTCAACGCTGAGGACGCGCTTAGGCTGGGCCTCGTCAGCCGGGTGATTCCCGCTGCTTCCTTCCTCGACGAAGTTCACGCCTACGCGAAGAAAATCGCAAATGGCCCTACGGTCGCGTATTCCTACATGAAGGCGAATCTCAACTACGCCTTGCATGGCGATTTCCGCACCGCCCTCGAGCGCGAAGCCTACGGCCAGAACCTCACGGCCCAGACTCGCGATCATAAGGAGGCCGTCAAAGCGTTCCTCGACAAGCGCGAGCCCAAATTCGAGGGCCGCTGAGTCTACAAATCGGCCGGTTGCCGTCCGTAATCGGCTTGACCGCCCCTAGGCGACTGCATTAGCTTCGCTTACAGGTAGGACAACTTTTGCTATTGGCTCTGCCCTTGATCGAAGATGCCGTCGCAGTGCGGAATACAGGCGGGCGATCCGCAACCGCGCCGGTTCTCTCGCTATTCTGTCTGCGCCTGATTCACTGCCAGCGCTGCGCTGACCATTAACCTCCCGCCGAGGAGACCGCTTCGATGGCTTACGATCTGCTTATCAAAAATGGCACCGTAGTCGATGGTACGGGCGCCGCACCACGGCGCGCTGACGTTGCGATTGTCAGCGGCCAGATTGCCGAAATCGGTAGCGTCCGCGAAGGCGCCAAACGCATAATCGACGCCTCTGATCTGATTGTCTCGCCTGGCTTCGTCGATCCGCACACCCATTACGACGCTCAAATCTGCTGGGACCCTTATCTGACTTCCTCCTCATGGCACGGCATCACTACCGTGATGATGGGCAATTGTGGCGTCGGCATCGCTCCCTGCCGTCCCGAAGTGCGCGAGATCGCAGCATGGGATCTCGTCAACGTCGAGGCGATTCCCTTCGAGGTCCTGAGCAAGGGCATCAAATGGGAATGGGAAACCTTCCCCCAATACCTCGACGCCGCCGAAAAGCGCGGCAGTGGCATCAACCTCGGCTTCCTCGCGCCGCTCACGCCGTTCCGCCACTACGTGATGGGCGAGGAGTCGATGGAGCGCGCCGCCACTCCCACCGAGACTGCGCAAATCAAGGCGAACCTCAAGGAAGCCGTGAGCGCTGGCGCCTTCGGCTTCACGACCACGATCGCCCCGCAGCACATCGGCTACAAGGGGCGTCCGCTCGCCTGCCGCAATGCCAGCCGCGACGAGTATAAGGCCTACGCCAACGCTCTGCGCGAACTGGGACGCGGCACCATCGAGTCCGTGATGACCAAGGCGGTTTCGATCCTCGACGACGAGGAATATGAGTTCCTCGATTTCCTGCTCACCGAAAGCACCCGTCCAGTGACTTGGCTCGCGCTGCTCAATCGCGACGACATGCCCGAAATCTGCCAGGAAACCCTGCGCCGAGCCGAGCCGTTGATTCGCCGCGGTGGCATCCCGCAAGTCACCTGCCGCCCTCTGATCATCGAAATCAACCTCCGTAATCCATTCATCTTCGCGAATCTCGCGAGCTGGAATCCGGTCTTCAATCAGCCTCCCGAGGTGCAGGAGAAAATCTACCGCGACGACAGCTTCCGCAACGCCTTCCGCCAGGCGCTCGAACGCCCCGCGATCTTCAACGGCAAGTGGGATCGGCTCGTCGTTAAGGAAGTTGCCAATTCCGCGATGAAGCCCCTCGAAGGCCGCACCGTCGCCGATATCGCCCGCGAACGCGGCAAAGATGGCGTCGATACCTTCCTCGACCTCGCCCTGGAAGACCATCTCGCCATCCAGTATTCAATGGCGCTCTTTAACGCTACCGAGGAGCGCATCCCGGAACTCATCAGCGACCCGCGCACGATGATCGGCCTCTCCGACGGTGGCGCTCACGTCGATATGCTCTGCGATGCTGGCTATTGCACCTACTTGCTCGGCACCTGGGTGCGCGACCGCCAGGCGATGACCCTCGAACGCGCGATTCAGCGCATCACGTCCGAGCCGGCCGCCCTCTTCGGCATCAAGAATCGTGGCCGCCTGATGCCTGGGCTCGCCGCCGACGTTGCGATTTTCGACTACAAAACTGTCGGCTCCAACGCCCGTGGCGAGATGCGCAACGATCTGCCTGGCGGAGGGCGGCGCCTCGTAATGCCGGCGCGCGGCATCGAGTACACCGTCGTCAACGGCAACGTACTATATGAGCAAGGCAAGGCGACTGGCAGCCTGCCCGGCCAGGTGCTCCGCTCCGGTAACTGCTGATAACGCCATAAGAGACGCGCCGTAGGTACTCAGCCTGCGGCGCGCATCTCTAATCTCGCACCCGCTTACGCGGACCCAGAGGATTAAGGACCATGGCACAGGGATTTACAATTTGCGTTGGAACCGTCGGCGCCGGCGTATGGTTCAGTCCCGACAGCGGCAGCCATTGGCGCCGCAGCAAGATGGACTTGCCGTTCCTCGCCGAGCCGGGCGAAATTCAGATTCGTGCACTCGCCGTCTCGCCGCATAATTCCCATCATCTGCTGGCCGGCTCCGAAGCCGGGCTTTATCGCAGCGAGGATAATGGCGCGACCTGGCAATACATCACATCGCCCATGGACGGCTATCAGATCTGGTCCGTCGCCTGGCATCCCGATGATCCCGGGATCATCTTTGCCGGCACCAAGCAGCCGGGGGTTTACCGTTCACTTAATAGCGGCAAGACCTGGGAAAAGCTCAACGCACCGATCGCCGAGAAATGCTTTGCCGGTGCTCCGAAAGTTACCAACCTGATGGTCGATCCACACGACCATCGTACGGTTTGGATGAGCGTTGAAATCGATGGCGTCTTCCGCAGTAACGACGGTGGCGATAACTGGCAGCGCCTGCGCCCGCTCGGCGATAAAATGCTCAACCAGGACCTCCACGGCTTCACCGTCAGTCCCGGCCGCACCAAAAAGCTCTTCGCCACCACCCCCGACGGCATCTGGACCAGCACCAACGAGGGTGATAGCTGGTCGCTGCACGAATTTCCCCGCTTTGCCGAGCGCGACACGATTTCCTACTGCCGCGGCGTCGCCCTGCGCTCCGATAATCCCGACGTGATTTTCGTCGGCAACGGCGACTTCATCCCCGGTAAGCGCGGCGCGATTCAACGCACCACTGACGGCGGTATGACTTGGGCGGCCTGCTCACTGCCGGTCGAGCCTAATTCAGTCGTCTATTGGCTGGCGACTCATCCTGCCAACCCGGACGTCGTGGTAGCTAACAGCCTGCACGGCTACGTCTACAGCAGCGTCGATGGCGGCGAGTCCTGGAGCAAAAACCGCCGCGAATTCGGCGAGATCCGCGCCATCGCCTGGACCCCAAACTAGATTTTTTCCTGAGATCTAAGTTGTTACGAAGTTTTAAGGATCAAAATCCGCCGGAGCTTGACGCTTCGGCGGATAATTAAAAACAGCGGACCTGATCAAAAAGAGGCGTGCCCCTAACTGGGGACGCCCCTTACCATTCTCGTTAAAGGTCAGTGCTTCGGTTCGATCCGTTTGCCGTAGGAGACTTCCCCCTTATCGACCCGCAAACTGAAGCCGCAATCAGGATTAGTGCACGCCCACGCTTTGAAGATCACCGAAGCGCCTTCCTGCCCATAGTCCGACAATGGAATCAGGGTGCCATTATTGCACTTCTGGCACTTCGGCAGCTCCATCACCCAGCCTCCCTCGATCACTCTGCAATCCCAGCGCTCAACCTATCTAACCCAAATTTCTAAATCAACGAGCTTTCTGCGGCCAATTCAACTTCCTGTGACGAAAGCACTGCTTCCCACATTGATTCGGTGGTAGACTGCCCTCGTGGATGCCGCCACCTTCCTGCTCCGTGAAGCACGTGAGGGCGATCATCAGCAACTGCTAACGCTCGCACGCGAACTCGATTCGATTAATCTTCCCACCGATCCCGCCGAGCTAACTGAAGCGCTCATCCGTTCCGCCCATTCCTTCCGCGGGCGCATCTGTGATCATTCCCGCGCGGCCTATATCTTTGTCGCCGAAGCGGCCGCCACCGGCGCGATCGTCGCCGCCTCGATGATCATCGCCAAGCACGGCACGCCCGAAGCGCCCCACTACTATCTACAAATTGACAGTGAGGAACGCTACTCCCGCACCCTCCGCAAAAAATTCCGCCACGACTATTTACGCCTGCGCTATTCGATGGACGGCCCGACCGAAATCGGCGGCCTCATCGTCAGCCGCGCGATGCGTGGCCATTCCGAACATATCGGGAAGCAAATCTCATGGGTCCGCTTTCTCTATATGGCCCTTAACCCTTCACGCTTCGAGCCGCAGGTCATCGCCGAGATGCTCGCGCCGATGCTCCCAGGCCATCGCAACCTTTTCTGGGACCACTACGGCGGACGCATTACTGGCCTCTCATTTCAGGAGGCCGACATTCTCTCGATACGCGACAAGGAGTTCATCCACACTCTCTTCCCCGATTCCCCGCTTTATACTTTTCTCTTGCCCGACGAGGTGCGAAAGTCGATCGGCATGGTCGGCGAGTCGAGCCGCGGCGCCGTCCGCTTACTTGAACAGGCCGGCATGAAATTTATCGGCCACATCGATCCTTTCGATGCCGGCCCCTATTACGGCGCCGCTCTTGCCGATCTAGTCCCCACTCGCGAACTACGCTCATCGGCCGCTATCGCCGGGCAGCCAGCCTCGGAGCATGCGCGCTCGCGCTTGGTCTCCTGCAATGGAACGGAGGGCTTTCGCGCGATTCGAGCCGATACCGAGCTCAGGGACGACGGTATTCTTCTCAGCGCCGATCAGCTTGCTATGCTCGGGGTCGAGCCGGGTACACCGGTCGATACCGTACCGCTGCCGGAACGCAACGCCACCGCCTCGCCCTCTCCGCTTTCATCCGTTCCCGCGGCTAAATAGTTATTCGGTGTACCTCTTTCTAGTTCGCCCTAGTCGGGATAATGGACCAGTTCGAGCTTGATCCCGTTGGGGTCCGTAAAAAATACGGCATAGTACCCGGGCCGGTAGTTATATTCACGCGGCGGATCGATAATCTTTCCGCCATGCGCTTCAATCTCCGGTGCAATAATATCCACTGTTGAACGTCCCGCCACGCGAAATGCGATTTCGCGCAAACCCGTCCGCGCCTTATTGAATTCCTGGCTCAGCGCCGGGCCGGGCGGCTGAACCCAGAAACTCCCGAACTGTCCGTAAAAACCTGTCGCTCGCGCTGGCGGCTCAATATCATGCCGCCCGGAATACCCAATCTTCGGCATTAGCCACGCATAAAATTCAATCGCTGCCTCGAAGTTCGGGCAATTAATCATTACGTGATCAACTCCACCGGGCATTGACTATTCCTCCTGTCTTCTGAGGCCTGCTCGAATCGTTCGCCGCCTATAGAGCAAGCAACTGAGTATAGAAGCGAATCGCACCTTCGACGTCCTCTAAAAGGTTATACTCATTCGGCGCATGGATTATACCGGTCGCAATCCCAGGCCCAAACACCACCGGACGAAGCCCCGCCGCTGCATATATTCCCGCCTCTGTGCATCCCGCCTTGACGCCTGCGTCCAGCGGCAGCGATGCTGCGGCCAGCGCTCCCATCGCCAATTCCACAGTCGCACTATCGAGCGGGCTACGAAACCCTGGATTCGCCCGGCGCTCATTCAATTCTATGTTTACGCCGCCCAGTTTTTTTTCGATCTTCTCCGCAACCAGTCTCAGTCCAAGGCGCACTTCGTCGAGCGCCATGGCCGGGGGCGGCCTCAGCTCGAATTCCAGTTTCAGCCGGTCGCCCTCAGTACGTAGCACGCCCGGATTACAGGTCAGAGTGGGCGATGCATAATCTGATTCGGCCTGCCCGGCAGTATCAGTGAACTGTTGCAGTTCCTCGATAAACCTCAGCAAGCCCGCTAGTGTCTCGCGCGGAATGACCTCATCAGCCGTCGCCGCATCATCATTCGCAACCCGCGACGCCTCTGGCACCATACCTGCCCCGACGCTCGCAACAATCATTTCGCAGCGCGATGGCACCTTGTTCACTGCATCGCCGCCTGCAATCGTCGCAACTTGCAACGCCGGATCATTACTCAAGGCCTCCAGCGCCATTCGGATCGCGTTGCTCCCCAGCGCCGGCGTACTTGAATGAGCCGATCGTCCGTTAAAGATGATTCGCTCTGCCTTGGCCGGCTGCGCCAGTCTTTGCGGCGTGAAGCGCAGCGTCAACTCGAATACCATGAATCCTTTATGGGCCGTAATTACCTGCAGATGCGAGGCCTCGCCGACGAAGGCTAGTCCTCCTCTCGGCAGGATTCCGGTCTCGGCCATCTCGCGCGCCCCAACCATCCCATGCTCCTCGCCAAACGTCGCGGCCAGGTAAACGTCGCGCCGCGGTACCGGCGTCGCACTCAGCGCAAATACCTTCGCGACGAAATCGAGTTTGGTGTCCGCCGCGCCCAAACCGTAGATCCGGCCGTTCTTGACAACTGGCTTGAACGGATCGCCTTCGCATTCGCTCCACAATGACAGGTCACCCGGCGGTACTGTATCCAGATGCGTATTGAGCACCAGCGGCGCCGCATCACTCTCACGCCCCTTGATTCGTGCGATTAGATTGACCTGTGCCGCGCCTTCGTTCACTGACGGTAATAGCTGTGATTCGATGCCGAGCGGCGCTAACAACTCCTGCACGCAGAGTTCGATGATCTCGCGCGTACCTTCGCTGGTGACGCTCCGGCATGCGACCAGCCGCTTGCACCATTCCAGTACGCTTGCGTCCACTAAACCTCGCTCCTCAGTTCCAGCCCCATCGGCTGATGCTGGCCTGGTTGAACTTCCACTCAACGAATCGGGATGAATTTAGCTATCCAGCCCGCCGGTCGGCACGGATTGCCGCGCCTGTCTTCACTCCACGATGAATCGCTACTGTATTGAAGCCACCGAGCGTGTAAGTTACCTCGCCGAAGCCGGCGCCACGCATCATCTCCGCAACCGCATCCGCGTCCGGATGAATACTCAATGACTGAAATAGATACCGGTACGCTGCATAGTCACGTCCGACGGCTATTCCCAGCAGCGGCACCCATAATGCGATATACGATTTGAAGAATGGTTTCATCGGGCCACGCGGCGGCGTCAAATCAAGGCATGCGAGCCGCCCCCCCGGTCTCAGTACGCGCCCCAGCTCGGCAAAGGTCTTCGGCAGATCCGCAACATTGCGCAGCATGAAGCCGTTGACAACGCAGTCGAAAGTATTGTCGCGGAAGGGCAGCGCCATTGCGTCCCCGGCCGCGAAACTCAGCCTGCCGCCGATTCCTTCCGCCTCCCGCTTGCGCCGCGCCGAGCGCACCATCGGCAGGCAAAAATCGACGCCTGCAACCGTCCGAGCCCCCTGCCGGATCATCTCGAACGCCAGCTCGCCAGTTCCCGTCGCTATGTCCAGCACGTCGGCACCAGACGGCTGCACCATTTCAACAGTTTCCCGTCGCCAGCGCCCGTCCAGCCCCAGCGTCATCAGCCAGTTGACAGTATCGTAGCGCGGCACGATCCGCCCGAACATCTCGCGGATGCGCGCCGGCTTGCCCTTGTCACCTGCGTCCACGCGCTTCCCGCCTCAGGCCTTCCAATCTGCGCTAGCGGATAGGCTGTTGCACCGTTTTGATTATAGTGTCCCGGCCGTTGCTCAACGTGGATCTGGCTGCGGTCCGCCGGACGCGGTCTTGGTCTCCGCGCTCGCGACTTTCGCCGGATGAGCCGCATCGGCCAACTCGCTATCAATTATGTTCTGGAAGACCGGCATTGACTCCGCCCCTTCGATCTCGCGCCCATTGATAAAGAACGTCGGCGTTGCCGCAACCCCAGCCGCACCGCCCTCCGCCTGTTCCTTACGAATTCCAGGTACCTTGGACTGCGAATCGAAGCAGGTGTCAAACTTCTTTGTATTGAGTCCCAGCCTCGCCGCAGTGGCCTTGAGATCCGCTGGGGCAAGCTTGGTCTGATCTGCGAACAAGGCATCATGATATTGCCAGAATTTTCCTTGGTCACTCGCGCATTGCGCTGCGCTCGCCGCGTCCAGAGCATGCGCATGCATGCCGAGCGGAAAATCCATATAGACGAATTTCACTTTATCGCCATACTTCTTGCGGATCGCCTCCACCGTAGGCTCCGCCGCGCGGCAATAGGGACACTGGAAATCCGAGAATTCCACCATCGTCACCGGCGCATCCTTGCCGCCGCTCCATGGATGGCCCGCCGACGCAATCACCGATCGCGGCGGCTGCAACAACACCTTGACATCCTCTTCATTCCTCAGCTTCTCCAGCAGGGCCTCGCGTTGCAGACGCTCAGCGTGAGCCTGCAACGCATTAATTAAGGGCTTTTTGATCTGATCGAACGGCTTGTTGTTGGTCTGCGAGTCAATTGCCGCCTTATGCGCTTCGTAATATTTCCTCGCGTCTGCTTCGGTTACCGCAGGCGTCTTCATCTCAGTTTTGAGGTAATCGTCCGGCGTCAGCTTCGCCTTCTTTGCCGCCGCGTCAACTACTGACTGATCGATCATCTGCTCCAAGGACTGTTTGCGGAGATCATAAAGCTGGTTCTTCGGAATATTCGACAGCACCCGCGCGTCAAGTTCTTGCATCGTGATTGTGCGGCCCGCGACTGTAGCGGCCACCTGACTATCACTGTCCGCCGCCTGCGCCATGGCCGGTACTGCTCCGGCCAACCCTATCACCGCCACTGCGATCACTATCGCGCTTCGCATAGTCTCCCCCCGTGCTCCCATGCAAAAAACTTCAAGGCAATATCGCCAAGCTCCACACTGTCGAGCTTTCATTTACTCTCCTGTACAGAACGGCGCGAGGCCGCCATTCACGCATGCTAACAGTTTCAACGAACCGCCGCGACGGCGTCGCCTGCCCGCACCAACTACACCCGCTATCGCTTGCTCGTGCAAAACCATGCCTTCCTTGCATGAATACACGCTCCTGATTTTCGCCCCACCCGCGATATGCTATGCACCCTCGTACATGCCTCTCCCAGGGAGGCCAGGAGGTATTCTTTCATGAGCGCCAACGATAATCGCAAGCTCGTAACCGACGCTTTCACGGCATGGGCCCGCGGCGACGGCATGGCTTTTTTCAACCTCCTGGCCGACGACGTGCATTGGACTGTGATCGGCAGCACCCCCGTCTCGCGCACCTACACCAGCAAGAGCGCCTTCGTCGAAGGCGCTGTTAAGCCGCTGACCGCCAAACTCGCCGGTCCCATCGTGCCCACCGTTCGCGACCTGCTCGCCGATGGCGACAAAGTCGCTCTCCAATGGGAAGGGCGCTCCACCGGCACCAATGGCACCATCTATTATCAAACTTATTGCTGGGTAATGCGCCTCGAGGGC
>DATJUF010000323.1:0-4010 GCA_035502655.1 Binataceae bacterium (SeqCode)
ATCCTCGCCATCGCGATTCCTACTACGATCTTTTCGTGGTTGCGCCCGCCCATTAATCTGAACGACGATGACGATGCCGCGCTATCTATTCGCCAAACCCAATCTTGCGGCCGCCACGTCCGGCGAGATCGGCACGGCTGAGAAGTCCGCTTCGCTTGAAGGCCGGACGGCGCTGCAGGGCTCCATGACCGAAGTGTCCCTAGTGGTACCGATTCATAACGAAGAGGCAGTCCTCGAAACCTTTTTCAAGCGGACGCTTGCAACACTGGACGCGGCAGAAGTCAAAAGCTTCGAGATTATCTGCGTCAACGACGGCAGCGACGACCGCAGCCTGGAGTTCCTGCGCGAAATGAATCAAAGGCTGCCAGTCGTCAAGATCATCAATTTGTCGCGCAATTTCGGCAAGGATGTCGCGATCAGCGCTGGCTTCGACTATGCCTCTGGCGCTGCCGTGATTCCGATTGACGCTGACCTGCAGGATCCGCCCGAACTGATCGGACCGATGCTGGCGAAGTGGCGCGAAGGCTACGACGTGGTCTATGCGACGCGCCGGCGGCGTAACGGCGATTCGTGGTTACGGCGCACTGCTGCCCGCTCGTTCTACCGGTTATTCGACCACATTACGGATATTCCGATTCCACATGATACTGGTGACTTTCGCCTGCTTGATCGCCGCGTAGTTGACGTGCTGGTCCGCCTGCCGGAACGTACGCGCTTCATGAAGGGCCTGTTCGCGTGGGTCGGCTTTCGCCAGGTGGCGCTGGAATTTGATCGTGAAGAGCGCGCGGCCGGCCTTACCAAATGGAGTTACTGGCGGCTGTGGAATTTTGCCCTCGATGCGGTCACCTCGTTCAGTTCGATGCCGCTCAAAGTTTGGAGCTATCTCGGACTGGTTATCTCGATTTTTGCTTTCCTCTTTGCCTTATTTCTTGCGGCCCTTAAGATTACTCGCGGCATCGATGTGCCGGGCTACGCTTCGCTGATGGTCGCGGTCTTGTTCTTCGGCGGCGTGCAATTAATCTCGCTCGGCATCATCGGCGAGTACCTCGCGCGCATGTATAACGAGGTCAAAGGACGGCCGCTCTATCTCGTGCGCGATCAGTGGGGCTTCAAGGACCGCGCCGATCCCTGATGGAGCCTGGACTTTTCCCCTGGATGGCGCAGGTCGAGGAGCGGCATTGGTGGTTCGCCTCGCGCCGCGCGATCGTTGAACGATTCATCATCCGCCTCAACCTGCCTGCGGACGCTGCGCTGCTCGAACCGGGCTGTGGCACCGGTGGCAATTTCGCGATGCTGGCGCGTCATGGCCGGGTCTTCGCGATGGACGCCGATGCGCATGCCCGGCGCTTCGCCACGGCTTTGGGCAACGCTCAGGTGGCCTGCGGCAGCCTGCCGGATCGGATTCCGTTCACAGGCCAAAGCTTTGATTTGATTCTAATGAGCGACGTGCTCGAGCATCTCGATGACGACGTTGCAGCCTTGCGCGCCTTGCAGCACCGCCTGAAGCCAGACGGCCAGATCCTAATCACGGTGCCCGCAATGCAATGGTTGTGGAGCGGGCACGATAAAGCGCATCATCATCGCCGCCGCTACACAGCGACAACACTGCGCCACATAGCAGAAGCGGCTGGGCTCGAGGTAATTTACTTGAGCTACTTCAACTTTATTCTCTTTCCGATGGTAGCGGGAGTGCGGCTCGCCCATCGCCTGTCGAAGCGTGATAACGCCGGGGAGGCATCAAACTATACAACCATGCCGTGGACGCCAATCAACGCCATTTTACGGCGCGTGTTCTCGTCCGAACGTTATCTGCTCGATGTTATGCGAATACCCTTTGGCGTATCTCTTTTGATGCTCGCGCGTCCGTCGGGCGCCGCCTCATCCGCCGTCCTGCCGTCGTCCAATCGTGCGCATTAGCGGCTGGCGCCTGGTCGCCGAAACCGTCGCGGCCTTCGCGGCAGCACTCGTGTTCCTGCTGATGATGGCTCCGTCGGCGCCGTTCACCAAGGAATTGGGCGTATGCGAATCGGGCGCCGTGCGTGACGTGCTCGCCGGGCACATCATACTGCCGCGTTTCCTGCCCGGTCCGATCGTCCACGTTCCTCCGCTCTATTGGTGGTGCGCCGCGCTCTGTGTTCATCTGCTTGGATGGAGCGAAATTGCGCTGCGCCTGCCCGCCCTGATTCCCACCGCAATCACTGCGGCGATCGTTTTCGGTTGGGCCAGCGCAACGATCAGCCGCCGCGCCGGACTGTGGGCAGCCGCTGCCTTGATACTGTGCCATTTCACGATCGACGCGGCGCGCCAGCCGCGCATGGATGCACTGCTGGCAACCTTCGTCACCGCCGCGATCGTGTGCCTTGAGCGAGCCCTCTTCCAGCCCGATCCCGTCGCTCCGATCGATTTGCTCTCGACTCAGGAGCTTCGCGCGATTTTTTTTGTGCACCCCGGCTTACCGCTCCATCGGCATATGCTGACGCCCGAGGAAAATCACCGCGGCCCACACGCTGCGGCAATTTGGTTCACACTTGCGGCACTAATGATCGGCCTCGGGATTCTCAGCAAAGGTATTCTTGGAATTGCACTGCCAGGGCTGGCCATAGGACTTTATCTGATCGCTAGCGGGCGCACCGCCGACGGTTTTCGTCCTGGACTGATTTTATCATTCACGGGCGGACTTATGATCGGCCTGGCTTGGTACTTCGCTGGCTATGAGATCGGCGGAAGCGAATTTCTGCACTGGCAGTTATCGATGAATTTGTGGCATCGCTTCATGCCAGTCGAAGCGGGTGGAGCGGGCTACTGCGCCCATCCGTTCTGGTATTTCGTGCCAGTCACATTGGCTGGCTTTATTCCTTGGAGCGGCTATCTGCCGGCCGCTGCCGCTGTCTTATGGCGCAGATGGAACGCGCTGACGGCGCCAATGCTTTTCATGCTCTGCTGGTTCGCTGCGATCTTTCTGTTCTTCTCTTCCTCGTCGGGTAAATGCCTAATCTATATTCTGCCGGTGTTTCCGCCACTCGCGCTGATGCTCGGCAGCACAATCGACTCGATTCAGCGCGCAGCCGATACCAAGGCCGTGGACGACCTATACGCGCCCGCCGATACTCCGGACTGGCTAACTTCCGCGGTTTTCATGGCTGGAACAGGTGTAATTATCGCAGGCGCAGCATTGATCACGATCGCGGGCGCCGCCGTAGCGCTGCTGGGCTTGCCGCATCATCTGCCCGTTACTCTGCATCCGACTGATCGGCGGTTTCTTGAGATTTTCGGGGCGCTCGCGGCGCGTCATGGGATTTCACTCTATCTATGGCTGCTGGGAATGATTGCCGCAGTTGTCGTCGCCGGCGCCGGAATATTCCACCATCGCCCCGAAGTTCAAGCGATCGGTGTTGGCCTGATAGCCGCAGCTTCAAGCTTGTTCTGGTTTGGCGTAATGAATCCCGCACTGGCCGAACGCGAGACCCTACGGGGATTTGCGCAGGAGGTGGCCGCATACGTACCACCCGGTACAGTGGCCGGCCATATCGGACTCGGTGACTGCGATCTGAATTTCTATTCGCCGCAACCGCTGCCCGAAGTCTTCCGGTTCCGGTGTGATGACGATAGCACGGTGCCACGCTATATTGTGTTGCGTGAGGAAACTTACACCGCGATGATGCCGGCCCAGCGTGCCTGTCTCAAAACACTTCTTACTTCAGCGGCGGTGGATAGCCAAGGCCCGCGGCTGCTGGTCGAACGTACTAACTGATTTGCGGCGGATAACATCTTAAAATAGTAATCGACTCAAGACTTGACTGGCTATTCGCGTGTAGCGACGTAGTATTGCGTCCATAGCATCCAGTCGGGCTGCCGTCCGCGCAATCTCTCTTCGAGCCATTGCTGAAGGCGCAGGCCAGAGCCGCCGCCAAACTCCGCCACGGCCGGCAGGTACATTCCGCTCTTGAACCGTTCCCGGATCGTAAAGCCCCCGCCCTCCAATTGCCGCGCAGCCTCTGCCGCGGTCAAAA
>DATJUF010000324.1:0-3140 GCA_035502655.1 Binataceae bacterium (SeqCode)
TATTGTGGATTTATTCTTGACGCCGCATGACGGGGTGCAAGGGGAGAGCGGTCGAGCGGATGTGGAACATGGCTCCCCGGGCCGGATTCGAACCAGCGACTTGACGGTTAACAGCCGTCCGCTCTACCGACTGAGCTACCGGGGAGCAGTTGCTACAGGCGAATCAATATTGGTAGCGGCCTTCTGCACTATAATCAAGATTGCCGGGCACTATATGACGCGCTAACTCGATAGGCAGTCGTCTTCAACGATCGCTCGCAGGCCTGCGACCAGCCGTTGATACAATCAGCATCGATTCAAGGGGCGGCCTTGCCGGCTGGATCGTCATTGACCATGTGCAGGCCGTAACGGACCATCGCGGTTAGCCTCTCGATGCGGTCGAGCAATTCAGGCTGCTGGGCTGGCTCGGCATCCCTCAGTTCAAGCGCGGCGTCAGCCAGGCTCGCGCGCATCAGATGCACCGCCTGTTCGAGGCTTTGATGGTCGGCATGGCGCCGGACGGCACGCCTCCGCGCCTCCTGGAATTCACGAATATAGATAATCTCGGCCATACAGTTTAGACCGGATGCACACAACCTATCTAAGATCCGCCTCTAATTCTTATTCCGGACGCTCGCAGAGCCGCAGCCACGGCCGCGCAAGCTCGGCGTACGTTTTTTATAGCACGCCGGGCTATCCCGCGTGCAGCCGGCCCATCAACGCGTCACCGTCGTCGGCCTCTTTGCCCGTGGTTCTCGCAGGCCTTATCATCCTCATCGAATCCGTTGGCCAGAGGCCCGCTTCGCCTCGATTACCTCGCGGCCGCCACGCGCGAACCATCCGATTTGGCGGGCGAGGCCGTTAAGCATATCCAGTTCGCGCGGACGCAAGCCGCTACGGCCGAACATGGCGCGAAGTGTCAGCATGACATGGTCTGAGCTTTCGGGTGACACAAAGCCAATCGCCGCGAACGCCTCGGCCATGCGCAGGAACATCTGCTCGGCCTGGCCTGCGGGAGCGAATTCAAGGGCTGGTGCGTCCGGTTGGGCATCATCGGAACAGGCGGCAAGCCTAAGCTCATAGGCGACGACCATCACTGCCTGCGCCAGATTCAACGATGGATATTCCGGCGAGGCTGGAATCTTAATCAGCCGCTGGCATTGGCCAATTTCCTCGTTGCTGAGACCGTAGTCCTCGGGGCCAAACACGATCGCGAGCCGATTAGCGTCCGCGGCATTGATCAGCTCAGGCGCTGCTTCGCGCAGGGGCCGAACCTCGCTGCGATAAGGACCCCCGCGGCAGGTAGTGCCGATGGTCAGGGTGCGGTCGTTCAGCGCATCGGGCAGTGTAGGAAAAAAGCTGGCGCGCGCGAGTACATCGCCGGCATGGACCGCCATCACCTGCGCCGTGCCAGCGTCCCAATCACGAGGCGCCACGATGCGCAGATCGCCAAGACCCATATTCTTGAGCGCTCGGGCTGCCGCACCGGCATTGCCCGCCGACTTCGGCTTGACCAGCACAATCGCAATATGATTGAGCCGATTCATCGTCCGCTGATGCATCCCGAGCGGTCTCCTCGCCGTCAGCCTATATAAGTGGCTGGGCCAGAATCCAGCTGGCTGCAGCGAGGCTTCGAGCTAACAGCGGTGCGCAAACTCATGTCCTGATATATCCTTAGAGCATCAGGAAACAGGCAAGGCCGATGAAAATAGTCTCATTTGGCGACGTGCATATGGCGACCACGAACCTCGCCCGCATGGGCGCGATTCTGCGCGATACGGATCTGATAATCGTCTCGGGTGACCTGACCAATTTCGGCGGTCCCAGTGAGGCCGCGAAGGTTATCCACGCGGTTCGCGAGGCGTGCCCGAACGTGCTGGCGCTATCCGGCAATCTCGATCAGCGCGAAGTGATGCCGTGGCTCGAAAGCGAGGGAATCGCGCTGCATGGCAAGGGCCTGTTGCGTGATGGAATTGGGATTTTCGGCTGCGGCGGCTCGAATATCACGCCGTTCAACACACCGACGGAACTCAGCGAGGAGGAGATTTACGACACGCTGATGCGTGGGTACGCGGAGGTGCGGGAAATCCGGCCGCTGCTGATGGTCTGTCATACGCCGCCCTACTCGACCAAGTGCGATCGCATCGTTGGCGGGCGGGCAGTTGGCAGCACGGCGGCGCGCAAGTTTATTGAGGAAGTCAAGCCCGACGCCTGTCTCTCGGGCCATATCCACGAATCTGCCGCGATCGACCATATAGGGCCAACGGTTATCGTCAACGCCGGACCGTTCAAGGGTGGTGGCTATATCGTAGTCGAATCCACAGAGGGCAAGCTCTCCACGCGGCTGGAGTTTCTTTGAGGTCGCCGCACTCTCGCGTCTCGGGCAATCGGCAGGGGTCTATGCCGGCAAGCTGTGGCATGGATGGCCGCTGGTGTGGCGAAGCATGATCCCGTTGCTACGGCGCTTCGTTCTTGCAAGGATTCGCCCCGGCAGGGACGCCTGACAGGAGCGGCGCGCGAGCGATGGGGCTAATTGAAGGAGTGCGGATGCGGTTCGACCACGTGTCGATCGCGGTGCGCTCGATTGACCAGGGAGCGGCGTTTTTTCGCCGCCATTTTCCGACCCGTCCGCGCCATGAGAAGGAGTTGAGCGAGCAGGCGCGCGGGGGCTTTTTGTGGCAAGACTTCTACCTCGGCGGGCAGGCGCTCGAATTTATCGAGGAGTTGCCCGGCAACGAAGGCTTCATCGCGGATTTTATCCGGCGGCACGGCGAAGGCCTGCATCACCTGTCCTATGAAATCGACGATATCGAACCGATGGTTACAGCGCTTAAGCGCGACGGGGTGCGGGTCGCCGATGAGCACACGCTGGCCGATGGGCAGAAGACCGCCTTCATCTCGCCGCGATCGGCATTCGGCGTACTGATTCAGCTATGGCAGCCGCTCAACTATGATGGGCCGGCCCCGCGTCCGGTTGACGATGGCCTCGCGCGTTTCGACCACGTTGCGATAGCGGTGCGCGATATCAACGCCGCGATGGAATTTTTCCGGCGTTATTTCCCAGCCGAGGTGATTAGCTATCCGGTGCATAGCAGTTCCCAAGGCAACTTCGTGCTGGGTCATCTTGATGTTGCGGGTTTCACGCTGGAATTTCTGCAAAG
>DATJUF010000325.1:0-8703 GCA_035502655.1 Binataceae bacterium (SeqCode)
TCGGCGCCAATGGGCCACCCTCGGCGTCGACGGCCTTGGTATCGCTGACGAGCCACCCGGTCCCGGCTTTCCAGCGGACGGCCACCCGCGGCTTACGCTGGCGATGGTTGCCCGGCTGCAAGGCTTTCCCGATAGCTGGCATTTTGCCGGCAAGAAGACTGCCGCCTACCGCCAGCTTGGTAACGCTTTTCCACCTCCTGTCGCCGCCCAGGTCGCCTCCGCGATTGCCGAAGCCCTCACCGCCACGCCCAATTCATCTGCGAGGCGCTCCCAGCCCAGCCTCTTCGCCGGAGGCATGGCTGGAGCGGAAATTCCTACGGTATAGTTAATCTATCGCTCAGCGAATTTATCCAGGCCGATGCCCGACGTCTTCACGAAGGCCAAGCGCTCTGAGGTTATGGCGCTTATTCGCGCCAAAAATACCAAGCCCGAACTCACCGTCCGCCGCGCCCTACATCGGCTCGGCTATCGCTTTCGCCTCCATGACCCCCGCCTGCCGGGACGCCCCGATATCGTCCTGAAGAAACACCGGCTGATAATCGAGGTGAAAGGCTGCTTCTGGCACAGTCATCGATGCCTCAAGGGACGGCTGCCGGTCGATAATCATGCCTATTGGTCGGCCAAGCTCGAGCGTAATCTTCAGCGCGATCGCCGCAAAGCCCGGCTATGGCGCGCCCTTGGATGGCGCGTCGCGTCCGTCTGGGAATGCGACGTTCGCCGCCTTCCCGCCGATCGCCTTGAGCTCCGGCTCAGCCGGTTGCTCGGCTAACCCCACACGTAACCCTTCCTCACTTCGCAGCCGGATTCGTCACCGCCCCTGCGAACAGCATCGCCC
Organism: Binataceae bacterium (SeqCode); assembly: GCA_035502655.1. GTDB lineage: Bacteria > Desulfobacterota > Binatia > Binatales > Binataceae > DATJUF01. The sequence goes on from DATJUF010000325.1 coordinate 836, forward strand.
CACTCTCCCGCTCCGTGATGGCAAAGAAAAACGGATGGTCCACGACCATCTCGAACGGGGGCGGCTCTCTCACCACCGCTGCCATCATGGCAACCGTCACGCTAGTAGCCGCAGCCGCTTCAGTCCCGGTCTCGTCCACTTTGATATATGTTCGATGCTCGACGTCGGAAATCATCAGCGGTGGGGGCGGGGGTGGCGGCATATGGAGTCGGGAGAAGTCGGCATCTTTACTGAAAGCCACCGCCATTCCCATCTGCTTGAGCGCATCATTCAGCTTCGCCTGGTAAGTCAGGGTGAACTTTGGGAGCACCACTGTGCCCTTACGATTTGCGAACTTCGCCTCCCAATGATGCCACGTTAATTCGTCAAGCTTCCCGATCAGGTCCGCCAGGCCATCCTGTTTCCGCGGCAATATGACGTACATTGCGAACCGCCGATTTCCATACGGCAGCCGCACCGCCTGAAAATCATCATTCGCCAAATAATCGAAGTTATGCTCGAGCCGCATCATCGGCGTCTTTATCGTATTGCCGTCCGCCATGTGGAAGTCTCGCGGCTCGGTCGCCGCCTTCGGAAACGGCCACGTCCATTTCCCTTTGAAATAAACCGCGTCAGTCAGCACTAGCCGCGTTTCCGGACTGGGATTCTCGATTATGGTCGGAATCCTTCCTTTCGTCGCCTCGTCCACCCAAAGATTTATCACCGCCGCCGCGCCGCCCGGATCACCCTCGAAGTTGAGGCTCCGAACGCGCGCATCGTAATAAGCCCGTGCGGTCTTGATGAAATTCGGCTCAATCTTGAAACCCTTCTGCGTCCACAAGGCGTTCGCGATAGCTAACTGCACCGACGGATCGGCCTTTCTGATCATCTCCAGCAGTTCATGGTTCAGCGGATTCAGGCTATCTCCGAAGGTCTGGATTCGCAGCACCTCGCCCATCGCCAGATAGGTATTCCCAGCCGTGCCGTTATAAGTCATCGCCAGCGCCATCGCGACACTCACCGGCGAGATTATGGTGTTCTGCGTTTCATGCCCGTTCCTGAGCGTGCGTAGCAGGCGCATACCGAAGTCGTTGATAGCGAATGCAGCCGGCGCCCCTGGTTTCCCAGCCGCCCCAATCCGCCTCGGGACCATCGCCGCCGCCACCATCAATGCCGCAACCGCCGCCGGAATCAGCTTCAGCCATCTGCCTCGCTGGCGCATCATCCTGGACCAGGCGTAGCAGCGAGCGTTACTGGGCCGCCGGCTATCAGGTTGTCGCGCAGGAATCCGCGCACCGGGCCAGCGACCGCGCGCGCGCCGAGGTCGTGCGTTCCCTTTGGAACGTAATAAGTCTGGATATGCGCACCGCGCTTGCTCAGCGCCGCCGCCAGTTGCTCGGCCTGCTTAAGCGGCATCCGCCGATCGTGCTCACCATGCAGGATAAGGATACTGCAGTGAAGTTTGCCCGGCAGATGCTCGACCACACTGCGCTCCCGCAGCGCCCGTTTACTCGGCCATACCTGCCGCAGAATAGCTAATTTGGTCCGCAGCGGCGCTTCCGGCCACAGCTTCAGCATGTCGTATGCTCCCGATTGCAGGATAAAAGCCCGCGGCCTCGAGTCCGAATCCATCAGCAGGCCCGCCGCCACCGCTCCATCTCCCATCCCCCATACCGCTATTCGTTTAGGGTCCACGTCCGCCCGCGCCGCCAGCAAGTCAATCGCATGACGCGCCGTGGCCACCGATTGCGGCCCGACAAAACGCCCCGGCCCCGACGACCCGCCATAACCGGGCAGGCTCACGCACACCACTATTATCCCCATCGCCGCGAAATCCGAGACGCTTTTGATACATTGGCGAGCATTGCCCTTTTCTCCATTCAGCACCAGCATCGCCGGCCTTGGCCCGGCCTGTTTGCCCGCTACGAGGTATCCTTCGATCGAATAGTTGTTGGCGTCCTCCGTGATCTGGAAATTGAAAGGCGTGATCTGCGGCCAACGCTCCTCTGCCGGAGCTACTTGCTGCTTATGGCATCCTGCCCCTAGCACGGCCACCGCCAATACCACCACCCAGATGAGACTCCCCTGTGCGCCTGTCCCCGACCCCATACGCCGCTTGCCAGCCTCTAGCAATGGCATTCCGAAACTAGTCATGCGGACTGAATTTAGCTGCCTTCCTCCCAGTTTGACATAGCCCGAGGCTGCCTATAGCCGGAGTCAGCGAGGGCGCGCAGTCAACCAGGAGCCGCCTGCGGCTCCCGCTTCGTGACTGCCTCTATTATTTAACCTGGTGTTAGCTCTACTTTAATCTGCGCCTCCGATCATCAACCGCTCTCTCAGCATCGTTGAATATGCCCCCGCTTTCCCCAATACTGAGAGGTCAATGGCGCGCCGCTATGCGCCACGAAATTTGTGATCCAGCTATGACCAACCATCAGTCCCCAAACGCTACCGCTCTCATCGACTTTGCCAAAGGCGGCGGCATTATTCCCGTCGTCACCCAGGACTACGCTTCCGGCCGCCTTCTGATGGTCGCGTACATGAACCGCGAGGCCTTCGACGAAACCGTCGCCACCGGCCATGCCTGCTACTATTCGCGTTCGCGCGACCGCCTCTGGCGCAAGGGCGAGGAGTCTGGCAACTTCCAGACGGTGCGCGAAATCCGCCTCGATTGTGACGCCGATACTATTCTTCTGCGCGTCGACCAGCATGGTGATCGCGCCGCCTGTCACGAAGGTTTCGAGTCTTGCTTCTTCCGCGTTCTCGACGGCAACACCTGGCGCGTCAGCGACGAACGCCGTGTCGATCCGGCCAAATACGGCCCCGGCTATGGCCACCAGCCGGCCAAGCAGCGCGCCTGACTTTGCTGATGATTTCCGCTCAATCCCCTATCGATGGCTCGTTGATATTAAATGACGGCTGACAATAAAGTTCTTCGTTTCGGCATCCCCAAGGGCAGTCTCGAAGCCCAAACCCTCGAACTGATGCGCAAGTCCGGATGGCGCGTGGCGGTCGGCGATCGTTCCTACATCCCCCGTATCGATGACCCATCCCTCAGTTGCCGCCTGCTGCGCCCCCAGGAGATGCCGCGTTATATCGCTGACGGCACCCTCGACGCCGGCATCACCGGCAGCGACTGGATTGTCGAAAATGCCGTCGATCTGATCGAGGTCGAAAGCTTCATCTACTCCAAGGTCTCGTTACAGCCGACCCGCTGGGTGCTATGCGTTCCTGAGCGATCTCCCGTTCAGCGCCTCGAGGATCTCGAAGGCAAACGCGTCGCCACCGAGATGGTTGCCTTTACCCGCCGCGTCTTCGAGGAACGTGGTGTCAGCGTCGAGGTTGAATTCTCCTGGGGCGTGACCGAAGCCAAGGCCGCTGACGGCCTCGTCGACGCGGTCGTCGAAGTCACCGAGACCGGCTCCTCGCTGCGAGCTAACGGACTGCGCATCGTCGAACAACTGCTCACCTCGACCCCGGTTCTCGTCGCCAACACCGAAGCCTGGACTGATCCATGGAAGCAGGCCAAAATCCGCCAGATCAGCGTTCTCATTAAGGGCGCGCTCGATGCCGAAAGCCGCGTCGGCATCAAGATGAACGTCACGCGCGAGAATGTCGAAGCCGTGATCGCACTGCTGCCCTCGATTACCGCACCGACGATTTCACACCTTTACCAGAGCGCTACTCTCAAGGGTAAGGAATGGCTGGCAGTCGAAACAGTCATCAGCGAACACACCGTGCGCGAGCTTTTTCCCAAGCTGATCGAGGCGGGAGCCGTCGGCATTATCGAATTCCCCCTCAACAAAATCATCAACTGACTAACTGAGCGCATCGTCAAATCGTAGCCTGAATTCGCGTTATTCATTACTCAATCGAATGGTCACTTGACGCAGAGCTGTTACTATTGCTGTTGTTGCTATTCTGGCTCTTCGCCGAAGAAGACGTGCCTGAGGATGGAACACCGGGAATAGAGCCAGTCGTTTTGTACTTGTAGCCTTCATAAGCCAGCGACGGGATCGCCAGCCAGATACATCCGCTACACGAGAGCATCAACGCAGCGGCGATTATTATCGCCAGCGGCCATCCAGCCCGCTTTAGTCTTTCGCCCTTCGGCTCCATGCCAGTGCCAGAATCTCCCGGCTCTTATTCCTCTTCCCAGCCTGCTACTTTTTGCTCCAACGCGCGCAGGCGCCTGGCCAATTCCGGCAGGCGCGGCTCGGCCGCCACCATCCGCCGGAAAATCCGCATCTCGATCGCCGGCGAACCTCCCACTACCGCATCCGCAGCCACTTCATTATGCACTCCCGCTTGCGCCATTACGCGCGTCCGATCGCCCACTTTGACGTGATCTGCAAACCCCGATTGTCCGCCGAACTGGCACCAGGCTCCCACTCGTACCGATCCCGCGAGTCCTGCCTGCGCCGCCATCCGCGAAAATTCGCCGACTTCGCAGTTGTGCGCAATCTGAATCAGGTTATCCAGCTTGACTCCGCGCCGAATCAGCGTCGCTCCCATCGTCGCGCGATCGACTGTCGTATTTGCGCCGATCTCAGCGTCATCTTCGATCACAACCGTCCCTGCCTGCGGCACCCTGATTAAGCCGCCCTCATGCTCGACGAAGCCGTAGCCCTCCGCGCCGATCACCGCGCCGTTGAGCAGCGTCACCCGATTCCCGATAGTCACTCCCTCGCGAATCGAGACCTGGCTATGGCAGGTGAAATCGTCGCCAATCGTCACGTTCGGATAGATCGTCACATTGGGATGAATTACCGCATTGCGCCCGATCGCCGTGCCCGGCCCAACTACCACATAGGCGCCAATCGAAGCCTCGTCGCCGATCGTAACGCCGTCCGAAATCCACGCCGTCGGATGAATTCCAACGGGCGGACGATATGGTGGAAAAAACATCGCGAGTACTCGCGCGAAATCAGCCGGCGGATTCGTGCTGACGATCGTCGCGCAACGCGCCTCACTCACCAGTTCCGCCGGCACGATCGCGCATGCCGCCTTAGTCGCGCGCAGCGCCGCCGCATACTTCGGACCCGCCGCGAAGGTAATCATCCCACGCCCTGCCGTTTCGATTGGCGCAGGCGTCAAAATTTCCGCCGCCCCGTCACCATTCAACGCAAGCTTCAGATTCCCAGCGATTTCGCTCAGTTTCAATTTCTTTCCCTGATAGTAAATTCAATATCGAGAGTGATTTTAAGCGCTCGCAACTTTCAAAAATACCAACGACAGGAATACTTGCTTCGCAATGCACCCCGGCCGATCCGCCATCCCCATCTTCTCATATGATATAAAGGACCATTACGGTTTACGTTATAGATGCTACAAGACTCTATAGGCCGACTCCATCGGTGCCGAATGGCAATTGGAAAAGCATATCTCAGCGAAGTTGCCAATGCCCGAAGTTCGATCCACCGCAGTCCAAGTCGCATTTCAGCAAGTTGCTGAAAAAAGCTGGGCGAATGACCGGTACACTCCCTGTCCTCCACAGCTCTCTCATTTATCGTTCGCTGATCTGATTCCGTACCAGATTCACATGGACTGAGCCCTTCGATGCGATCGCGGCGCCGTCGCGTAGCGCCTTGAGTTTGTCCCGGACCAGCTACTCAGCGATGCTCGACAGACCAACCGTGGTCTCGAAGGAGCAATCGAGTCGCGGCGATGATCCGAGCAGCGGCCAAAATTAAAATTAATCGAAACAACCGCTTGCGCATTTGTGAACTCTAAGATGCGACCGCACGTGAGATAGGCGAACAGGTGCTTGCCGACGCCGGACGAATGGACGGGGTTGACGCCTGCGGCGTCTGAGGGTTAAGGAAGAGAAAGTAGGAAAGAGGCAGACGGGACGTTCCGAGTAAGAAGCGATCGGTGATTTGCTCGGAGGCTACCTCAGAATGAGTTGAGGGTTACCAAAAATTTACGAGGTAAAATGCCATGCCTAACAAGGCATCCAACGGAAAAAACCGGAACTCGGGCAATGGCGGTACCTGGCATAGCCAATATCCGGAACTGGGTACGGCGCCAGTCCCGATAGAGCCCTATATCTCACCAGAATTCTTCGAGCTTGAACGCGACCGGGTCTTCCGCCGAACTTGGCTCTGTCTCGGGCGCGAGGAGCGCATCCCAAAGCCGGGGGATTTCTTTGTCAAAGATCTTGCAGTCGGCAAAACGTCCGTACTGGTAGTGCGCAGCGAGGACGGTAAAATCCGCGCGTTTCACAATGTCTGCTCACACCGCTCAAACAAAGTCGAGTGGCGGGCCAAAGGATCGTCCGATTCGTTTACCTGCCCGTTCCACGGATGGTGCTATCGCCTTAATGGTGAGGTTTTGGCGATTCCCGATGAAAAGAGTTTCTTCAATCTTGACAAGGAACGCCTCGGGCTCACGCCGATCACTCTCGATACCTGGCAGGGGTTTATCTTTATCAATCTGAAACCGGAGCAAAGCCTGCGCGAGTACCTTGGGAAATGGGCAGATGCGATCGGAGCATATCCGTTCGCCGCCAACGGCGCCACTTGTTACGAATGGAGCACTGAGGTTGGTTGCAATTGGAAGTTGATCCGCCGCCTTCAAGGAGGCTTACCACGTCGCGTTTCTTCATCGGCGGTCGGCGCGCGATTCCTACACGGGCCGAAAAAATCCTTTCAGTCACGCGCTGTACTTCAAATTGTTCGACCTTCATCAGCGATGGTCGCTACCGGCCAATCCTGATTATCAGCCGTCGCCGCTCGAAGCCGCCGCCTACCGTTATGCCTCTTTCGTGCTCAAGAACGATTTTGCTCATCAGCCGCCGGCCGGAGTGAATCCGGCTAATAGCCCAAACTGGGTAATCGATATCAACGCAGTCTTCCCCAACTTCACGATCGACATGCTCGACAGCGGCTATTTCACCTACAACTTTTGGCCGCTCGCGGTTGACCGTACATTGTGGGAAGTGCGGACCTATTTTCCGCGTCCAAGGAATGCCGCAGAACGCTTCAGCCAGGAGCATGCTCGAGTGACGTTCCGTGATTTGATCATGGAAGACGCGAGCACGATGGAGAACACGCAATCAGTGATAGCTTCAGGCGCGAAAACCTATTTCAACTTCCAGGACGAGGAGCTTCTTTTGCGCCACGACAATAAAGTGCTTGCCGAATATATCGGAGCAACTAAGCAAGGCGGCAAAGCCGGAAGGAACGGCGTGGCGAATCATGCCTGAAGTTACGCTGCCTGACCAATTTCGCGATCTTGAACCCATTGCCCAGGTGTGGGCCCTGCGCACGGAAGCGGAGCGGCATGCCAGAAGGCTGGCCAGCACAATCGAGGAATTGCGCGCGCTCTACAACGCACTATTTCCGCGGATTAACGACATGCTTGCCTACCTGAGCGAATTTCCCCTTGAGAGCTTGACACCAGAGGGGAATCGCCTGCTGCACTTGGCCTTCGCACTGGCGGAGATTGGGCCGGCGGTCGAACTTTACGGGCAGCCTGAGGTACCCAATGGCTACGATTCGCGCCGTTTTATCCCAATAGATGGACAATAGTGGCTGCCTGTCCTGTCCAGTGGATAAAGCCGTCTTTCGCGCCCAAGCGCCGCGTATTCGCTGAGCGCGAACGGTGCGGATGACAGATAATAGAGACTGATATTGCGATCAGCATTAGAGCGGCGTGTGCGATGCGGATGAGCCACTGAGAGCAAACAGCAATACCTAAAGTGTTAGGATTAATGCCCTACATTAGAGCCTGTTAATGAAATTCGCAATCGGAGTCTTGCGCGATACGCCGAAGACCTGCGATATGCTGAGCGACCTCCTAATAGAGGTAGTCGCTGCTGGCGGCTCAGTCAGTTTCATGCACCCGCTAGCGCGAAATACGGCGATGGCTTTCTGGGATGCGACGCT
>DATJUF010000326.1:0-5386 GCA_035502655.1 Binataceae bacterium (SeqCode)
TAGATTTTGCCTTGCAGGATGAAGGCGATGACCAGCGCGTACAGCGTCAGTGATTCGACGAACGCCAGGCCAATGATCATCGGCACGAAAAGCTGATTAGTGCTGTTCGGATTGCGGCCAATCGATTCCATCGCGGACGCCGCGAGCTTGCCTTGGCCGATACCGCATCCGAGCGCCGCGATACCGATGCCGAGGCCGGCCCCGAGCCCGATGAGGCCGCCCTTCAAGGCAACTCCCCCGCCAGGGCCCTCCTGCGCCATCGCGGCGAGCGGGGACGCGAGAAGCATCCCGAGCGCCATCGTGGCGTAAAACCAGAACCTGCGAACCATTTACGTTCCTCCTTGGCTTGACCGCGCCAGCGTCATCGGGCCTGAGCTATTTAACCGCGCCTTCTATCATCTTCCACAACTTCGGCCGGCCCGCGCACCAGCGGCGGATTAGGATCAAAATTGAATTAGAGCAAGGGCGAAAGATTCAGTGATGGGTCTCACTGGCCATGCGGACGTAGCTGATCGCCAGAATCGTGAAAACCAGGGCCTGTACGACGCAGACGATCGAGCCCAGCGCGTAGAAGGCCAGCGGGATCACCAGTTTGGTCAGCCCGGTGAACAGCCTCAGCACTTCGTGATCGGCGAACATATTGGCAAACAGACGGATGCCGAGCGAGAAGGGCCGGAAAAGATTGTCGGCCACCTCGATCACGACGAAGAACCATGAGAGCCACCAGATCGGGCCAAGGAAACTCAGCAGATATTTCGGACCCTGATAAATAAATCCCTGCACGATGTAAAAGAAAAAGCAGATAATCGCGAGGGCGAAAGTCAGGTCGGTATCGTGCGTCGGCGGCTCCATCCCGGGGATTAACCCAAGGAAATTGGCGGCCAGGATGAACATAAACAGGCTGCCGAAGAAGGGCACGTAGCGGCGCGCCCCGTGCATCTCGGAGACACCGGCAACAAAATTATCGAGCCATTCGACCATCACTTCGCCGGCGCCGCGCAAGGTGATGCCAGTGTCTGGAGTGAGCGGATCGGAGGCGGCCTCAAGGGCGCGGCGCGCCGTATAGCCGAAGACGAGCAGGAGCACCATCACCAGCCAGGTGCCGGCCACCACGGGCGGCAAATGCAGCGCCTGCGCGAAGGCGTAGTAGAAGTTAATCGGATGCAATCCTGCTGCTCCTCCTGGCGGTCCTACGGTTCAATTTGCCGCGGCGCCTCGCTCTGCACCAGGTTCGGTGTTAAGGAGACACGCCAAGTTTCAATAAAGACCGCAACGAGCTGTGTCAACAGACCGGCGGTGAAACCTGGCAGGTCGATACGGCCCGAGCTAATAATCACATAAACCAAGCCGATGATCAGCACCATCTTGAGCGGGGCGAGGGCCGCGCCAATGGCGCCCGAGCCTCCTTGCTGCGCGATTCCCAGGATAAAGCGGCCCAGGATAGCGAGCATGTAGAGGTTCATCATCATCACGGCAGCGCCGAGTATCACGGCGATACCGGCGCCCGGTGACATCGTCAGAGTGAGGATCAGCGCAAGCAGGGCGGCGAGGATCGCGTTGACGCGCTGAATCCCGGCGATGGTGGGAAGCGTCCAGTTCATCGTTTTCCAGATTCCTCATGGTCCGAGTTGGATACAGCCGGCCAGCGGACCGGCTTGATGCATCTCGCTGACTCCGACTTTGTTGCGCCTCAGATTCTTCAAGCGGATGGTTCGCCGGCTCATATCTTTGTAACGCACCTCGCGGACTCGTTTGCTCGCTGCGCCTTCGGCTCCGCTGGTAGCTGCTCGGGTTCGCAGCGAACCTGTCAGTGCGGCCTATTCATGAAGGCACGGACTTCGACGATCAGGCGGTAGAAGCCCATGGCCGCGCCGCCGATCAAGCCGATCAAACCGATCCAAGGCATGTGAAGATATTCGCCAAGATAGTAACCACCGAGGATGCCGGCCACGATCGGCGAGAAGAATTCAAGGCCGATCGCGGCAAAGCGAAGCAGGTCACCGGTGCCGCGCGGGAGCGGAGGCCGGGTGCCGTCCGAAGGTCCTTGAACGCCATTCATGGATGCTTCAGATGCTGGCAGCCCCGCACCCATCTCCCCGCAGGCGAGCGCAATCGAGAGAATCTTTGGACGCCATCACGTGAGCGCCGCCAGAGCGCCCGCAGCGGCATCGATAGTAGCATCCAGTTCGGCGTCAGTATGCGCCAGCGAAAGAAACATCGCCTCGAATTGAGAAGGCGGAAGATAGATGCCGTGTTCGAGCATGCGATGAAAGTAACGGCTGAAAAGTGCGGCGTCGGACTGGCGCGCGCTCGCGCCGTCAGTCACTCTATCCACACCGAGGAAAAGAGTTAACAGGGATCCGGCGCGGTTGATAGATCCGCGCACGCCGCTGCGGCCAAGGGCGCCGCGCAGGCCCGCTTCAAGCCGGGCGCCGGAATTTTCGAGGCGATCGTAGACGCCATGAGCTGCGAGTATTTTCAGGGTTTCGAGACCGGCGCGAACGGAGAGGGGATTACCGGAGAGTGTACCGGCCTGATAGACCGGGCCGAGCGGCGCGAGCAAGTCCATGACGGCGGCGCGGCCAGCGATGGCGCCGATTGGAAGGCCCCCACCGATAATTTTGCCGAGCATAATAAGATCGGGTTCGGCGCCATAAAGATCGCTCGCGGCGCCGTAGCGTAAACGAAAGCCGCTGATGACTTCATCGCAAATAAGCAGTGCGCCGTAGTGATGAACGATTGCGCTCAAGTCACGCAGAAAGCCTGGCGCCGGTGGCACCACACCCATATTGGCGGCGAGCGGTTCGACTATAACTGCTGCGATGCTGGTGGGAGCTGCGGCGAAATAGGCCTCGGCCGCCGCGAGCGAATTAAAGGGGGCAACGCGGGTGAGGCTGGCGAGGGCTTCGGGCACGCCGGCACTGTCGGGCACGCCGAGGGTCATCAGGCCGGAGCCGGCACGGACAAGCAAAGAATCGCTGTGGCCATGATAGCAGCCGTCAAACTTAATAATCGCAGGACGTCCGGTAGCAGCACGGGCGAGGCGCAGGGCGGTCATGCCTGCTTCAGTGCCGGAATTGACCAGGCGGACTTTTTCGGCCGCCGGGATCGCCGCGGCAATGCGATCGGCCAGTTCGAGTTCAAGCTCGGTGGGGGCGCCGAAGCCGAAGCCGCGCGCGGCCTGCTCAGCAATGGCGGCGATGACTTGCGGATGAGCGTGGCCAAGAATAGCCGGACCGTAAGAACCAACATAGTCGATAAAACGATTGCCGTCAGCGTCGAAGACGAAGGGTCCTTTGCCACTCGCGATAAACAATGGAGTGCGGCCGACGGCGCGCCATGCGCGAACCGGCGAATTGACTGCGCCCGGGATGCGCCGGAGCGCGCGATCGTAGAGGCCGGCCGAGTTTTTGTCTGTGATAGGCATTATCTAGTTTCCGTTCCGCGCAAATATCATTGTAATGCTCCGTTCAAAGATCACGAGCAAGTGCGGCGAAGGAAGGGCGTGAGCAGGCTTATCGCGACGATCCCAGATCATGGCTCCAGGAGCCATTTTGCGAGAGAACAGAAAAATACTTCGGCGCAAGATCAAAATCAAAAAAAATTTGCCAACTAAATTTAGTAACAAAATCGACTCACTTTAGGATGCAATCAGCCGCTCTCTTGAATGGCCTCGCAAAAGAATCTATCCCATTGGCTTCGCACGTTACCCGGGGATGGACGCAGCGCGCGAGCGCCGTCTGAGAGCGGGCATTAATCGTGGCCTATCGGCACGGCAAACTAAGTTTTTCGGAACATCGAAGTGAATGGAAGCGGACCGGCTGGCGGCCAGCGAAGTTGATAGGCGTTGCTGAAAAACGATCCATAACCTGTACATAACGGTGAAATATGAGGTTATCAACAGGTGTTTATAAGGCTGTGAGTAAGTTGGTGTCGCGAACAACATTGGGGACTGCCTGCAACATGGGCATCAAATCAATCGGAGGGGGACAAGGATGAACGGCTTGTGGAGCAAGGCCACCGAGCGCTTACGTGGATCGCTGGGCCAGGTCAGTTACGAAACGTGGATTGGACCGCTGACATTTCTCGGGGTCGAAGATCGCACGGCAACGATCGAGGCGCCCAACCGTTTTTTCCGCGATTGGGTGCATGACCGTTATATCGAAGTGCTGCGGGAGTCGCTCTCAGCCGAAGTTGGCGAACCTCTGGAGATAAAACTCACGCTCGGCAAGGAAAGCGGCGTTGTCACCCCAGCCGCCAACGGCAAGGCGCAGGCCCCGCCCGCGCCCGTGGCGCCGGTAGCAACGGAGAGCGTGCGCCGCGAAACGCATCCGCAGCTTAATCCGCGCTATACATTTCCTGAATTCGTGGTGGGTTCGAGCAACCAGTTCGCGCATGCCGCGGCGGTAGCAGTAGCTAATCAGCCTGGCGAAAAATATAACCCATTGTTTGTTTATGGCGGAGTCGGGCTGGGCAAGACCCATCTCGCGACCGCGATCGGGCAGCATCTGTGGTGCACGAGCAAGCAGCGCAGCAAAGTGCTGTTCATGCCGGCTGAAGTCTTCATGAACGAGCTAATCACGTCGATCCGGCGCGACAAGATGGGCGAGTTCAAGGATAAGTTCCGGCGCGTCGATGCGCTGATTCTGGACGATGTGCAGTTTCTGGCGGGGCGCGAACGGACCCAGGAGGAATTTTTCCATACGTTCAATTCGCTGCATTCCGATCGCCATCAGATAGTGCTGACGTCGGACAAAGTGCCGCGGGATATTCCGGGCCTGGAGGAACGGCTGCGCAACCGCTTCGAATCGGGGCTGATCGCCGATATTGCGCCACCCGACATGGAGACCCGGGTCGCGATAATCCAGAAAAAAGCCGCGCTCGAGGATTTGCCGCTGCCGCCCGAAGTGGCGATGTACATCGCACAGAACGTGTCGTCAAACGTGCGTGAACTCGAAGGCTGTTTAACCCGGCTGGCAGCGCTGGCCTCGATGAGCAATAAGGCGGCGATTACGCTGGAATTCGCAAAACAGGCGCTGCGCGACCTGATTCGGACGCAGGCGGCCAAGCCGGATATCGAAGCGATCCAGCGGACCGTGGCCGATTTTTTCCATATCAAGCTGACCGACCTGAAATCGAAGAAACGCACGCAACATATTGCGTTCTGCCGCCAGGTGGCGATGTACCTGTGCCGCAAGATGACGGATAGCTCGTTTCCGGCGATTGGCGAATCGTTTGGCCGCGACCATTCGACGGTGATCCATGCGTACAATCTGATTGCGCGGCGGATCGCGAATGACTCGGCGTTCCGTTTTTCGATCGAAAAGATCGAGCGGGAACTGAAAGCCTTGCAGGCGCATGCCGCATAATCGCCGGCTGGATGGGG
>DATJUF010000327.1:0-10479 GCA_035502655.1 Binataceae bacterium (SeqCode)
GAGGTGGACTTGAACGCACGACGAACCGGACGCCTCAATGTCGCGGAGGAAATTGCGCGGCGGCTGCAAATGAACTACGTATTCGGACGCGAATTTGAGGAGTTGACGCAAGGTTCGCGAACGTCCCCTGCTTACCACGGCCAAGCCACCTTGTCGCGATACCGTCTAATGAATCCGCGGGTGATCCGATATCGACGCCAATCAACCTTCTGGCGACCCAGATGGTTTCTACCGCGTACAGAGCCATTTCAGGAGCGAATCGGCGGACGCATGGCACTGGTAGCAGACATTGCTCATGGCGAAAAAACACTCACCGTCTACAATCTTCACTTAGAAAGCCGCGGAAACAGCGATCTTCGGCAGGCGCAATTGGAAGAGGTTCTGCTGGATGCCGCTAAATTCGCGCCTCAGTCACCAGTGCTGGTTGCCGGCGATCTTAATTTTGATGCTTCGAGCGCTCTTGGGGTCGGCGCAATTCAGCGCCTTGATTTCCGAAGTGCGATCAAGCTGCCATCCCCTCACACAACACCTGCACGCTGGTGGTTCCAACGTCCGCGATCCATCGACTGGGCTTTTCTTTCCGGCCCGATCGAAGCTGACCGAGGGCTTGTACACGGTGATATCCATGCTTCCGATCACTATCCCATCTCGTTCACAATCACGTTTTCTTAACGATCAAAGGCCGGCTCGTCCGCACTCTCCGCGCGCCCTGTCGTTGGGGCCGAAGGCTCACCCTTATTGCAGAAATACGTGGGCACAAACAGTTCAAATCGGAATCGAACGTGCGGGCTTCTGGTGGTGCAACCTTATGCATAACGCGCCCATGTGGCCCATTCGCGGCCAATATGAATGCCGCACACGCGGCCGCCGCCACAGTGTGCCGTGGAACAACCGACCCGAAGCACGTCAGGCGATGGCAAGCGTGACGAGCATCATACCAGCCAACCAGAAGCTGCTCCCAGTGGGAGAGCTACAGGTGATAGAGCATTAGATACACCACCACGCCAGTGACGCTGACGTACAGCCAAATGGGCAGAGTCCAGCGGGCGAGCCGGCGGTGGGAGTTCGGGCGAGCGGTGAGGCCTCGCCGGAGCGTTAGTGTCGCGAGTACGGGCACTGCGGCGGCAAACGTCGTGTGGGTGGCTAGGATACCCAGGTAAACAGTCCGAATGGCGCCTTTCATGCGGAACGGCACCGAACCAACTTGCGCGTGATAGACCAGATAGCAGACGAGGAACGTGCAGGATACGAAAAACGCACTCATCATAACCCTACGGTGTTGCTGGACACGCTTGCGCCGGATAAGAATGTAGCCGCAGATGAGAAGAACGGCGGCGGTCGCGTTTAACAAGGCATTAATCGTCGGAAGGATTGGCGTCATAATTTGTTCGACCTCCATCTGATGCTCCTGTGGCGGGATTCGAGGGTTAGAGGCCAGGCGTGCGCCCGACGGCTTGCTCCAGCTCCGCCCAGGCAAGCAGGTATCCCAAGCTCGCCTGAAGATAATCAGCCTTGGCCTTATATGTTTCGGCGGTAGCTTCGCGCCGTTCCGATACCAGCACCTCTCCCTGTGTCACTTGGTTCTGTGCCAATCGTTCGCTTTCCTGCCGCAGTTTGACCATCTGGTCTGCTACCTGGACCAAATGTTTGGTTCGTTCCAACTTGTTATAACTTCGCTCGATCTTAACGGCGACCTCTTCCTTTAACCGTGTGACGTTCTCTTCGGCCTCCGCCAATTGTGCGCCGCGCTCGCGCACGGCTGCGCGGCGCTTGCCGAAATCGAATACGTCCCAATCGAGACTGACACCGAAAGTGCCGAAATTACGCACCAGAAATGGGACACCGTCCTGGTAGCTCTGGCGCGCGTAAGCCGTGATGTCGGGAAGGTAAGCCGATTTCGCGGCGGCAACGCTGGCCCGCGCCTTTTTGACGGCCTCTTCAGCAGCCAAGATTTCCGGGTTCTCCGACCACGCGGTTTGGACATACTCTTCGCGCGGCCGCTGGTCGAAACTGGATGGCACCGCCGGATCAAGGTCGAGTTGCGTGTCGAGCGGAAGCCCCAGGAGGTCGTTCAGTTCAGTGGTCAAATCAGAAAGCTGAAGTTCCGCAGTGAGCACGGCCTGCTCGCCTTCGAGCAACCCCGCGCGGCCTTGGATCGCAGCCACTTTCAGCGCACTCCCGTTACGTACGTCGTCCTCGCTCTCGCGTAGATTGTCTTCCGCATAGGTGGTCCGCTGGTCGGCTGCCTGCTTTTGAAGACGGGCGACCAGGATGCCGTAGTAAAGCGTATGCACTTCCAGCGCTACGTCGTTCTCTGCATTCTTGAGATCGTCGCGTGAACTGGCGACTTCAGCGGCGGCCATCCGGTTGGCGGCATGGATGCGGATCAACTGTGTGAGTGGCTGCGAAAGCTGAGTTCCACTGGTGAAAAACGTGTTCTGGCCCTGCGGAAGGGTAACCCCGCGCGAGGGAACCAATGCCCCCTCGACAACGCCCAATGCGCCAGCCGGGATCCCAATATTTTGCAATTCAGTGACGTGCAGCACGTTCGACTGATTCGTAATCTTGGGAAAATACGACGAATGCTCGCCAGCCTTCTTCTCCTCGTTCTCAACTACCTTCAGACGCGCTATCTTGAGCGACCGGTTCTGGGCGATCGCAAGGTGAACGGCCTCTGTCAGCGTGAGGCGCCGGATGTCAGCAGCGTGCTCAGGGACGGCTAGAAACACACTAAGACCTCCGATCGCCAAGATCCGAAGCGAAATTCTAAGTTTCATTGCATTGACCTCAGGTCCTTGTAACTGAACTTTGCCGGCCTCAGGCACAACATCAGCAATAGATAAGCGACCACCGTCCAACCAACGAGAATGAATCCGTCCGATATTGCCAGCGTGTAGGCCTGGGCCCGCAATTGTTGGGTCAGAATGACCACCGCCCGATGTTGTGCTTGCTCTAATCCCGTCGAACCCGGAAACAATCCTCCGCTGAGCATCCGCAGGCGTTCGTCCGTAAGCCAATTGCCGATTTCCACGTTCAGTCCGAGCATGTTCGAATGAAACTGCTCGCGCACTGAAACGAAACGTATCATCACCGCTACGCCGATCTGGCCACCGAAAATGCGGATGAAGTGCATGAGCCCGGAGAAAGTGGCAGCATTGGCGGCATTAGACAAAGCGCCCGCTTCGAGCCCTTCCAAAACAATGGAGCTAACCAACCCAACGTAACTGCAAGCGAACCCGGCCGCCAAAAGAAGCTCGATGGTCTCGAAGCTAATTCCCGCCCAGGAAGAGTCGAGATGCGCACACATCCAGCCGCCCACGGAAGCTATGGTGAGCCCGGAGGCCAGAATCAGTCGCGAGTTCGTATGGATCACTAGAGACGCGACCAGCCAGACGACAGCGAACATCGGCACCGCTACCCAGGCGAGTGCGTGACCAGTCTCGAGAGGCCGGTAATGTTGGATGTTGCCCAGGAACCCCGGGATGAGCACAATCGTAGCCAGGTGCGTAAACTTGAATACGAAAATCGATACGGCAAGGATGATGATGTTGCGCCCGTTGAGAAAAGCAAGATTTAAGGTGGGGTTCGGTTGAATTAACCGTCTCGCCGCTGCCGCCGCCACGAGGAAAACGCCGCCGGCAAGCATCGCGACGATTACGCCGGAGTTCAACCAATCCAGCCGCTCCCCTTGGTCCAGAGCACCGTAAAGAAGGGCAAGGCCACAACTGAAATATGCGAAGCCGCGCCAACTGGGCCTCAGGTCTCCGATAGGCCGTTGTGGAATTCCGAAATGAATACAGAGCATCATCAACGGCGTGACCACCGCGGCAGTCCAGAAGATCCAGTGCCAGGATAGATACTCGACGTACCAACCTTCGAGAACGGATGCGATGTTGCTGACGAAAACAATGTCGGCCGCATACGCTGCGATCCCGAAGATGATCAGCCGCTTGGGAAGGGCGCTCAACACGAAAGTCATCGTGAGAGAGTAGAAAGTGCCCGAAGCAAGACCGGCAATCACAACCAAGATCAGCATTCCCCAGTAGTTCGGCGCAAAAGGAAGCAGTGCCGAAGCGACTGCAAAGATGGTGGCCGCGAGGAGGAGAATCCTGCGCGGGCCGAACAAGACGCTCAAGAAACAGACGAATACGCCGCTGAACATGGTCGCCATGTTGAGCGCGGTGGGAATCCACGATGCTTCGTCAAAACCGAAGCCCATGACGCCGCGGAGGTCTGGCAGGCCGACACTGAGTAAGCGCGAGTTTAGGGTGGCTATTCCCGCGCCCAGAAAGACGCCCAAGATCCCGAGCCACGGGTTGGTTTTCAGTTGGGTCTCTACGGATTGCGCTGGGGGCGCGGCTTGGGCCGCTGATGGACGCACCGGGGGAGCCGCGGTCATACGAGTATCTCCGTCACTGGCCGGTGCCGTTCGTCCGAACGGTGGCGATCACAGATAACCCCGGCCGCAATCGCTCTGCGCCTGTCTGGCCAGGATCCAACACGATTTTCACCGGGACTCGTTGCACCACCTTTGTGAAATTGCCCGTCGCATTATCGGGCGGCAGGAGCGCGAATTGCGAGCCGCTGGCGGGAGACACATCATCGACCTTGCCTCGAAACATTACTCCAGGAAATGCATCCGCCCGTATTTCGGCGGGGTCGCCCGCGTGGATGTGACGGACCTGGGTCTCCTTATAATTCGCATCTACCCAAATGTCGCGCTGAACGAGTGAGATAACTTGAGTGCCCGGACTGACCAGTTGCCCGGGGCGCACCTTGCGCTCACTGACAATGCCGTTTTCCGGCGCCACGATTCGCGTGTATCCCAAGTTGGTCCGTGCAAGGGCCAGCGAAGCTCTTTTCGCGTTCAGATCGGCGTACAGCAGAAGTTCTTGCGAGTCCAGCACCGCACGCTGACGTTTCTGCGCTTCGAGTTCGGCCTTTTTGCTTCCCAGCTCAGCTCGCGCCCGCAGCAGATCGGCTTGGCGGCTGGACAATTGAGCCGTTGCCGCTGCAAGTTCAGCCTGTCGGCTTGCAAGCTGTGCCTGGAAGCGCTGTGCGTCCGCAACCGCCTGCTCGAGCTTTTGTCGCGTTGCCGACTCGGTTGCAATCAGCGCTTCCTGTCGACGACGCTCCAACGACGTACGCTCTACGTCCGCCTTGGCCCCGTCGATACCGCTGCGCGCGCTAGCGATCGCCGAATTTGCAGCCTCAATCCCGGCCTCCGCCGCCGTGATGTCTGCTTCTGCGGCACGGATTCCTTCCTCTGCCTGGACGATGCGGGCGTCCTGCAATTCTTTTTGCCGCTGATTGTTGATCAGCGCATCCTCGCCTGAGGCGACGCCTGCCTCTGCCTGCTGCACCTGCGCGCGAAAATCGTCATCCCGTAACTGTACGAGCAGATCTCCCGATTTGACCGGTTGATAGTCGGAAACGGCTACCATGGCTACCAGTCCTGCTACCTTCGTGCTCAGGGGCGTCAGGTCCGCCCGTGTGTAGGCATCGTCGGTTTCCTGCGATGCCCGCTCGCTGGCCCAAGCGTTCCAGTTGCCGGCAATCAGAAACACAATCGCGACGGCCATCAGTAAAATTGCTACCGGGACCACCAACCGTTTCAAACGTGGCACTAAGGCCGGATGTTTCTGAACCGAATCCGTTGAGTCAGGCATTACGAACTCTCCTTGAACGTGTGGCGGCCTACTACTCTTGGGTCGCGCTACTAGCTGATGCCGACGAGGCAGTGACGCGATCCTGCATAGACGAAACCAGGCCGTCGACGGCATCCGTCAAATCGCGAGATATTTCGGCCACATACCTGGAACTGATCGCTGATCCAGCTTGGTCGTTTTCGACGCCCTGTCGTGCCAGAGCACATCGCCTGTTTGCAACTTGATTAACCGTGCCGACAAGCTGACTTCGACGGAGACATTCGCGCCCTGCTCAGCCTCGTCGAGGCAATCCAGCGTTCCAGTGACCAGATATTCCGGGATCCCCGGCCGTCGAATATATTTACGGAACTGAGAAGTCCCCGAGCCTGTATACCCTCGACCATTGCCGCGCGGTGACCACTCGCCGGGGGTCTTCGGCCCAGTGATGAAACTGATAGAAGTCCAATTTGCTCTGGTGACGGCCGGTACAAAATGGCACCGCTTCTCAGGTAGCTTGGAGCGCTAAATTCACGGACTGCAACTGGACCGAGTATCGGCTTCGAACTGTTACGCGCAGAAGGTGGAGCGGGGACGTTCAGGACGTAATAACTTGGACACCTGATCCTGCCCCCACATCCTGCCAACGTTCCGAGCGCTATGGCGAGTCCGATAGCCCCGGTCGGCCTTAGTTTGCGCATTACCCGTTCGCCTCAGCTCGGCTTACTTTTCGCCCAATCGAAAGACCACGCCCGCTGAATAACGAACGTCATTCTGGTGATTGCCGAAGCCCCTGGTCGAACCGCCGAGATTCGCGCTATCGAACTGCGTCATCACGTATTCCACTTGAATCGGTTTGATGGCGATGTGCTGGGTTAGGACATAGTCCAATCCCCCGCCGGAGGCCATCGCGAAGGCGTTTTGTGTGTTGGAATTACCGTTCGGGCCACTCCATGCATACGCGCCGCCGAACAGGAACTGCGCATAGGGGTTCCAACGGGAATGGCGCCAGGTGAAACGCGGTCCGAACAGGTACGTGAGCGCCTTGTCGTTGATTGCCGTTCGCATGTTGGCATATCCGCCGAAGTCGCCCACCAGCCCAACCATCGGCGTAAGGTTGTACAAGAAATATCCAGAGCCGCCGTTTCCCGTTCGCTGGTAGTCATAATTCGCAGAGTTCACGTGCAACCAGGAATAATTCAGGCCGACTTCATAACGCGGCGTTGATTCCTCTTGCGCGGAAGCCGAGGCGCTGAGCCCCAAAAACATCGTAAGTAGCGATGCGCATGCAAATACCACTCGTTTATTAAACACAGACCGTTCTCCTTCAATGTTCAATGGCCGATCGGCCAACATTAGCTGCCAAACGGAACTTTATGCGGGCGCATGGCAGCGTTCACTGAAAAAGAGCGAAACGCCGCGCGCTTTATTGGAGGAAAGCGCTCCCGCCACGCGGATGGACTCTATCAAAATAGTGACTTGGCTGTCTCTTGAACAGCCAGACAAGCTTTGAGCTATTGGCCGGACCCCTGCCGTTACGATACGGCTCAAAAGCCCGGGATTATCGACTTGTAAATCCCCCGAGAACAATCGGTGCCAGTGGCAGTCAGGCACGATACACCCGTGCGCTCCACTGCGCTCATAGCGAACCCGTGCGGAGCGCCTTTCTAAGCCGCAGTCTATACTCGCGGTCCTAGCAGCCCGTCAAAACCGAGGTTTTAGAAACGGGCTGCTAAAGAAAAGATCGATCTGATTGTCCGTTCGGCAGGAAGTGATCGACGACTAATTGGATAAAGAGTTTCCGCTCGTTGTCTTCCACACAGGCTGGCCGTGAGTCACGCGGCGAGGGTCGAGCGCAGCTTATGAATTACCGCATTGCTCGGCATCTCCGTCACGGCCTGCCGCCCGCTGGCGCAGATCGCGCACGCGAATGAAAACCCTTCGGGCATCGTCCGGACCATGCGCTCGAGAACAGACCTGGCTGAAGCGAGCCCCGCTTGCTTCCTCGGTCCGTCCGGCCATAGTTCGATCACGTGGATTCGGTAATGTTCGAATACCATCAATTCAATATTCATTGGCCCGCCCATCTCGCCGAAATTGTTGTTCGTCTCCGGCAATACAAATGAGTTCGATGGGGCTCGATGAGCGGCGTTTGCGAGGTCAACCCCGCCAATCCAGTCGAAAGAACAATGCCGTTGCTTTCCCAAAGACCACTTGGCGAAAAACCGGAAACGATCTCAGCCGCAGTTTCATGATCGACTCTTCCACAGCCGCGCGCCCTTTGATGTAGTTTGGTCGCTGGTCATGCCCCCCGATTGCCGGTTATCAATGTGAATCCTACGAACATCGTTAGCGCGATCAGACTTCTCTTGATCATTTCAGCGCGTGTCCTCTGAGGAAGAGAGCGGGGCGCAAGTGTATTTGTTGGTCGCCAAGAACAGTTCCAGGGGACCAACAAAACTCATGAGTGCGAGTTCTTTTTATACAGAATTGAGCAACTGGGCTCTCAAATATCGCGACATGTGTCCCGATCATCGAATGCTGGCGCGAACGACCATTACAGTTGTACTTTTGATCGTTGTCAGCCGACTCTTAGCTCAGTCTCCGCCCGTTTCACCTGACCACCCCTGGCGTTCACCCGACGAGCGGCAAATCATAATCGGCGACCGGCAGATTCACGCACCGGGACCTCCCATCGAGCCCGACAAGATCTACTCGTTGGCCGAGTTGATCGACTTGGCTGAAGCACACAATCCGGAGACGCGTGTCGCTTGGGAAGGCGCCCGGGCCCAAGCCGCAGCCCTCGGAATCGCCCGCAGTGAGTTGTTTCCGACGCTGGCGGCCGTGGCATTAGCCGGTGCGGATCGCGACGAGGCAGCACTCGGTGCGCGGTTCTATCGCCAGAACATCGCTTCTTTTCAGCTCACGCTCGATCTGAACTACACGATTTTCGACTTCGGAGCGCGGCGCGGTCGGATCAACGCCGAAAGTGCGCGCCTGCTCGTGTCGAACTTTGGCTTTAACGACGTTCACCGGCAACTGATCTACGAAGTTTCGCAGGCCTATTATCGGCTGCTGAATGCCGCAGGACAAGAAGAAGCTGCGGGAGCCAGCCTGGTGAATGCACAGGCCGTGCAGCAGGCTGCCGAAGAGCGTCTTCGTAATGGATTAGCGACACTACCTGACGTTCTGGAAGCGCGCAGCGCCACCGCGCAGGCGCAATACGATCTACAAGCAGTATTGGGGGCCGAGGAAATCGCGCGGGGCGACCTCGCAACTGTTCTCGGCGCGCCCGCCAGCACACGCTTTCGCGTGCAAGCGCTGAGCGAGGTGCCGGCGAGTGAATCCATAGCCGATACCGCGGAGCAAGCGATTCATCGGGCGCTGGAGCAGCGTCCCGATCTTCTAGCGCAGATCGCCGGCGTTCGCCTGGGCGACGCAGAGCAGCAACAGGCGCGGGCCGCTTTCTTTCCGAGCCTGAGTGTGAGCGCCGCCCCGAGTGCACAATCCTTGTACCTTATGCAGCAGAATCTTCCGTGGGGACACACCACAGGTTTGACCGGCGGCCTGACGGCGAGCCTGAACTGGACCGTGTTCGACGGAGGCGCGCGACGAAGCCGGCTCGCGCAAGCCGAGGCTCATCTCCGGCAGGCGAAGGCACAAGTCAGCGCCGCACGCGATCAGATTGAAGACCAGGTTTGGACGGCGTATTCGAACTTGAACACCGCGTTCCGGCAGCGGGAAGCCGCCGCCGCGTTGATGACCTCCGCGACGCAGTCCTACAGTGCCGCGCTGGAGTCCTACAGCTACGGCGTGCGCAACCTGCTGGACGTCACCAACGCGCAGAAGGTTCTGGCTCAAGCGCGATCGACCGAGATTTTGGCCCGCACCCAGGTGCTGGCGGCGCTTGCGGATCTCGCATTCCGAACAGGCGATGCGATTCAAGCCAACACGAGGAGCTCTCGCCCATGATCGCGAATGCAGGCCGCCTGTCAAGGTTTACGCTGTTGTTGCTCGCGGTAATGCTCTCCTCGAGCTGCAGTCGGGCTCCGTCCTTCGACATTCTGGGTTCCTTCTTTCCGGCCTGGCTACTGTGCGTGGCGTTGAGCCTGATAATCACGGTTGCGGCCCGCTGGCTGCTGCTGCGCGCTCATGTTTTGCTCGCGCTACCCATATTGACCTATCCGAGCCTCACCGCATTGTTCACGTTTGCGCTGTGGCTCGCCTTTTTTCGGTAGGGAGGAACACGCATGCAGCCAGCTGGCAATAACAAGATCGGAATTTGGATTGGCCGCATTCTCAGCGCTCTGATCGTGACGGCCGCAATCGTATCAGGACTGGTGGTGGTCGATCACACGAACTACTATCCGCGCACCGACGATTCCGAGATTCTCGCCAACTTTATTGGAATCGCGCCGCAGGTGGAAGGTCCGCTCATCCATCTAAATGTGCGCGATAACCAGTTCGTGAAGAAGGGAGACCTCCTTTTCGAAATCGATGACCGGCCGTATCGGTATGCACTGGGGAAAGCAATTTCCGAGCAGGCCACGCTCGAAGGACAGGTCTCGGACGAGCGCAGAAGAATTGCGGCTCAGGTCAGTGCCGTATCCGTTGCGGAGGCGAACATCCACAGTACCGAAGCAGATGTAAGCCGATGGGCGGCGGCCGTGGATCAGGCCAGAGCCGACGTAACAAACGCGCAGGAGGCGGTGAGCCGCGCAACAGCTGAATGGAATTATGCGAACAATAACCTGCATCGCGTCGAGCCGCTGCTGGCGAAGCAGTTTGTCACCGTCGATCAGGTAGATCGGGCGCGGACATCAGAGATCTCGCA
>DATJUF010000328.1:0-22490 GCA_035502655.1 Binataceae bacterium (SeqCode)
CCACTTCGCCGTCGGTGATGCGCCGGATCGCGGCAATGCGGCGCTTACGATCAGCAGGCATCGTCACGCAGATGGCAATCGCGCCGATGATGCCGAACGATCCCGAACATTTCGCCTCGATAGCAGATGAGGTGGCTGATCGTGTGATTGTGGATACCTATTTTGATGGCGACGGCGCGAACGGTCGCCGATCACGCGCATTGGGAATAGGCGAGCTTTACGTGCAATTGGGCTATGTCGAATGGTTCAAGCCAGGAGCAGAGGCAGTATTGCTCACAGCTTTGCGTGAACGTCTCGGCGAGGAACGGGTGCTGTTCAGCCGCGACGGCTTCAACACCATGTAGTTTCGGCTTGGGATTGTGGCTCAGGAACTGCTGGATAACGAGGTGTTAATGTCATACGCCAAGGTGGATTGAAGTTCCGAATCGCTTGGACGGCGCAATCATTGAAAGCAAATCACGTCGTGCGATAGTCGGGGCCGCGGATCAGGTGAATGATCGCGACCAAGATAACGGCGCCCACTACTCCCATCGCAATAAAGCCAATCCTTCCATAGACCAACACGCCGAGACGAGCGAAAATCGCCTGGCCGATCACCGCGCCTACCAATCCCAGGAGGATATCGGCGATGATGCCGTAGCCGCGGCCACGCATCAGTTTGCCGGTCAGCCATCCGGCGATCAGGCCAGCGATAATGATTCCCAACACCTCGGACGTACTCGCTATTCCGGCGACGAATGGCGCCGGAGGCAGCTTTACTTCTTTTGTTCCATCGGGACGCCGCAGCACTTGAGCGAGCCGGTGCCGCCTTTAGTCACAATTACCTGCGAAGCGCATTTGCTACAGATATAAACTTTACCGAGCTGATTAGCCATTAGAATATGAGAGCTCCTGAAGTTGATGTTTTACTCACGCGCCTTTGAAGAGCGGTTTGCGCTTTTCCAGAAAAGCGCGGACGCCTTCGGCGCGGTCGGCAGTGGTTTGTAGCAAGGCATAGAGATCCTCTTCAAGCCTAATGCCCTGATCCAGAGTCATATCATAACCATTCCTGACGGCGTCCTTAACCATCCGGGTGCCAAGCGGACCGCGGCTGGTAAGCGTCGCGGCGAGTTCGCGGCCGAGCCGATCGAGGTCCGCACGGCTCTTGCCGAGGTAAGTCACCAGTCCGAGGCGCACCGCCTCACGCCCATCGAGCGCGGTGCCCGTAAGAATCATGCGCAGCGCGTGAGCAGCACCAATCAGGCGTGGCAGGCGCTGGGTGCCACCGAAACATGGCAACGTGCCCCGCTCGAGCTGGCTGAGGGCGAAGCGCGATGAAGGCGCGGCTGCGCGCAGATCGAGCGCCATCGCGAGCTCGAGGCCTTCGTCGAGCGCGTCGCCGTTGATCAGTGCCAGCGTCGGTTTGGAAATCAGAGCGAGAGTTTCGACCACGCGTGGATCGACGTCAGGATCGAAGCCGGCGCAGAATTCCGCGCCAGCCCCGGTGATAACAAGCGCATAGACGCTTGGATCGTCCTCGGCCTCTTCCGCCAACTCGATGAGCCGCTGCGCCATCGCGGCACTGACGCGATTGGCCGACGCGGGACGCGCGATCGTTGCCACGATATGATGGTCACTGCGCGCAATCGAGATAGTGCCATCGGCTGACGCTCCACGCTTCGAATGTCGGCCCCCGCCGTTATGCGAGGGGTTATTGGGGCTTTCTTTGGCGCGTGAGCGTTTGGAGTTTTTCGCCACAATTCCAGCCTATTTTCGATATCCGTAGGCCAAGCGTTTCCCTAATAAGGCTACGATACAGGCTCAAGCTTGCGCCTGATTCTGCTCGTGCAACTCCTTGCGCAGGATTTTACCAAGGGCATTTTTCGGCAGCGCGTCAATGAACTCGATCGACTCGGGCCGTTTGAAGCTTGCGAGACGCGTGCGGCAGAACTCCTGGATGTCCTTGGCGCTGGCCCTTTCGCCGGGACGCAGCACGAGGTAAGCCTTGACGGTCTGGCCCCACTCGACTGAGGGAATGCCGATCACCGCTGCCTCCTCAATCGCAGGATGGCTCATGAGCACGGTTTCAATTTCAGCCGGTGCGATATTCTCGCCGCCACGGATAATCATGTCGTCCTTGCGTCCCGCGAAGAAAACGTAGCCACCCTCATCCACCCAGCCGAGGTCGCCGGTCGCGCGCCAGCCGTCAGCGAGTGCCATGTCGTCCTTGCGGCCCGCATATCCCTTCATGATGCGGGGGGTGCGGATGATGATTTCGCCGACCTGGCCGGTTGGCAGAAACTTGTTGTCGTCGTCACGCACCTTGATTTCGACGTCAGGCAGCGGCTTGCCGATGGAATTGAGCCGCTTCAGCTTTAACTCAACCTCCTGGGGCGAGCCGGTGATCCGGTGATCATCGGGCCCTAGAATCGTGAGCGAGGAGGTGGTCTCGGTTTGGCCGTAGGCATTGACGAAACCGACTGTCTTCGGGAAGGCTTCGATCGCGCGGCGGATGACCGCGATCGGCATGGGCGCGCCCCCGTAAGCGAGATTTGTTAGCGACGAAAAATCGGTCTTGGCGAAAGAAGGATCATCGAGCAACTGCTTCATCATTGTGGGAACGATGAAGGCATGCGTAACGTGTTCCTGCGCAACCAGCTCCAGCCAGGAACGGGGTTCGAACTGCGGCATCACTACCATTTTGCGGCCGGCCCAGAGGTTCGTCATCATCGCCGTCGTGCCGGCAATGTGATAAAAGGGCGCGCACACTAGGAAGACGCCTCTGTCGGTTCCGTCGGCCATCTCTACGTTGGCGGTCACATATGCTGTAAAGTCGTGAAAGCTCAACATCACGCCTTTTGGCAGCGAGGTCGTGCCGCTGGTGTACATCAAGACGGAAACATCTTCTTCTTCGATGTCGGCATCGGTTTCGTCGGGCTCGGCACCAGCGGCGAGTTTGGCAAGCTGGGGCAGCTTGCCATCGCCTGTACCGGCCGCGACGAGGCGTACGCCGGGTAGCTTGGCCTTCAGGCTATTGATCAAATCGATATAGCGATCTCCGACGAGCAGCACCTTAGTGCCCGCCGTGTTGATCATGTACTCAAGCTCCGCTTCTTTGGCGCGGTAATTGAGCGGCAAAAACGTCAGGCCGGCTTTAGCCGCTGCATAGTAGGCTCCAACATAGAAATGTGAGTTGGTGTCCAGTATCGCTACCACGTCACGTTGCTTCAGACCGAAACTTTTGAAGACAGTGCTAAGGCGTGCCACCAGATCGTTCAACGCGGAATAGGTCAGGCGATTCTCGCCGAAAACGAGCACTTCCTGATCGGGCACGATCGAGCCCGGTATGCTGATAAAGTTGATAGTGTTCACAGGTCAAGTTACCTCCTGCGCGGCCTGATGCGCATGGCGGGTTAATCATCCGCCAAATAAATTCTGTGCAGACGCTCGGCCAACCGGCTTTCGAGATCCAAACCGTCCGCGAGCGGCAACTCAAGCCCTTCCCACACCGCCAGCTTGGCGGCTGCCACAGCGGCGCGCGGTAAACGTCCAAGCCTGACAGCAAGAGCGTGAGCCGAGCGTTCGAGCGATCGGTTCGGAACGACTTCGGCGACCAAACCTATAGATAAAGCCTTGCGGGCGTCAATCCAACGGCCAGTAATACAGAGGTCGAGTGCCCACCCGAGGCGCAGACGGCGGGTGGCAGTTTGCGTTCCCGCTACGCCGGGAATCATGCCGAGTCCAGTTTCGGGAAGACAGAAACGCGTGTCGCGTGCAGCAACGGCGATGTCACATAAGAGGGCCATTTCGAGGCCGCCACCGACAGTAAAGCCGTGAACGGCAGCCACAGTCGGAATCGCCAAGCCGCGTAGCCGGCCCCAGACATCACGGCGAAAGCGAATCCAGCGCGCTGCAAGCGGAGACGGTGCCTGCCCGAATTCGCTGACATCACCGCCAGTCGAAAACGCGGGTCCGGCTCCCGTCAGGACCATCGCACGAATTTCGGGGTCCTCATGGATTGCGCTCAGCACCTGATACAGGTCGTCGCGCATCGCGACATTATACGCGTTGTACCGATCGGGCCGGTTCAGCGTTACCCATGCCACCGTACCGCGCTTTGCATACAGCACCGTGCTGAAGCCGGCGGCTTCAGCAATCCTTTGCGATGGCGAGTTCATTCCTCATCCGGCCATAGGTCCCTTGATGAGAAATGTAGCCGGAATCAGCGGGAAAACAAGTAATTATTAGCGTCCGCGGCCAGCATCCGAACGATGGATACCGGCGGCCAGTCCTCGCTCATAGATAGTCCGGCCCCCGACCACCGTCATATCGACCGCTAGTGTACGCAGAGCAGCCGGATCGAGTTTTGCCGGATCAGCGGGAAGGACAATGAGATCGGCCAGACGTCCCTCTTCAATTACTCCGGCGTCGAGCCGGCTGGCTTCTGCGGCGGAACGGGTAAAGAGATCAAAGGCCTGAGTCGTTGTCAGGCGTTCCTCAGGGGCTAACACCGCACCGTCCTTGGACGTGCGCGTAATCGCTGCGGCTATCGCGGCGAGTGGACGAGCTGGCGTTACCGGCGCGTCGGTAGCAGCGGCGAGCTTGACCCCGGCAGCTATCAGGCTACGCGCGGGGTAGGTGTAGGGAATCAACCCCGGTTCGGCTGCGTACTTGGCGCCGCGGTAGTGGACAAAACCTGGATTCGTGACGACCCAAACGCCAAGTTGTGCGATACGCTCTGGGTAATCGGGCGGGATTACCCCACCATGCTCGATACGGGCGATTGGATGAGGTCCAGGTAATTCACCGGCAATTTGCCGGGCGTTCGCAATCGCCTGCAGCGCGCCTTCCAACTCCTCAACCTCCGTTGCATGGAAAGCGCAGTCGAGGTGTTGCGTAAACGCCCGCGCGACTTCATGAGCGAGTTCGTCCGGTTGCCGTTCTGCAACACCGGTGAATTTTACGCCGGCTAATTGGAGGCCGGGTGTGGCGGCGGCATTCTGCGTTTCGTTAACCACGTCGAAGGGACGGCGCCCGACCATCACATTGACGCGCTGGCCGATCGTGCGCGCGGCGAGCAGGCGGGCGAAAGTGACAACATCTTCGGGGCCGTTGCGGAACGTTGCGTCAGTGAAGGCCGTAACGCCTGAGGCGGCCAATTCTTTACTGAAATTACGAACGCGGCCCTCGAGTTCAGCGGAGGTTACGAAGGGCAGCATCCGCGAAAGCCATTGTTCCATCCCAACGACCAAGCCGGTGAGGCGCCCGGACGAATCGCGTTCGAGCCATGCGCCGTCGGGGGGAACAAAACTTTCTCGTTCGAGGCCCAATTGGGCAATCGCGCGCGAATTCAGCCATGAGCCATGCAACGTCTGATGGCGCAGGCGCAGGGGGTTGCGAGCGACGGCGCGGTCGAGTTCATCCCGGCCAGGGCCGCGGGCTTCGCGCATCAGCGCTTCGTCGCAGCCAAAGGCCCGCAGCCAATTACCGGCCGGCGTCCGTCCCGCGGCGACGCGGAGGTCAGCAAGCAGGTCCTCGATGCTCCGGCAGCGGGTAACGTCCACACCGGTCGCGACCGCCGCGGCTTCCATAAAGTGAAGGTGGCAATCAATAAGACCCGGAGCGACTGTACGACCAGCTAGCCGAACCATCCGGGTTTTTTGGCCGACCAGCCCTTTGAGGTCAGTGAAACTTCCGTGAGCGATAATCCGATCAGAAGCGACAGCGACGGTATCGCTGTCAGGATGACCGAAAACATTACCGCCATGTAAAACGAGGTCAGCTTTTTCGAGAGCTATCACCAGCTACCCCACTCATCCCCTGTAGCTCCCCTCAGCCCCGACGGCGCATTGTCCCGCCACCCCCCAGTGCGGACGCCACGCATGAGCCGAAGGCGTCAGTCGGAAGATGGAAGCGGTTTCGCTTCCTTGATCTTCATTTCTCCTTCGCAACACTCAAGCCCGCTAGATCCAGCCCCGGCCTTATTACAGAGGACTTCAGTGCCGCAGGTTTCACACATGTATCGTTTACCAAGTACGTTCGCCATTATTAACCAACTCCCTAGGATCCGAAGACCGGCTCTGCCGGCCAACTGAATCGTTATAACTTAGAACCAGCAGCAATTATTGCAAGCCCCGAAGGTACGCGGGCCAAGTACAGAGTGATCACCGCACAACCGCTCGAAAGCCATGCTCACCGTCGCGAATCATCAGCGCTGTGCCGCTCTCCCACGCGCTATGATGAAGAATTCCGAGGCCGATAATGCCAAAACGAGCCGATCGTAGCACGCTTGTCAAGCGCCCGACCTCTTTGCCGTCGAGGAAAACCGAGGAGCCGGATGGCGGCACGTCGTTGCCATCGATCATCAGGCTGCAAAGGCGCTTTTTTATACCCCCGCGGGCCGTGGCTCTCTCAACCGTTTCCTGCCCAATATAACATCCTTTGTTGAACGAAATTGCGCGCTCCAGGCACGCTTCGAGCGCGAGGGTTTTGTCTGTGGTGTCGACCCCGACCCGAGCAAGACTGTTTTCGAGACGCAGCAATTCAAGTGCCGAAGGCTCGATCATCTCCGTACCGGCCGAGGAATGAAGCAGTGTCACGATAAGATTGGAAGCAGTTGGAGCCTTCGCGAGTATTGTGTATGCGGGGACACCAAAGCGCGGAATCGATGCGATTAGTGACGAATCGGCAGAAAAATGGCGCCATTCTTTTAGCGCTTTGACAGGCTCAGCATCAATTGCCGCGACCACCTTAACTGCGGCGGGGCCCTCGACATCGATTATCGCCAAACTATCGAGTTCCTCGAATTCAACATCGTCGGCCACCAGGAATTTCTCCAGATGGGCGCGTGCTTGCGGCCACAGCGAACGCTCAATTTCGATTAACAGCTCATCCTCGGTGGCATAGACGAAGAAATCGGCGACAATATGCGCGTGTTCCGTCAGAAGCAGGGCCGGTGCGGCCATTCCTGGATGCAGATTTTGAATATCCTGGGAGCACATCCCGTGCATGAAGCTGACCCGGTCGTCGCCGGTCACGCGCACGACCAACCGGTCGTCGAGGCGGGCAACTCCCGCCGGCTGAGGAACCGCGTCGTATTGCTTTTGCAGCGTCGTCATCGCGTTGGAACCGATTGTCCTGCTGCCAAAGGAAACCTGACCTCTGTCTAATTTAGCAGTCCTGGCGAGCGAGCCAAACCCGTTCAAGCCGCGTCTAGACAGGAGCCGGTTGATACCTTACGGCCTGAGCTAATGGCAATGTTTTACGATTCGTTCCGCGCGCTATACTCGGCTTGTGCGAGGCCAGTTTTTCAGCAGATGCGCCAGGCTGGCGTTGCTGTTTGGGCTAACGCTGGCGTTATGCCATTTCGCTTACGCGTCCGATACGACGGCGGAAAGCGCGGCAGATTTGAGCAACAAGGCCTTTAATCTGCTCAACTCGATCAACGCTAACGGCAGCGGGAATCCGCTCGCCGGTCCAATCGCGAACTTCGCCGCCGACGCTCAGACCCTCAGCCAGATGCTCGCCTCGGGCGATCGCACGGCAGCGGCGGCGCAGATGTCCACCTTGTTGGCCGATCGCGCGGCGGTCGCCAGCGCGATAAGGGGTTCTAGCGAGATCGGGGCCTGGGGGGCGATTAATCATCAGCTTGAGGCGCTGGCTAAAGTCCTGCCGCCAAGCCAACGCAAACCTTCGGCTATAACCTCCAGCGCCCCGGCGGCCACCGACGGTGAAGCGGATAGGTCAGGCTTGGGGAGCGCTGCCGCAGCATCGATCCCTTCGGAAACTACCGCCGCCGCGCCGGAACGTATCGGTCCTATGCCCGCAGCTAGTTCCTCCAGCGAGCCGCCGAAGGCGGTAATCGAATCGCGCAGTGATGATGGCGGAGTACTGCGTATCAAAGGCTACTTGGAGGGAACGGCGCTCACTGGTGGGGGTATCTACCAGAATGGTCAACTGATCAAGCCACTAAAGATAGATCCGGTTCAAGGCGAGCAGCGGATCGATTTCGATATCGGCCTCGGCACCGCCGAACCGGGGATGTCCATCCGAGTCTACGATTCGCGTGGCCGTTCAGCCGAGGCTTTCGCATCGGTGCCCGAGGCTGTGCCGGCCAACCCTGAACCCGGCTCCACGGCGGGAGACGAAGGCATCGAAGTAGATCGATCGCATAGTGCGGCTGAGGCGCCAGAGGGAAACACGGAGGCCGATACCGCCGAGATTCCGAGTCATGGGTATACGCGGCCTTCACCTTCCAAACGACACACACTGGAAAGCCATCTTGGCGACGTAAAAATCGACGTGGTTGCAATTCGCCAGATCTCTGTTACGCCGCCGATGTACGAGGTTATGGGCGTGATTCAGGGACGAGACGTCACACACGCGGGGATCTATATAGATGGCCGTCTGGCAGCGCGGATTCCAACCAGCATTGGCGCCACCACTAACAATCTTGACCAGCGCTTCGTCATGGATGGCGGTAGCGCGTCAATCAGGGCGTTTGGCGTTGGGGATCACTATGCTGAGCAACCGATTGATCTTTCGACGGCTGTCGCTGCCGCAACGCCACCACTATTCGGTTCTTCTATGAGCGGACCAGCGATGATGGGTGGTCCGGCGGTTATCACCGGTGCTCCGGCAAATGCATTATCCAGTACAATTTCGATTCAGATTGAATCGGTTACCAACCTCTCGCCTACTCGAACCGTGGTTACTGGCGTGATAAATGGCCGCAACGTGCGTACCGCCGGGCTCTATCAGAACGGGATGCCAGAGCAAATGTTCGCCGTCGGCGCCGGCCCGTCAGGGCTGTTGGGTTCGGTGCTATCGCACTTCGGCACGCAGACAGTGCCGTTTACTGCTTACTTCAATCCGGCGAACGGTCCTGCAATGATTCGCGCGACCGACAGCACCGGTGCTTATACCCAGCAGCCGATTGGAATTGGCGGCATCAACGCTTATATGAGTGCGCCGCCGGGTGGCGCGGGAATCGCACCACCTGCGGGGTCATGGTGAGAGGCGAAACGGCAAGCCTATGACGCGTTGCAAGAATGCATTCGGCCAACTGTTAGGATGTGACCCGAGGCTACGCAAGCCTGCGCGAGAGCACTACTTGCCCATGCTTTGACGATTGGGTTACGCTACGAGGTTCTAATTTCCCGCGAGAGTAAAGCTAAATGTTGATTCAGGCGACTCAGCTCAGACCTGGCATGGTGCTGCAATACAACAACGGATTGTGGCGTGTGATGACGATTAGCCATATCACGCCGGGCAATTGGCGCGGGATGGTGCAGACCAAGCTGCGCAATATCGTTACCGGCACCCAGACGGAAAACCGGTTCCGTTCGGAAGACCGGGTTGACCGGGTGATTCTCGATCAGGTCGAAATGGAATTTCTCTATGAGGAAGGCGGCGAATTCCATTTCATGAATACTGAAACCTACGATCAGATTACGCTGCCGAAGGATCTGATTGAGGAGGTGGCAGGCTTTCTCAAGCCGAACATGAAAGTCGAGGTAGAATTCTACGAAAGTACGCCGCTCAACGTTACCCCGCCGAAGACCGTCAGCCTGAAAGTGGTCCGCACCGACCCGGGCATTAAGACGGCGGCTGTCACGAATACCCTGAAACCGGCTACTACCGAGACCGGTCTGGTGGTGCAGGTGCCGCATTTCGTGCAGGAAGACGACATCATAACTATCAACACCGAGACGCATGAGTACGTCTCGCGTTCCAAGTAAGCTGCGGGCGGCGCGTCAGGCTAAGCCGTCCAGAGTAAAAGGTCTTGGAGCGGGGCTGGCCGCGAATGCGGCCGGCCCCGCTCCCGCGTCTAAGCCGCTCAGGCTTGGCGCTAATCTCTACATCGTACAGACGCAGCCTGGCCTCGAAGGCGTGGCGTGGAGCGAAATCGCGTACCGCTACGGGCAGGGCGCGGCTGCTTCTAACAGCAGCCGCGCCCTGCCCGTAGCGGACACCAGCACACGGCCGCGCGCAGGCGGGAAGGCGGGCGAGTTCCCGCACCCAAAACGGGCGCGTGAACTCGCCCGCCGATTGGTGCCAGATCGCGCCGCCATGACGATCTTCACGGCGCCAACTCCCGAGCCGCTCAAGCTGCTCCGCACCGCGGAAGATGTCTTCGCGGTGGTCGGCTATCGCGATGGTCTCGCGGAGCGGTCGGATGCGCTCGACCGCATCCGCGCGGCGTCGCGCGACGCACGCTGGCTCGAGGACGCTTTGGCCACTCACGCGCGCTTCGTACCCGGCAGCCGCGCCGGACGGCGGTTGCGCTATCGCGTGGTGGCACGGATGGTCGGCGAGCATCCGTTTCGGCGTGCCGATATGGGACGAGAGGCCGCACGCGGTATCGGCGAGCGCGACGACCATAATTGGCGGCTGGACGAGGAAGAGGCGGACGTAGAGTTCTGGGCCACGATGTTTGGCGGGGAGTTTATGCTCGCACTACGGCTGAGTGGCAACTCTATGCGGCAGCGCGATTATAAGGTTGCACATCTGGCGGGGTCATTGCGTCCTTCAGTCGCCGCCGCACTCGCATGGCTATCAGAGCCGTCCGCCGAAGATACCGTGCTCGATCCGTTTTGTGGCGCCGGGACGATTCTAATCGAGCGAGCCCATCTTGGGCGTTATCGGATGCTGCTTGGAAGTGACCACGATCCTGCGGCATTGCGCGCCGCCACCCAAAATATCGGGCCGCGCTACAAGCCGCTGGAACTCAATCCTTGGGACGCCACGGCGATCCCTCTCGAAACCGGGGGAGTCGGCAAGATCGTGACCAATTTACCCTGGGGGATGCGCCACGGCTCGCATGGCGAGAATCGGCAGCTTTATCCTCAGGTGATCAATGAATTCAAGCGCCTGGTGCGTCCGGGCGGCCTGATCGTGATGCTGACGGCGGAAACCCGGTTGATGGGCGATTTAATGACGAAGGGGATGTTCCGCGCCGAAAAAGTGCTGCGGATTTCGGTGCTGGGCGCCCCCGCCGCAATCTACGTTTGCCGCCGCCGGTAGATAATCCACGACCCGAGATGGTCAAGGATACGAAGCCGCGGGTGACGCTTTATCCGTCGCGCTCCAGGACGAAGCTGACGCTGTTGTGGAGGATGCGGATTTCGTCGCGGTCGCGAATCAACT
Source organism: Binataceae bacterium (SeqCode) (assembly GCA_035502655.1). Lineage (GTDB taxonomy): Bacteria > Desulfobacterota > Binatia > Binatales > Binataceae > DATJUF01. The sequence goes on from DATJUF010000328.1 coordinate 11,128, forward strand.
TCAGGCCCGGCTGATCAAGGCCGGCCGCCGCTTCGACGATTTGCCGCAACTGAGCAACATTTTCTGGTGGCGGGGCGCCGAAGCGAATCCAATCATTGAGCGTGATGCGTGAGTCGCGCGCGATCTTCATCGAGATGCGGAAGCCGTGCTCGGCAAACATCCGCTCAAACTCCGAGGCGGGAAGTGTACGGGTGTGAGTTGGGTCACATAGCCGCTCCAGCCGGTTATGGAATTCCGCCTGATCAGGATCGCCGGACGCCGTCATGTCAGAGACGACCATCCATCCCGCGGGTGCGACCACTCGGGCCATCTCGGCAAAGACCCGTTCAGGATGAACGAAATGATGAAACGAGAAACGACAAATCGCGCCAGTGAAGGCGCCATCAGCCAGTGGCATCCGTTCGAGCTCACCGGTGACGAACGATGCGTTGGCTATCTTGCGGGCGAGTGCCTCAAGCCGCGCCTGAGCCATCGCGTCGGCACGGATTTCGAGACCGACGGCGGCCCTGCAGCGCTCGGCGAACGCAATAGTTGAGGCTCCCGTTCCACAAGCGACTTCAAGTACGCGGTCAGCCCGTGTCATGCCTGAGGCTGAGATGAGAAAGGCGGTGAAGCGGCTGTCCATAGGGATGGCGTCAGGCTGGTAAAACGATTGACGCCGCCGGTACTGGCGCTCGGCGACTGAAAGGGCGGGGGCTGGGTCGTACGGGGCGTCGCTCATCGTTGATCGCTACCTCACTATCGGAGCTTCATCGCCAGATCGTCCACACCTCAGCAGCGCTTCCCCGACTGCAAAAAGGCCAGAGCGCTGTCAGGGCGATTGATGGCGAATCTAATAATGCGATTTAGCGAAACTTTATGCGAAGCGAAAGCCTCGCACCGGTTCAGAAAACAGGATTGAAGGCGAGCCTACGCTAAGGCGCGTGAGGTAAGGTCTCGGGCTTGCGAGCGGAAGGGCTCCGGTAACGGGACCTCATGTGCGTCAGTCCAGGTGCTTTCAAGACGATAGAATTCGCGGGCTGGTTGATAGAACAAATGGATTACCACGTCGTCATAATCGAGGACCACCCAATGCGCATGGGCCAAGCCTTCGATTGCTAGCGGACGTTCGTTCGCCTGTGTCATCCGCTCCTCGATGCCGCGCGCAATCGACTGCACTTGAATATCTGAGCGCCCGGTCGCGATCAGGAAGTATTCCGCTATCGAACTCAGATGTTCGACTTGAAGAACGACCAAATCCTGGGCTTTTTTATCAAGAGCCGCTTCAACCGCGGCCATCACCTTGCTGAGTGAGTCCAAAGTCACCGGGGCCTGCAATGCACTACGATCGTCGTCTGCCATTAACCCTCACTAATAGACCTTGTGGCGGTGAATGTAGTCAGTAACATCGTCAGGTAAGAGATAGCGCACGGACTCGCGCGCGGCGATTTTCCGGCGAATCATAGTCGCCGAAATTGGGAGGTAGGTAGTGGTAATAAACGCTAGCGTATAGCCACCCGGATGCACATAGTGGTCATCTTCCCTAACGTAGCCAAAGTGCATTACCGTCGCAAGCGACGCCTGCGAGCTCTCGGCATCCCCCGCGGCGGGGCGTGTATGAACCACAAGATGGCACAGCCTGACCAGTTCGTCGCTCGACTTCCAGGTCTCTAGTTCATTGAACTGGTCGGTGCCCATGATCAGGTGCAGTTCAACCGGCGCACGCATCGTTCCTTTGAAATGACGCACGGTATCGATTGTGTAGGAGCGGCCTGGGCGGCGGATTTCGGTGTCAGACACCATGAAATGGCGGTTGCCCTTCGTTGCCAGGCGCACCATACTGAGCCGCTGTTCGGCGGCTGCCAAATCCCCGTCTTGTTTGTGCGGCGGTGAGGCGGCAGGGATGAAATAGAGGAGATCGAGACCGAGAATCTCGCGATCTTCTTCGGCCGCGCGCAAGTGACCGAAATGAATCGGGTTGAAACTGCCCCCATAGAGTCCAACACGCATGACTTAACTGCAGAAGCTCATGCGCGCACTTGGCCGTTGCCGCGAACCACGTATTTGTAGGTGGTCAGTTCACGCAGGCCCATCGGACCGCGCGCGTGAAGACGATTGGTCGAGATGCCGGTTTCGGCGCCAAAGCCGAACTCGAAGCCATCGGTAAAACGCGTCGAAGCGTTGACATAGACGGTTGCGGAATCGACTTCTCGCTCGAAGCGCAGCGCCGCCTCCTCGTCCTCGGTGACAATGGCGTCGGCCAGTCCCGAACCATGGCGTGCGATGAAAGCGACTGCTTGCTCTACCGAATCAACGACTTTGATTGCGAGTGTCAGGTCGAGATACTCAGTATCCCAGTCCGTGGCGGTCGCGGGTGTGGCGTCGAGAATGAATTTACAGACGCGCTCGTCCCCGCGCATTTCGACGCCGGCTTGCCGGAAGCGATCGGCGATACGTGGAAGGAAGGCCGGTGCAATCTTCTCGTGCACAAGGAGTGTCTCCATCGCATTGCAGACCGACGGCCGGCTGCATTTGGCATTGAAGCAAATCTCTTCGGCCTTTCTCAGGTCGGCGGCTTGGTCAACATAAGTATGGCAGATACCGTCGAAATGCGGCAGCAACGGTACCGAAGAATCAGTCAATGCGTCTTTCAAGGCTCGGCCTCCGCGCGGGATGATCAGGTCGATCGCCTCGGGGAGGCGTTTCAGGATCTGCACCACTTCGCGATTGGGATTCCCAATGAACATCACCGAGTGAGGATCGAGATCGGCAGCCGTTAAGGCCTGCTCGATCAGCGAGACGAGAACGCCATTGGTCGCCAGCGCCTCGCGTCCGCCACGCAGCACGACGGCGTTACCGGCTTTCAGGCCCAAAACCGCGGCGTCGATTGTTACGTTCGGGCGCGATTCAAAAATAATCGCGATGACGCCGATCGGCACCCGGACCTGGGCGATTTCAAGACCATTGGGACGCCGCCAGCGGGCGATCGTTTCGCCGGCCGGATCGGGCAGAGCGGCCACCTGTTCGACGCTGTGCGCCATCGCAGCAATCCGCTCCGGTGTCAGCGTCAGGCGCTCGACGAACGCGCTGCCGTTGCCTGCCGCCGACGCATTCTCCACATCTTGGCGATTCGTGTTGAGAATCGTGACGGTTGATTCGCGCAGCAATTCCGCCAGCGTGCTAAGCGCCCGGTTCTTGCGCTCGGATGAGGCGAGTGCAAGCTGCCGGGCGGCCTGCCGCGCCCGTTCGAGCCGTTCCCGAAGCTCAGTTTCGAGAGTCATGCTAATTCTTCAATCAGGACGAAATTATCGCGATGGATGATCTCGTCTGCAACCTTGTATCCCAGGACCCGTGAAATCTCATGTGAGCGCATCCCTTTAACTTTGAGGACATCGGTGGAGGGATAATTGACCAAGCCGCGCCCGAATTCGACTCCTTCCTGATCGACCAGGCTGACGCAATCACCACTGGCAAAGCTGCCGCTGACTTCACGGATTCCCGACGGAAGCAGGCTTCGTCCGCGCTTGCGCAACGCCTCGGCGGCGCCGCGATCTACACCGAGGGCACCCGACGGACGCAGGGCGAATGCGATCCAGTGCTTGCGGCCGCGCATGCGATGCCTTGCCGGTAAGACCAGCGTACCGGTTTCACGTTCCGGATCGAGCACTACCGCGAGCGTATTGGGTTGGCGTCCGCGTGCGATTACGACGCTGATGCCCGCACGTGCGGCTTGCCTTGCAGCCTTGAGCTTGGTCGCCATTCCCCCGCTGCCAAGCGGCCCAGCACTATCAGCGACGAGGCCGCGCATGCCTGCCTCGGGATCTGCAATCAATGGAATCAGGCAGGCGTCGGCGCGCTTGCGCGGGTCACCGGTCAACACCCCTTCAACATCGCTAAGAATGATCAGCAAGCCGGCCTGGATCATGCCAGCGACCAGCGAAGACAACACGTCATTGTCGCCCATCCGAATCTCTTCAACCGCGACCGTGTCGTTCTCGTTGACGATGGGAATAACGCCGGTTGCGAGCAAGGCCTCAATCGTATGAGCCGCATTGAGCCGGCGTTTGCGTTCAGCCAAATCCTGATGGGTCAGGAGCAACTGCGCGACGGTACGGCCATGAGCGTCGAAGGCGCGCGCCCACTGGCGCATCAACTCGATCTGGCCGGTGGCGGCAGCCGCCTGGCGTTCGGCGATCGTTGTCCCATGCCGTCCGAGCCGAGCGCGGCCGGCCGCAATCGCACCCGAGGTGACCAATATGACTTCGCGTCCGGCGCTCATTACCGTGCTAATCTGGCTGGCGAGATCGTAGATCACCTCACGCCGCAAGCCATCGCTATCGGAAAGGACAGCACTGCCAACCTTGACCACGATCCTGCGCACCGGCTCGATCACAGCACGCTTGTAATTTAGCTGGGGCAAGCCGCCTCCACTGATGCGGATTGGCGCAGGTGGGCCGCAATCGATGCCACCAATGGCTCCAGTCCGGTGCGCTCCTGCGCCGAAATCAAACAGGTCTCGAGACCCGTAGCGGTACGCATCGATGTGGCGACGAGCGCAGCTTCCGCGGGTTCGATCAAATCAATCTTGTTCAAGGCGATTAGCGAGGGACGTGCCGCCATCGCCGGGTCGAATGCCTCGACCTCGCGGTGCACAGTTTTGAAATCGCTTTGCGGATCGCCGCTGGCATCGACCACGTAAACCAGCAGGCGGGTCCGCTTGACGTGGCGGAGGAAGCGGACGCCAAGGCCATGCCCTAGATGCGCGCCTTCGATCAGTCCGGGAATATCGGCGACCGTAAATGCTTGCTCGTCTGAGCTTTGCACCCGCCCGATATTTGGCGTGATGGTGGTAAACGGATAGGGCGCGATTTTGGGACGTGCGGCACTTAAGGCCGTCAACAGGGTGGATTTGCCGGCATTTGGCATCCCGACCAAGCCGGCTTCGGCTACCAGCCGAAGTTCCATTCGCACCCACCGCTGCTCGCCTGCAGTACCGGGCGTGGCAATACGTGGGGCGCGCCGCGTTGATGAGACGAAGTGCATATTACCGAGTCCGTGGTTGCCGGCGTGGGCGATGGTGGCGCACTCACCTGGCATCACCAGATCGGCAATGAGTTCGCCGCTGTCATCGTCGAAAGCCATCGTACCCGGTGGCACCCTGACAATCAGGTCCTCGCCCCTGTGGCCGTATTGCTGCTTGCCACGGCCGGGTTCACCATCCGGGGCGATCAGCCGCGGCTTATATTTGAAATCGAGCAGGGTCGAGAGGCCTTCGTCAACTTCAAAGATGACGTCGCCGCCGCGACCGCCATCGCCACCGGCCGGACCGCCGAAGGGGCGGTACTTCTCGCGCAGGAAGGCGATCGCGCCGTCGCCACCCTTGCCAGCTTTTACGAATACCCGCGCTTCGTCGATAAACCTCATACGTCTGCTGAATTATAGCAGGCGCGATGCGGAGGCTCTGCTCCGAACCTCGCCTATGCTGATTGCTACGGGCCTAAGCTTTTTCGGGCGGGATGCTCGCAGCCTCGCGCCCGTAAGGCCTCGCAAGCTCGGCCTATGCACAAAGTTCAGCCAGCGTCCGTAACGCCTCAGGCTGGGCGGTCCCGACGATCAGTGTGCCGATCGGCGCCGTATTCCACTCCTGAAGCTGCTCGTTTATTTTTTCACGCGGCCCAACCAGCGCGACCGCGTCGACCAATTCGTCGGGGACAGCGTCCTGTGCCTCCTGCTTGCGCCCCGACAGGTAGAGGTCCTGCAATTTCGCCGCGAGGTCCTCGTAGCCAAAATTTCGCACGTAAGAGTTGTAGAAATTGCGATTGCGCGCGCCCATCCCGCCAATATATAGCGCAAGGCTCGCCTTCACCGGGGCGCGGCACTGTGCGAGGTCGTTGCCCATATGGCATGGGACATACGGCGCGAGATCGAAATCGGCAATCGTCTTGCCGTTTCCGGCTTTGGCGAAACCGGCCTCGAGATGGGTCTGGTAAAGCTGCTTGTACCAGCGCGGACTCATCCAAACTGGAATCAGGCCGTCGGCCAGCTCGCCCGCCAACTCGATGCCCTTGGGGCTAATCGACGCAGTATAGATTTTCATATCGGGACGCCCGTGGAGGATGCTCTTGAGCGGCTTCCCAAGGCCGGTCGCGCCGGGACCGCGGTACGGAACCTGATATTCCTTGCCGTCGAATTGGAGCGGCTCTTTGCGTTCGAGGATCTTACGCAGAATCGCGATGTATTCACGGTAGCGCTGTAACGGCTTGCCATAAGGCACGCCATGCCAGCCTTCGACTACCTGAGGATTTGAGGGGCCCAAGCCGATGATGAAGCGCCCGCCCGAGAGTCCGTCGAGTGTCATCGCCGTCATGGCGGTCATCGCGGGCGTGCGCGCATGCATCTGCATGATGCCGCAGCCGAGTTTGATCCGTGAGGTGCGGGCGCCGACCCAGGCGAGAAAGGTGATCACATCAGAGCCCCAGGCCTCTCCGGACCACACCGAGTCGAAGCCGAGACGCTCCGCTTCGAGGATGAGGTCCATCGTCTTATCCATCCGAGGGCCGGAATAGCCGGTATTAAGTCCAAGTCGCATAAGATTCCTCCAACCGCAAAGTATAGCCTCGGAAATTAAAAAAGCCCCGCGGTTTCCCGCAGGGCTCGATGGTCAAATCGCCGACAGCTCAGGCTGTAGCGCCGGAATCAGCTAGGGGCTCGCCGGACGTTATCGGCGACGTATCAGGCTCAGGACCGTGCTCAACCTCAGGAGTCACGCTGTTAGGCGCTTCGACATGCACGCGATGCTTATGGCGCTGATAGGTTTCGTACTGCACGACGCCGTCAATCATCGCGAAGATGGTGTAATCGCGGCCCATCCCGACGTTGCGTCCCGGATGGATACGAGTCCCACACTGCCGGACCAGAATATTGCCCGCGCGAACCGTTTGGCCTGCGAAAATTTTGATGCCACGCCGCTGACCCGGACTGTCGCGTCCGTTGCGGGTCGAACCTTGCCCCTTTTTATGCGCCATTGGGTGCTTCCTCCATCGGCGCCAACGCCTCAGTGCGGTTGATTCCTTCGATCTGCAGCACGGTAAGCTCCTGCCGATGGCCGTGCTTACGCCGGTAATTCTTGCGCCGCTTTTTCTTGAAAACGATCACCTTGGTACCACGCGGCTGCTGGACGATTTTCGCACTGACCGACGCATTGGGAACGGTCGGCGTGCCGATCGCATTCGAATCGCCGTCACCAATTGCCAGCACTTCGGTCAGGGCTATTGGAGCTCCAACATCCCCCTGGATGCGCTCGACTACAATTTTGTCGCCGGGCGCGACGTGATACTGCTTCCCGCCAGTTTTTACAATCGCAAACATCGGTGTTATCGGAACCTTCTTTGATAACGAACGAACAAGGCGATGTCAACGCCCGCGGCTACGCCGATCTTAATCTCGTGCACTAAGTACCTGCTCGCGTGTTTGCTAGTGGGAGCCGGTTTCGTCGGAATGGCGCATGCCGGGGCAGGCAGCGTCGTCAGGCCATGGCAGTCAGGAGTCTTCCGCAAATCGCCAAAAGAGGTGCGCCGTTTGAACGGAGCGCTCCTTGCCGAGATTCTTTTAGTCTGGACTCGTTTCAGCTCCGGCCTTGCGCACGCCCATCAGGTAGGCCTCGATAAATGGATCGATTGCGCCATCGAGCACCGCTGCCGTATTACCGATCTCGACGCCCGTCCGATGGTCTTTGACCATCTGGTACGGGTGCAGGACGTAGGAGCGGATTTGGCTGCCCCACGCGATGTCCTTCTTCTCCTTGCTGAACTTTTCGAGTTCTTCCCGCTTCTTACGCTCCTCTAGTTCAAACAGGCGGGCGCGTAGAATTTTCATCGCCATCGTGCGGTTCTTATGCTGTGAGCGCTCGTTCTGGCAGCTTACTACGATTCCCGTCGGTAGATGCGTCATACGCACGGCAGAGTCGGTCTTGTTGACGTGCTGTCCACCTGCACCGCTCGCCCGAAACGTATCAATTCTAAGATCGGCGGGATTGATTACGACCTCCACCTTGTCGTCGATTGCAGGAAAGACAAACACCGAGGCGAATGACGTATGCCGCCGCGCATTGGAATCGAACGGTGAGATTCGCACCAGCCGATGGATACCCGCCTCGGCCCGCAGGTAACCATATGCATAATCGCCCTCGACAGTGAAAGTGGCGCTCTTGATACCGGCGCCATCGCCCGGCTGCAAGTCAGCTATCTCGCTCTTGAAGCCGCGCCGTTCGACCCATCGCAAATAGAGCCGCAGCAGCATCTCGGCCCAATCCTGCGCTTCGGTGCCTCCCGCTCCGGGATGGATCGAAACGATGGCACCCAGGCGGTCATACTCACCGCCGAGCATGATCTGCAATTCCTGGCGCTCAAGCTCGTCACGTGCAAGCGCCAGCGCTGATTCCGTCTCGTGTGCAGCGTCAGAATCCTCGGTCCCTTCTTCGTCGGCCATTGCCAGGTAAAGACTGGCCTCGTCGAGGCATTTGCGCAGACGTTCGTACCCGCCGAGTTGCTCCTTGAGGCGTTCCTGTTCCCTGAGAAGATTCTGCGCGGCCTCTGGGCGATCCCAAAGGCCTGGCTTAGCCGATTCTTCGAGAAGTTCTTTTTGGCGCGCGGTTAGTTTAGGGACGTCAAAGACGCCTCCGGAGCCCATCGGCCCGGGCTTCGAAATCGTCCAGTTGAAGATGCATGTCACTCAGCATTTAGATGGCTCCGTCCGGCCGAAAGCGTCGATCTGGCTTCGGCTATTCTCAAATTTTGCCACAATTACGCGCCACGTTTAACGGCTTCCGTGAGACTCAGCGTACAGCGGTCCCATTCGTGTGGAAAAGCGCCTCGGTCTCTTCGGGCTGGAGCTGCCGAGGCCGCCGATAGAAAAGCGCTGCGGCCAGCCCGGCCACGGTAAGGACCAAACAGGCAATCGCGAATATATCGCCAACTAGCACATAAACTGTAGTCACGGGGCGCCATGAGACAGTCTCGATTTCCGTCCCACGCTTGAAGAGCGGCGTCCTGTCGGTAATCTGCCCATCCGGCAGAATAACCGCACTGATTCCGGTATTCGCCACGCGCACCATCGGGGTTTTTGTCTCGACCGAGCGCATCGCGGCCATCGCCAGCAATTGATATGGCGCCGAACTCTCGCCGTACCAGGCATCATTGGTGATATTGAGGAGGATATCGGCCCCGCGCTTGACCGCTCCCCGGGCCAGATCTGGAAATATACTCTCGTAACAGATCAGAACGCCCAGCCGAGCACCTTTGAAGTCAAAAATAGTTTGGACATGCCCAGGAAACATGTCGCCGAATCCTTTAACGACTCTGTTAACCAGACCGCCGAAGAGACTGCGTAGTGGAACATACTCGCCGAACGGCACCAGCCTGATCTTGTCGTACCACCCCGCGACTTTGCCTTCGCCATTAACCAGGTAGGCACGGTTATAAAAGCCGACGCGGTTATCTTCGACACCAAGCGCCGGCGCGCCAAACAGGATCGCGTCATGTGTCTGGGCTGCCAGCGCCAGCAATTTGGCGCGATATTCTTCGTCCTTCGCAAAGACTGCCGGATAGCGATCCTCGGGCTGGAAGAAGAAAGCAGCAGCAGCCTCCGGCCATACGATGAGGCCGGCACCCATCTTCGCCGCTCGCTCGGTCTGTTCCTCGTAGATACTGAAGCTCGACGAAAGGAAGTTAGGATCCCATTTAATCGATTGCAGGATATCACCCTGAACCATCGCAATCTTGAGCGAACCGACCGGTGTTGCCTTTCCAAGATCATTGATCCGGATCGTGCCAAATACCCACGCTGAGACTAGTAAGGTGCTCAACACGCCCAGCCCAATCGCCTGGACGCGTGGTTCATCGCGGCGGAACAGCACCACATAAACGACGGCATTGAAAAAGATAATCAGCGCCGAGATTCCATAAACCCCAGTAAATTCGGCAAACTGGATCAGTTTAAGATTCTGATAGGCCGCATAGCCGAGCAGGTTCCAGGGAAACCCGATTGGAAAGTAGGTGCGAATCCATTCTACCGCAGTCCATACAACGGGGAGAGTCAGAACAATCGGCAACCCGAGGCGCGCGGTGATAAATTCGGCGGCCCAGAAGGCTATCCCCGTATAGAGCGCCAGCACGGCCGCGAGCAATAGCATTGGCAGCACCGCGAGCACTAATGGCACGCCAGCAAAATTGTGCAGAGTGATGACAATCCAGTAGATTGAGGCGACGTAACAGGCGAACCCTTGAATCCAAGCGTAGGCGAAGAGACGCCTTGAGGTCTGGCCTTCGATAGCGTACAGCAGCGGGATGAAAGCTATCCAAGCCGCGAAACCAAGATCAAACTTGGGAAAACTTAATGCGAGCAGCAGTCCGCTGGCGACGGCGAGCGCGGCACGCGTTGAGGCATTACCAGGCATCAGGCAGAACCGAATAACTGGTTAAGTGGAATCACGCCCGCGCAGGGCGGATTGCCATTGAAATGGTCGTATAACTCATCGGCGTCCTTCCAATTTTCGACCAGGGCAACCGCATTATCGGCCTGCAGCGGCAAATCGCCCGCCAAACGCCACTCACGCTCGAAAGTCCAATCGATCACAGGTTCGCGCCCAAGGTCGAATGTCACGACGCGCCAGATTTCCTCGGCAACGACGATTCGTTCGGCTTCGGCTGTAGGCATGTAAAGGACCGGCCGCGCTCCAGCACGAAAAGCATAGCGGCGCGCAACGGCCAAGCCGAACGGCTCATAGCGGCGGCGGTTGCTCCTAACCAGCAAGTGCCGTAATTCACCGAGCGGCGCGTCACAAAAGCATACGACCGGCTGCTTGCCTCGCACCATACGGGAGCTGCCGCGAATCCGGCCCTCACTCAGAATCGCCGTAAGGTTGTCGAAGGCGCTGGCGTTGATCGATGCACGGGTGAAGTGGGTAAGCATCGAACCCCGCCCTGCGAGATTGGGCAAGGCACGAGTCATCGGGTTTTGCTGTGGCGTAGACTTTTGCCACTGATTGCGCCCGATGGCAATTCGCGCCGCCTTCGCCGCGCAGTTGCCGGCTGCTCCTTCAGCATATCGAGTGCAGCCGCGAGTTCACGCTCACGCGCGAACATCCGGCGCGCTTCGGCAGGCGACCGCTCATGGTCATAGCCAATTAAATGGAGCACGCCATGGATTAGCAGCGTGCGCAGGCGCTCGCGCAGGCTTTGCCCGAGCGCAAGCGCCTGGCGCGAGGCGGTATCGAGTGAGATCACGACGTCGCCGAGGAGATGAGGCAACGCAGCCGGCTGCGTTGCCTCATCTCCTCGGCGACGTCGTGATCTCACTCGATACCGCCTCGCGCCAGGCGCTTGCGC
>DATJUF010000329.1:0-6344 GCA_035502655.1 Binataceae bacterium (SeqCode)
TGAGAGCGCAAAGGTCCCCACGTCGCCGTATCCGTTCGGGGTGCAGGCGTCGCCTTCGCGGCTTTGGCGTACTGACTCGAGGCAGCCTTCGCCGCTGAAAATATACTCAACGTAAGGATTAGGTAATCGGATTACTGGCAAGATTACACTGCGGGCGGCCCCGTTGTGAAGCGCGCAGGTACAGCGCAAAGTGTCCTGCGACACGAGTACCTGATCGCCCCACACGACAAGAATCACATCTGCGCACGACCAGACTGGAAACCCGCAGAAGATCGCGTCACCCGTCCCGGCCGGCGTGGCCTGGATACTGAGAAAAACTCGGCCGGCCAGCTTATCGCGCTCGATCGCCTCGCGTATGGCAGGTTCACCCTCGGGCGAAACAATCACGTTGACTTTTCCAGCGGCCGCCAGTAACTTGCGGCTCAAAATGCTCCAGATAGTCTTGCCGCTTCCGATCTCTGTGAGAAGCTTGGGACCCTTGCTGCCGAGCCGCGTGCCTCGGCCTGCCGCAGGCACGACCGCGCAAATTTCTGATCGAATCCTCCTCACTGGATCGCTACTCGAGCCACAATGCGATGCTTGTCTGCGTTCAGATTAAACCTCGATCACTTCCACGCGGCGGATTGCTCAGCCGCAGCGCGATCATCAATTCTCCCAGCGTGGCAAAGTAGTAATCCGCAATTCGCGCCACTGCCGGATTATGAACGCCGGCAACGCGCAATCCGGCTGCTTGTGCGGAAAGGACTCCAGCAGGCGCGTCCTCGATAGCGAGTGACAGCCCTGGCTTGAGTCCATAACGGTCAAGACACACCCTGTACAGGTCTGGCGCAGGCTTGCCGGCTACAGCGTCGTCAGCCGTGATCACGCCCACGAAGAACCGTTTGAGGCCGAGGACTTCGAGTGCCAAATCGATCGAATCGGCGCTCCCCGACGTTACCAGATAATTCGCGCCGCCAGACTCAATCGACGCCCTGAGCAACGCAGGGGCATCTTCATACATAGTTAGGCGGCCGGCGCGCACGGCCTCGCAGTAGAGCGTTCGCTTGTGCGCGACGCAAGCGTCCAGCGCGGCAGAATCAACTATACCCAAATGCATAAACGCGGCGCGGGTGGTCAGGCCTTTCAATCTGGAATAATCGAAAGCCACCGGCTTGCCCGGACATGCAGCATTCAGGGCCTCGCGAAACGCCTTGGCGTGCAACAGCGCCGAATCGGCCAAGGTTCCGTCAAAGTCGAAAAGCAAACTCTTCCAGCGCACTGGGTTTCACCGAATCATTTAGCGCAGCATGCCGAGCAGATTGCGCATGCCACAGCGCAAGCGCCACTTGGGATCAGTGAAGCCTGCGAAGGTCCGGTACTGAACCGGGAGTTCGGCGATCTCGATATGATTCTGGAGCAGCATCTTGGTAATTGTCGTAGGCGTCATCCGCGGGCTCTCGCGTAACAGGGTTTCAAGCGGCTGGAGTTTTGATCGGCGATAGATTCGGAAGCCGCTGATCGGATCGGAGAAAATGATGCCGAAACGCACCGCGAAGAGCATGCTCAACAGGAAGGCCCCAGTGAAGCTCGCGAGATAAGCGACGCCACGCTCACCGTAGGCGGCGAGCAGCGAGGAATTGAATTGCCGGCGGCTCTGTGTGCGTGATCCAAAGACCGTACCAAAGGAACTTTGCTCGAGCACCCGCACTCCGAAGACGATGTCGCGCAAGCGGTACTCGCCGTCACCGGTAATCGTCGCCAGATAGTCACTGCCGCCAGCCCGCAGCCAATGGGCTGTGACCGCGACCTCGGGAAACAGGTCGCCAGATTGCCATTGCTCGATCGCGAGATGCGGGGGAAGAATCTTGCAGGCCGGCACTTCGCCATGGACACGAAGCACGACGCGGCGAAACGTATGGCTCCAGTCGAGTTCCAGAAATTCCTCGACCAATGAAGCGCCAGCGGCCGGCCGCCGCGTGAGATCGTAGAATATTTCCAGCGAAGGATTCTCGTCGGAAGTGCCACTGCGCTCCCAGAGATTGAGGATCTTTGAAACTACCGCACGCCCATTATGCACCTCGGGCGAAATCTTGTTTTCGAATTCTCCTCTGACTATTGCTGCGCCCTTGTAAACCGGACGCGAGCCGAGCAGGCCCTGCTGCAAACGCCATATCCCTTCGATCGGCCGTGAATTATCCAGCAAGATATGCGTAATCGTGCGCTGCGAATTGTCCCGGTCGCCGGCGCAGGCTAATGCCCGATCAACCAGATCGCTCGCCGTGAATCCCTGAATATCATTGTCCGGGCCCAGGTTGAGAACCATCGCTTTGATCGCAGCTCGCGAGGCCTTCAGCGCAGATCCTGCAATCATGTAACTAGGCAGCAGCGAAGAATGCTGTGTGCCGGGTCCATAAATGATAATCGATGCGTCATGCAGAAACCGCCGCGCCTCTTCCGAGAGCTGTGGCAGCGACTGCCGTTCCGCCAGCCATTTATATTTCTCAATGACGCTGCGCTGGTTGATCTTCGCGAGCTCGTCGCGGTCAATCTGCTCGGAGAGAAAGAAAAGATCGCGTATACGGGCCGGGGATTGCTTCCCGACGATTTCAACTTCGCGTGTCAGTAATTCGCCGTTCTCCTTCAGAGCGGCCAGGATACGATTGTCGCCATTGCTGACATTCACCAGTATGGCTTGCGAGCTCACAAGCTGGCTCATCGCTTCGGCCGCGGCATTGAAGTTGTTGCCCTGGCGTAGATACGCACCGGCGAAAAGCAGATTGCCGATAGCGCAATCGCGGAAATCGAACGCCCGCCCGCAGGCATCGGCATAGTCGAGAAAAGCCCCTAACAACTGGCGCACATGGTGCGAAGCCGGTTCGGCCAGGCGCGCGGCCAATCCGCTCAGCGGTTCGCCGAGCGCCCGTGCGTCACCTCTTTCGACATAATTGCGCAGTTCGGCAGCCTCGGCCGGGCCGAAAGACATCGGCAAGCGAAACTCGACGAGGCTTTTCAGCGCATACTGTTCGTCCGAATAAAGGTCGAGCAAATAGGAAAAGTTTTTGCGAAAATCCGACGGCCCAAGCATCCCCGGAATGAAATTGCGCAACGCTCCGGTCGAAAGCCCGTCGTCGTACGCATTGACCAGCAGGGCGAGTTGCACCTCAGCCGATTTGAGCAGATCCCGAATAATCGTTGCGCTGCCGCGGCCTCCACAAAATACCGCTACTTTTATCGCCATCGCGGTTCCCCGGCTTGAGCCGTCTGGTTCACAATAGCGGTCTCCTCAGAACGCCGATCCTGAACAACAACTGGCGCATCCCGATATAACTGACGAACAATGCGCGATGGGCCGCGCCGCGCAGCAAGCGCATGCTGCTGGCGCCGGAGGTTCGCGGCTGATGTTCGATTTCGATCTCTGCTATCGGCACGCCGCGCTCCAGCAGGCGCGATGTCACCTCAGCCGAGTAATTCATGCCCTTGGCCTCGAGGTTGAGCGATCGCAGCAACGGTCCCCAGACGAGTTTGAAGGCGCAATTGAAATCGCGAATCGAGCTGCGGTGGAACCAGTTGCAAACTATCCCGCTCGCCGACGTTCCGAATCGGGCGAAGGCGTTATCCTGCTTCCGCCTGATACCGATGACGGCCGGCGCGTCTTGCTGGCGTATCGCGGCCCACATCGGTTCCAGATTTTCGATGGGGAACTGTCCGTCGGAATCGGTCAGTAATACCCACTCCAGCGTCGTGGCCGCGATTGCGGCGGTCAGCGCCGCGGCCGCCCCTTGATTCCGCGGAAAGTGAATTGGACGGACCTCACTATGTAAGCACGAAAACTCATTGAGGATCGCTCCGGTGGCGTCCCGGCTGCCGTCGTCGCAGATTACGATTTCGAATTTTTCGACTTCCGCTGACGCGGCGAGATATTGCCGCCAGCTTTCGACGACGAGGCCTATTCCTTCAGCTTCGTTATAAGCGGGCGCCGCTATGGAGAGGCGGTAGGGAGGCTGAAACGCGGCTGCGTCCGGAAGATGCCGCTCGCGTCCTGCTGCCATTGAGCTAGAGCCGTCCAGCATCATTTACATCACGGCCTTTGCCAGCCGCAGCACTCCCTGTTTCCAGGCTACGCGATGCGCCGTGCCGGTCTGCTGGGCCATCTTCTTGCCTTCGCCGAGATACCACGCATATGCATTGATCATGGCTTCCACGTTGCTGAATCGCGGCTGCCATCCGAGATCCCGTTGAGCCTTCTCGATGCTGATGAAAGAATCCTGATCAGCGGTGTCGTAAACCCATCGATAGACCGGCGACAGGTGCAACGCCGATAGTGCGCCGAGAATCGTCTTGGTGGGCTGCGAGGGCAGGTGAACGATACGGCTGCCGGTCCGCGCATACTCCAGCAAGGCTCCCAGGTCCTCGTTGACCGTGCCGAAGATGCCCGCTCCCACGTTGTAGACCTCTTTATCACGGCCAGCCTGTGCGGCTAGATAAATCGCCTCGCCCAGATCCCGTACGTCCATGAGTTGGAAGCGATTGTTGCCATCGCCGAGGACCGGAATCTTTTTCCCGGCCTCGATCCAATCGAAGAGGATTTGGAAAATACCCAGCCGTCCGGTGCCGATAAAACTCTTGGGCCGGATACGTACGGTCTCAACTCCGGTTGCGGCGGTACAATACGACTCCGCCTTGGCCTTGGCGATGCCATAATGGCCCATTGGATTGAGCGGAGCATCCTCGAAAATCGGATGATATCGCGGCATCCCATAGACTGCGGTCGTGCCTATATAGACGACCCGCTTGACGCGGGCCTGCGCGCAGGCTTCGAGCACGATGCGCGTGCCTTCGGCATTCACTTCGTTAATTTCAGCAGGCGGGGCGAGGGCAAGCGCGGCTGCCGCGTGGACGACAAAGTCAACTCCGGACAATTCCCGCATCAAGGCGCCCTTGTCGCGAATATCACCGCGAGCGAAGCGAATTCCTTCGACCTTCTCGTCCGCTGGAAATGGCGCGAGGTCATACGCGATGACGTCCTGATTGCGCTCCACGAGGCCGTGGCATAGATGGACGCCGAGGAAGCCAGCGCCACCGCTTACAAGCCAACTAAACCGCTTGCTATTGCCAGCCATCCGTTGCTTCTGACTATACCTTGCCGCCGCCAGCCTTGTCGATCTGCTTCTTGGCCGCGGCGCCAACTACAATCCGCAGCATCAATTCGCAAGTGCCCTCTGCTAGCCTAATAGAGCGAACGAGTTCCAAAGTAATCGGATGCCCGATCTAATGCAGCGATATTTTGAATACCAGATACTCGATTTCTTGAGCCGGCGTGCTTACAAGGCCAACTCTGTCCGCGGCAATGCTTTATAGCATTTAGATTGGCTAATTTGGCATTTGAATACGCGAAGCTTCAAATTTATGCTTAAGGTAGTCTTTGGAAAAGAACGAGATGAAGCTTTCGACCGCCGTTCGGCAAGTCCTGCCGATTCAGATCCGAAATCAGCGAGGCGCGGAAGCGGCGGCGGGTGCAAAGGATGGTTCACGTGGATTTAATGTTGCGGGACTTGAGGAGGCTGGTGCAGAGGGCTGTGTTGAATTCGATGTTAATCGTGGTGCTGCGGAGTTGGCGGAGGTGAGCGTCGAGATCAGCAGGCTTGAGCGGTGAGCCGTTCGGGAGGATGAAGGCGAACGAATTGGTATCGGACACTGGAGACGGATCGGAAGACGGCCGGCGGGAGAATTCCGGAAGGATGTCGAGATAGGCAGTGCAGAGTTTGACGCCTTCATCGTCGATGATCGGAAGTTCGCGCAACTGGGTAATCGTCATTGCCAAGAGATCGGCGCGGTCGTAGGAGGCATCGAGCAGGTAGCGCAGCAAGCGGTACTGGCGGCGCTGGAAGGCTTTCAGGCGGAACAGGCGGCGCAAATCGGCGAGATTGGCATCATCTTCCGCTGTGGGCTTCGGAGAGTCTCGATCTGGATGCAGCTCGCGGGCTCGCCTGCTCGTCCCGCTTCGCTCCGCTGATGTGCTCGCTGCCGCTTCTGGCTTTACCAGTGCGGCGGGAAACGAATCCGTGAAAGAAGCGCCAGTCGCGACGCCGCGATTGATCTCTTCAGAGGTGAAGTGATCAACTAATTCGACATTGACCTCGCGTACCCATGGGATGCGGGCGATGTGCTCACGGAGGTCTTCGGCCATTATGAAGGCGAAATTCGCTGCGCACCAATAGGTCGGTAGGCGGAAACTGACGTGGACCGCCGCTTCTGTGACGGCTGACGAATCGGTGGATTCGGGCTGAGTAATCGCAACAGACTGGATAAAACCGAGGCTGGCGATGGATTCGTCGAGTTCGGGATCGGTGACGGTATGGATGGCC
>DATJUF010000330.1:0-7475 GCA_035502655.1 Binataceae bacterium (SeqCode)
ACTTGCAATCGAGTTTCAAAATAGCATCCGATACTTTCCTACACCCCCCTTCTTCACGTTTTTTCGCGCATATCCTACACCGTGGAACGTTGCACGCCTTGATGGATTCGGCCTGCACTGAGTAAAAATACAGCTTCAGAGTTAATCGGCGCGTGCTTGGTTTTCAGCTTCTTGAAGCGCCTTAGCCTAGACCGAGTTGATAATCCCAATCTCACGGGAGGGCGGACGCGTGGATCGCATTCTCAATCCAAAAACCACTCCGATAAGTCTAAAAACAACCGTGAGTTTCTAGTTATCTCGTGACTTCGATAACTGGACGGATTGCCTGGGCATTACTGCTAAGTGTTTTTAGCACATGGAGCATTCTCGGCATATATGGATGCAGTGCTTCCCATACTGTGCGAGGCAGCACGCAAGGGTCAGCTCTTCTGCCTCCTGCTGCGGAGTTTTCGCCTCTAATTTCAGATTGTCAGCCTTCGTCTGAATTCGAGCAAGTCTGGCGTGAACGCACTACTCTAAGCGGTGGGGCTGATTATCCAATTGGGCCGGGCGATCTGCTGCGCATCACGGTTGTTGGCATCGATCAGCTCGAAAACCAGGAAGTGCGCGTTACCGGTAATGGCACAGTCACATTTCCCTTTGCTGGAACGATATCGGTTATTAATCTGACCGGCGATGATCTCGAACGCGAGCTCGAAGAGCGGCTTAGCAAGTACATTCACGATCCCGAAGTCGATGTATTCAACGAAGAAGATAAAAGCCGCACTGTGCGTGTGATGGGTCTGGTAAATAAGCCTGGATTGATTGTGCTCGCGAGCCGGAACGAATCGATCATGGATACCATTGGAGAGGCTGGAGGGCTGCGCGACGACGCCTCACAGCGCATCCTCTTCATCCCCGCACCGCTCCCGCCGGCTGCTTTCGATATGGCTAGCCCAGCCCTGAATGCGAGCTCGAGTTCCCCGCCTCACGAGCTACTTCAATCCAGCCTTAAGAAAAGCGTCTCAGAAGGCGATGGGGTACTTATACCAGTATCGTATTACGATGCGGCTGCGTCACCAATCGTTATGAATATGCACGATGATAGGCAGCGCCGCTGCCTCCAACTGCCTGCTCGGCCGGGCGATACGATAATCGTACCCGTGGCCGGCAATGTAACGGTCGAAGGATGGGTTCGCACACCGGGCGCAGTCAGCCTCACGCCCGGCATGACGGTTTTAGGCGCGATCGCCGCGGCGGGTGGCGCCCTTTTTAGCTCCAGCGCCGAGATTCTGCGTTCCGGCTCTGACGATCAACGTACCTCGCTTCCGGTTAATCTTACCGCGATTCAATCAGGCACTGCCCCGGATCTTCCTCTTCAAGCTGGAGACGTAGTCATGGTTGATCACTCTGTTATCGGTGCCGCTCCCTACGCACTTTACCAGCTCTTCGGCCGTTTTTCCCCGGGCGTCGCGATACCTATACCCTGACTCGGCCTTTCAGATTCAACCCCTGTTTCTTTCTCAATACCAAGTGTTTGAGAGTTATGTCCAAGCCCGATGACTCACCGCGACCGGTCACTCCTTCTGCTCCGTCAAGGCTGTCGGACCTCGGCCGATTCCGCCCTGACTTACAGGAACAAGGCTTGGGTCTTTGGGAATGCTGGCTCACAGTTCGCAAGCGGCTTGCGCTGATCATTGGCCTGACTGCCGGCGCTTTAACCCTCGCCCTGATAGCTATCATAGTGCAAAAGCCGCGCTACACCGCCACGGCCACATTGCTGATTCAACCCGAAACGCCGCAGATACTGGACGTTACTCAGCTTATCGCAAACACGCCCAACAGCGACGAGCACGATTTTTACAAGACCCAGGATGACTTACTACAGAGTCCCTCACTCGCGGCCAAGGTTATCCATGCACTCGCGCTTGATCACACCGCATTGCTCAGTCCGCCAAAGTACACTGGCTTGCGGCGTTCAATCCACGACTTGCCCGTACACCTTCTGAACTTATTACATCCAGGCCTGCCCAAACCTCCGCCTGATACCGCAGATCTCGGCGCCACCGCCGATGCTATCAGCCGCTACCTCGATATGCTCTCAGTCTCGCCGGTGCTCGGGACCCAGCTTGTTACCGTCTCGTTCACCGCCGGCGATCCGGTACTAGCAGCGCGGATCGCCAATGCGCATGCTCGCTATTACATCGATTGGGGCTTGGAATTACGCCATCAGGCCAGCACTCGTGCGCAGCAATTTCTCAATAATCAATTGGTGGAAATCAAGCAGCGAGCCGAAGCGTCCGAAAAAGCACTCAACAGCTATCGTCATAGCAAAGGAATTATTACTTTTGACACCGACGATAAAGAGCAGATTGCCGAAACCCGAATGGCCGCTTTGACTACCGCTATGACCGACGCCCAAACGAATCGCATCCGGCTCGAAGCTGAGATGCAGCTCGTGCATGCTGGCGACTATGAATCGCTGCCGTCGGTAATCAGCAACCTCATGATCGAGACCCTCAAGCCGCAAGTCGACCAGCTCGCCAGCCAATATGCCGCTATGGCCAGCCATTTTACTGATCGCTGGCCCGATACCGCAAAGCTCAAAGCGCAGCTTAACGAAGCTACCACGCGGCTCAATCAGGAAATCGCCAATGTGACGAACGGGATTGGCCGCGAGTATCAGGAATCCATCAGCCGTGAACAGTCCCTGCGCCAGGCTGTTGATTTGGAAAAAGAGCATGACCTTGAACAAAATGATGCCGCACTTCAGGAAGCGGTGCTGGAGCGCGAGGTCGAAACCAATCGCAACCTCTACGAGGATGTCCTCAAGCGCATGCAGGAGATGGGTGTCGCCGAACAGGCTCCGCTCTCGAATGAGAATCTTGTGACAGTCGCGATCCCGCCACGCACCACATCTCAGCCTAAAGTACTAAAGACCCTGTCCATCACCGGCCTGGCCGCATTACTCGCCAGTCTCGGGCTCGCTTTCTTTCTCGAGCAAAACGACAATCGCTTTAAGGACGTCGAAGAGATAGAGCGCATGTTGCATCTGCCGCGCCTCGCCGTGGCTCCAGACTATCTAAAGCTGCGGCTCCGCCCGCCGCGAGCGCGGTCCTTCGAGAAATCAGAAGCTAAAAGCCCGCCCCACGAGTTAGTTTCTTTTCCCGCAGTATACTCGGCAAACTATACTGAACCTTACCGTATGATCAGAGTTGCGCTACTTTTCTCACGCGCCGGAGGCTCGCCCAAATCCATCCTCTTCACGAGTGCGATACCTCAGGAGGGTAAGACATTGACCGTATCCAACACCGCCTTAATCGCTGCCCACATGGGCGCGCGTACTGTTCTCGTGGACGCCGACTTGCGCCGTCCACAGTGTCACCGGCTTTTTCCCGTCGATTTGCCAGCCGGACTTACGGACGTACTAGCAGGCCAAAGTGAGCTCACCGAAGCAATCAATTCCCCCGTTACCAATCTCTCTTTGCTCTGTTCTGGTTCATCCTCGCCGAATCCCTCTGCGCTGCTGGTCTCGCCGCAGATGCGCGATCTGCTTGAAGGATTGCGTAGCAGGTATGACTGCGTGATGGTGGACTCTGCCCCGGTAATGAGCGCCAGCGATACAACTGCACTCGCTGCTATGGCCGATGGTGTCGTCCTGGTTATCGCTCAGGACAGCCCCCGCAAAGCTGTTCTTGAATCCTACGCCCGCCTTATCCGAGCCGGCGCAAACATGCTTGGCTTCGTCTTTAACCGCGTCGATTTCAACCGCCCCCAGCATCGCAGCCACAGAGAATACTACCGCTACCACAACTACTATAGCGAATCCGCAGCGAACACCGATTTCTAAGGGCTTCTTCATACTACTGCACTCCGTTGATATCATCCATATTTAAGAGCACTGTATCCCGGCATACGCGGTAGCTATTGATGAAAGTAGTAATCCTGGCTGGAGGCTTGGGAACCAGGCTGCGCGAAGAGACCGAGTATCGGCCGAAGCCGATGATCGAGATCGGCGGACGGCCGCTTATCTGGCATATCATGAAAATCTTCGCCGCCCATGGTCATACTGACTTTATCGTGTGCCTTGGCTACAAAGGCGGCATGATCCGTGATTACTTTCTCAACTACGAGATGCATAACCGCGATTTCATAGTTACCCTTGGCCAACGCCGGGTCGAGATACTCAATGAACACGGCGAATGCGGCTGGCGGGTCACGCTGGCCGAAACCGGCGAACTGACTAATACCGGCGGGCGAATCAAGCGTATTGCGAAGTACCTCGGCGATGAGCCCTTCATGGCCACTTATGGCGACGGTGTTGCCGACATCGATCTCGATCGGCTTCTGCAGTTCCATCGCTTTCATCGCAAACTCGCCACGGTTACTGGAGTTCATCCATCTTCGCGCTTCGGCGAGCTTTCCATTGAGAATGGAATGGTCAGAATTTTTCGCGAAAAGCCGCAAATTGCCGAGGGCTGGATCAATGGCGGCTTCTTTATCTTCGAACCTGCAGTACTCGAATTACTCGAGGGTGACAACGATAATCTCGAGGCTAATCTTTTGATGCGCCTGACTGAACGCCACGAGTTAGCCGTCTATCAGCATCAGGGATTTTGGCAGTGCATGGACACCTATCGCGAAATGAAGCTGCTCAACGATTTGTGGGCCATGGGCACCGCTCCGTGGGCTTCCTGGCACAACCGATAGTGTTGTCATTCGGCTGAGGGCAGCCTTCAAAGCCATTCTAATTCGCCCGCTGGCGTGAGCGAGGAAAATCCTGAACGTCGCGCCGATTGAACCAGTCAAGCTCCGTTTCACGCCACTCTATCATGGCCTACGTACTCGCACAGACCTCTATCCGGCAGAACCTTTCCGCCAACCTGATATCGAAACTCTTATCAGGACTAGTGAATCTCGCCTGTGTGCCAATCTTTTTGCGCGTTCTTGGCGTCAGTGGCTACGGGTTGATTGGAATCTGGGCATTGCTGGAAACCTTTGCCAATCTCCTCGATTTCGGCCTCAGTCCTACCATGACTCGTGAGTTGGCAGCTTCGTCGCATGACCATGAGCATGCTGGACAGCTTCGCGATTTGGTGCGGACACTGGAGCTTTGCTACTGGACTATCGGCGCTGTCATAGCTGCTGCTATCACACTAGCCGCTCCTCTGATAGCCAGAAATTGGCTGCACAGCAGCGCCCTCGCCACCACCAGCCTGCACTCAATTATTATTCTGATCGCGATGCTGATTTTTTGCCGATGGCCAATGAGTTTCTATGGTGGAGGCCTGAACGGTCTCGAGCGCCAGGTCCTGCTTTCGTGGGTATCATTGCTTTTTTCGTGTGTCCGGAACTTCGGCGCAGTCGCCGTAATCCTCTGGTTATCAGGCTCGATTTCCGCATTTTTCATTTGGCAGCTAGCTATCAATTGCGTTCAGACGGTGACCCTATCTGTTTTGCTATGGCATTGCTTGCCCACCGGATCCAAGCCAGTTCCACGCCTCATTCTTATTCATCGAATCCGGCGGTTTGCGACTGGCCTCACCGCGGTCACGCTGATCTCAATGGTCCTCACGGAGCTAGACAAGGTCGTGATCAGCAAGAAACTCTCCCTTGAAGCCTTCGGTTATTACAGCCTGGCGTGGCAAATCGCCGCCAGCCTCTATCTCATTTCGACGCCGGTTTTTACCGCAGTCTTTCCGACCTTTGCCAGATACGCCACCCAGCGTGACAAAGGCAGGCTAGCCAATAGCTACCATCACGCCGCACAATTACTAGCTGTCCTTGTGTTGCCGGCTGCAACGACCTTCATTTTCTTCGCCCGGCAGCTTATCTTTGCCTGGACTGGAAGCCTGCAAACAGCATCACATATATGGCTGACGGCCTCGCTTTTAACTGCGGGAACGGCGTTCAACTGCGTTGTTAGCATCCCCTACGCTTTACAGCTTGCCTATGGCTGGACCGCTTTAGCATTCTGGACGAACTTACTGTCCATGTTTGTGACTGTACCTTTATTGCTTGTACTCACAGCGCGCTTTGGAGGCCCCGGCGCAGCGTCAGTCTGGCTTTTGATCAATGCAAGCTACATGCTGACTCAGGTGCAACTGATGCATCGCAGGTATCTTACCGGCGAGCGCATGCGCTGGTATCTCCAGGATCTGGCTATTCCCCTTTTGGCTTGCATTGCCATAGCCAGCCTCACAGCACGATTCAGTTTCATCGCTACAACCCGCATCGAAGTTCTCTTGCTGGTTCTTGTTAATGGAGCGCTCGCTCTGAGCGCCGCCGCTCTATCAGCGCCATTGGTGCGGCGTCAGATTCAGGACTCGTTCGCTGCCAGGCGCGACGCTTTCGCAGTCTGACGGAATCGCCTGTAATGAACTCGCGCACTCGGCCTACCGGCTTAATGCGGCCCATGCTCGCATCCATGCGCTCCCGCGCTGCCATCCTGTATACATTTTTGCGCCACCGCAGCCTTGTACACGGTCCTCATTGTATAATTTCGCGGCGATGCTCTATCGCAGGCGCCACAGCCCTGGGCAAAGCTGTTGTTCTAGGGCCAGGTGTATGTCTTCGCAATACACACATCGGTGATTTTTCCTAC
Organism: Binataceae bacterium (SeqCode); assembly: GCA_035502655.1. Taxonomy (GTDB): domain Bacteria; phylum Desulfobacterota; class Binatia; order Binatales; family Binataceae; genus DATJUF01. The sequence goes on from DATJUF010000330.1 coordinate 6,584, forward strand.
CTCGGACGCAATTGCAATGTCACTGAAGCCCGAATTGGCAAATTTTGTTCGATCGCGTCCGAAGTATACATCGGGCTCGGGAGCCATCCACTGTCGCCTTTTGTCTCAACCCATCCGCTTTTCTATCTCAGTAAGCCGGAATGCCACTGGAACTTCGCGGACCATGACTATCGATCTGAATACGCCTATACCGCGATCGGCAATGATGTCTGGATCGGCCTGCGCGCTGCGATTCGCGATGGAGTCGAGGTTGCTGACGGTGCCGTGATTGCCGCAGGCGCGATCGTCACGAAAGATGTGCCGCCGTATGCGATCGTCACTGGCGTACCCGCGCGAATTCTACGTTATCGTTTCGCCCCTCGGACGATTGAATTCCTGCTTCAATTCAAATGGTGGAATCGTGATGAGCAATGGTTACGCGAGAACTGGCGAATCTTCCACGATGCCGGCCAGTTTGTTCGCGAATTCGAGCCGCCCGCCGAAACCCAATCTCCCTCGGCCTTAGTCAATCGGCAAGCAGCCATGTAGCCCATCCTGGGCGGTCATTCGAGCCGGTATGCAGCCGCAAATAACCACCATCGTTCCGACCTTCAGACGGCCGCGATTGCTCGAAAGGGCAATCCGGTCAGTGCTTGCTCAAAACTACGATGCTTTCCAGCTTTGCGTCTACGATAACGCCTCCGGCGACGAGACCGCCGCAGTGGTCGCTCGCCTCGCTCGCGGAGATCCACGGATCAAATACCATCGCCACCCGTGCAACATTGGCGCGTGGAACAACTTCAAGTATGGACTTGATCAAGTCGCCACACCCTATTTCAATTTTCTTAGTGACGACGACGCACTTCTGCCTGGCTTCTTCGAGGCCGCACTTCATGCGCTTGAATCGCGGCCA
>DATJUF010000331.1:0-3890 GCA_035502655.1 Binataceae bacterium (SeqCode)
CGATCACCGGGGCGAGTTTTTCAGCAACCAGACAGATCTGACGCAGGCGGATTGACATGGCTTCCTCCATTACACGGCATTGGCCGCGAGCCGCGAAGTGGTGCCCGATTTATAGCTTAGTGGCGGAGCGAACTGCCAGCGGCGGAAAGATAAGCTCCGCTGGCATGGCCGCACGGCAACTGGCTGGCGACTCAGCTTTGGATGCACCTCGAGATTCTTATACGCGATTGGTTCCCAGACTCACAATCTCATGAGCAACTTGCAGATCGTCTGCTCAGCGGCCCTTGAATACAGGCTTGCGCCGCTCTCGCCATGCGCGATGGCCCTCGCTTTTGTCCTCAGTCATCTCCAGTGCGGCGAAGCGATAGAGATCGCCTAGCGCGGCATTGGCCAGAGGCCCCTCGACTCCAAAGTTGTAGGCCTCCTTTGTCAGCCGCGCGGCAAGCGGCGGCAGCGCCGCGATATGTTCCGCGACTTCGAGCGCCTTCGTCCGCAATTCGGCGTGCGGGATCAGCCATTGCGCCAGTCCGATACGGTGAGCCTCCTCCGCCTTGAGCGGAAAGCCGAGCGCGAGGCGCATCGCATTGCCTTTGCCGATCCAGCGCGCGAGCCGCGCCGTCCCGCCTTGTGCCGGCAGGATACCAAGGCTGCTCTGAGGCAGCCGCCATTCCGCCCGCTCGGACGCCACAATCACATCGCAGCAATAAGTGAGGATACAGCCGATCCCGATGGCGTAACCATTCACCGCCGCCACCAGCGGCTTGGCGAAATCCGCCACCATCTGGATGGGAGAGGATCGCCGCTGATGCGGCAGAGCTTCGATAAAATTACCAATTGACTTGATCGTGTGAGTAACTGGATTCTTCAGGTCGGCGCCAGCGCTGAAGGCGCCGCCCGCATCATCGCCGGTCAGAATCACGCATCGAATCGAGTCGTCATCCTCGAGTTCAGGCAGCCGCTCACGCATCCCGTTCTGGAATTCGGCGCACCAGGCATTGCGGGCCTCGGGACGGCTGAGAGTCAGGATCGCGACGTGATCAATCCTTTCGCAAAGCAAAGGCATAACGGTTCCTCCAATATTCTGCCAGCTGGCTGAATTGAACCGTGGCCAATAGTAAGGCAAATGGCAAGCACAGGAGGCTTCTGTTTCAAAGTAGAAGCGCAATCCTTTGCTCTCAGCGCGCCTAATCTTCTACATTAGCGGCAATTCAAAGCGCGATCGTTCAGGAGAAGCATTATGAAAGTTGGCATGACACTCCAGTTGACCAGTTTCGGCGGCAAGCCCGATAGCGAAACCTATCAGGACGAATTGTCCCTGGCGGATATGGCCGAAGGACTCGGCTTCGATTCGATCTGGACCCTCGACCACCATTTTACCGGCTATGTGATGTCGCCGGACCCAACGCAGCTACTTTCCTACGTTGCAGGACGAACCAAGCGAATTCAGCTCGGCACTGCGGTGATCGTGTTGCCATGGCACGACCCGGTCGAAATTGCCGAGAAGATCGCGTTGCTCGACGTGGTTTCGGGCGGGCGTACGATTTTCGGCTTCGGCCGCGGCGCCGCGACCGTCGAGTACAATGGCTTTCGGATTCCGATGGATGAGGCGCGCGACCGGTTCGTCGAGAGCGCGATCATTATCCGCAAGGGCCTGACGCAGGAAAGCTTTTCGTTCGATGGCAAGTACTACAAGATCCCCGAGATACAGATTCGGCCACGGCCTGTTTCGCATCCAGAGAATCGCTTCTACGCCTCGACCGTCAGTCCCGAGTCAAGTGAGATCATGGCCAAGCTCGGGTTCGGTGTACTGATCATCGCGCAGCGAAGTTGGGCCGATACGGCAGCGGATTATCAGCGTTATTGCGCGACAGCGACCGCGAGCGGTTTCCGTCCGCGCCCGCCGATCGGATTGCTGAATATACTGGTTGCCGAAGATCCGCATGAGGCCGCCGACCTCGGCAATGTTCACATGGCCGCGATGTGGGATTCGATCGACCGCCACTACCACTTCTCGGACGGCCATCTTACTTCAGTCAAGGGCTACGAGTTTTACGCGAAGATGGCCAAGACCTACTCGAAGCTCAACACGGATATGGAGGCGAAAGCCAAGGCGGTCGAGTTCTTCCGCAGCCTCCATGCCGAAGGAACACCGGCACAGGTGCTGGAAAAACTGCGTTTCATTCATCAGACCGTGCCTTTGGAGCACGTCATCGGCACCTTCGCATTCGGCGGATTGCCATATCCCAAGCTGGAGCGCAGCTTCAAGTTATTCGCCGAGAAAGTGCTGCCGGTGTTGCATAATGATCCGGCGTTTAAATTGCCCGCGGCGCAAACCGGCGACGCGGGTATGAGCGCGAATAAGTGATCGGCGGCTGGTAACGGCCAGAGTTGCTAATAACGAGTGGCGGTCGTGATTATTTCCGGCCGCCCCTCTGAATTTCTCCGCCGAGTGTGGGGCAACGCGTCACAGGATGGAGTCCAAGACTTAAAACTTCAGGATGTAGGCATCTTCGCGGCGTTAGCTGCCCGCCTGGCGCGGCGCAGCAGAGTCATCGCTGTCAGGGCCAGTCCGACCGCTACGAGGAATAGCAGCACTACGAGCCATAAATATGTCTCGATTTCGGTGCCGATCAGCGCTGCCAGCACGAGCAGCGCACTGACCCATAGAAAGCTTGACTCGAAATTAATTCCCGCCAGAAAGCTCGTAACTGCGAGCACCAGGACGCTAGTCAGCGCAACCGCGTCCGTGGACATCTGCCCGCGCTCATGCTGCATGAAGAGGATTTTCACGACGATGATCGGCCCAACCCAATGGAGTAACCGGCGCAGCACAATTGGCCAAAACGCGAGACCGTCTGCCCGCGCATTGGGCACTTCATAGACGATACTAGCGACGGCGAAGAGCGGAAACATTGCACACCAATAGTAAAGGGCGTACACGCTCGAATAATTCGAGAGAAAAAGCCCAATCATCACCATTGCGCCTAATACTCCAACGACGAGCAGATGACGCACTAATGTTGCGCGAAGGCGGCTGGTCCGGGGCGGAGAGACGGGCGAGACAGGCGGTGGCACTCCGTGTGATGGAGAAGCTTGGGCTTCGGTTTCAGATCTGTTCGATTCGTTGGGGCTCACGATTGGATTGATAAGCAATTCCTTTGGAGATTTGCGGAAATCCGCGCCGCAACCACGCAGATAGGCGGCCAGATTCAACTATATGACTAATTTGCGCAAGCGATGTTTAATATGGTGCGCAGGAGGGCAGCGTAACCAGTCAGAATTGGGCCATGAAGTCGTTTACCAAACGGATAGCCACGCGGAGATTGTCCGATTCGGTATGGCCGCTGCGGGCCCGCGGCTTGAATGAATGGTCGCCGTCCTCGATCCATTCGACTCGAATAGTGGGCGCCAGCCGGTATTGCTTCAAATCTTCCGGCGATCCAAAAGGATCGCGGGTGCCCTGCAGAATCAGTGCCGGTGTACGCAGCGACTCCAGATGCCTGGTGCGGTTCCCTTCAGGTTTGCCTGGCGCATGGAACGGATAGCCGAGGCATACGAGGCCCCGAACTCCGGCCTCGTCCGCGGCCATGCTGGCAATCCGTCCGCCGAGTGACTTGCCTCCGATTACCAGTCCAGACCCGCCGCCAAGCTTGGCGATCGTATCGCGCCACGACTGCAAGAGCACGCGCTCCGGGTCCGGCGCGCCGCCTTTGCCGGCCGCGCGCCGCCGCTGCATGTAAGGAAAGTCAAAGCGCACCACTCTGACACCGTTATCCGCCACTCCTATTGCGATCGCGGTCATGAAAGGCGAATCCATCGCGGCCCCGGCGCCATGCGCGAGCACCAGCGTCTGGTTTGCCTTCGCAGGCCCGTCAATCAGAAAACTTTCC
>DATJUF010000332.1:0-4604 GCA_035502655.1 Binataceae bacterium (SeqCode)
TCGCGCTCAGGAGGTCTTCGCGGAGCAAGGTTCGGACGCGTGGTACCAGCGTCCGGTGGCTGATTTCGCCGCCGGCCTCCGATGCGGCTGCGGTTCGAACGCGTTTACGAAAGAAGAAGATGTGCTTGACGTCTGGTTCGACTCCGGATGCTCGCATGAGGCAGTGCTTGGCGTGCGGAAGCTTAGCTGGCCTGCCGACGCCTATTGCGAGGGCGTCGATCAGACCCGCGGGTGGTTCCAGGTTTCGCTGATCACTGCCACGGCTGCACTCGGCGCAGCGCCTTACAAAGCGGTTGTTACGCATGGCCTCGCGCTCGATGAACTTGGACGCAAGATGTCGAAGTCGCTGGGTAATTTCGAGTACGCGTCGGAAGTCGTTGATCGTATCGGGGCCGACGTTTTCCGGCTGGTTTTCGCGTCAATCGATTACTCATCGGACATGAACGTTGGCCCGAATTTGTTCACCGCCGTGGCCGAGGCTTACCGCAAAATTCGCAACACCTGCCGCTATATTCTGGGTAATCTCAATGACTTTGAGCCGGCCCGCGACGCCGTCGAACCATCGGCGATGCGCGAGTTCGATCGCTTTATGATGGCGCGGCTGGAGCGGCTCAAGCATGAGGTGCAGCGCGCCTACGAGAATTACGACTTCCAGGCGGCCTACCAGGCTATCTCGAATTTCGTGGTGATTGACCTGAGCTCGCTTTTCATCGATGTGTCCCGTGACCGGCTCTATTGTGACGGTCCGGCGTCATTTGAGCGGCGTTCGGCCCAGACCGCGCTCTATATCGTGCTGGACAATCTGATCCGGATGCTGGCGCCGCTAATTCCCTTTACTGCCGAGGAAGTCTATTCCCATTTGCCAGGCCGGACGGCCGAAAGCGTCCATCTGCTGGCAATGCATCCACCCGATGAACGGTGGTCCGACTCCGCGCTCGAAGAGAAATGGAGTTTGCTGCTTGAAGTCCGCAGTGAAGCGCTCAAGCTGCTCGAAGCGATGCGCAAGGCCGGGACGATCGGCGCAGGACTCGACGCAACGGTTCAGCTCGGATTATTGGACGGCGCCAACAGCCTTGGCACGGTTCTGAGCGAGTATCGTGAAGACCTTAAGGACCTGCTGATCGTTTCCGACGTTGAACTTCTATCAGGCCAGGACGCCGCCGCACTTAAAGCTACCACCAATGGCTACGAGGATTTTCAGTCGGACGGCTTTTTCGCGCACGCTTCCGCCCAGCTTCCGCTGATTGTTACCGGACGCCATGCCAGTGGACGCAAATGCCTGCGCTGCTGGAAGTATTTCGACGACGGCAGCGAATCGGAACTCGATGCGCGTTGCCGCCAAGTGGTCGAGGCGCTCGGACGTTGAGTTTGGAATCCACTGCGGCAGCCGCTCGGCATTCGCCCGCCGAAACCAGCGTCAACGTCAAGCAATCGGCGTGGACCTTCGGCCGCCTGCTGGCGATGGTTGCGCTCATAACCGTGCCCGTTCTCGTCCTAGATCAGGTGAGCAAGCTCTACGTCAGCTCGCACTTCCGGCTATTCGAGACCTACCCCTTGGTTCCGGGATGGCTCGATTGCACCTACACGCTGAATCCAGGGGCGGCCTTCAGCCTCTTCGCCACTATGCCGGCCGGGTTTCGCGAGGCCTTTTTCATCGGTCTATCCGCCGCGGCCGTAGTTGTCATGACCGTCCTGATTGCACGCCGTTCAACCGCCACGAGTACGGCCTTTGCCTGCGCTGTCGTCCTGGCCGGTACAATCGGCAACCTGATTGACCGCGTGGCGCGCGGGCGTGTGATCGATTTCATCTATGTCCATCACGATGCTTTTCACTATCCGGTGTTTAATGTTGCCGACGCCGCTATCACGATCGGGGTTGCGATGATCCTGCTGTTCTCGTGGCTGCACGAACGCGCAGCCGCTCGAATCGGACCGGGCTGAGGCTCGCGACCGTATTAGAGGAGCCGTCAGGCAGCCTGCGGGATCTTGAGGGAGATGATGCGCGAGACGCCCGGCCGCTCCATCGTGACCCCGTGGATATTATCGGCGCTCTGCATGGTGCGTTGATTATGAGTAATCACGATGAACTGCGAACGTTCTTTCAACTCGCCGACCAGCGAGGTGAAAGCGGCCAGACTGAACTCGTCGAGCGGCGCGTCAACTTCGTCCATTACGCAGAAGGGACTGGGGTTCAGAAGAAAAAGTGAGAAGATGAGCGCCATGGCCGAGAGCGCCTTTTCGCCACCGGACAGCAGCCCGATTTCCTTTACCTTCTTGCCGGCCGGCTGAACCATAATGGTGACGCCGGCTTCAAGCACGTCATCGGCGGCGATAAGTTCGAGATGGCCTTTACCGCCGCGCAGCAGCTTCGGAAATAACTCAGAGAAATTCCTGGCGGCGCCTTCGAAGGTTTCTGCAAAGCGTTCGCGTGCTTCGCGATTGAGTTTATGGATGGTCTGGCTCAAGTCGGTGACGGCGGCGCGGAGGTCGGCGCGTTCCCGATCGAGCGTGGCAGCGCGCTCTTCGAGTTCCTGAACCTCGCTTTCGGCAGCAAGATTCACCTCGCCGATCTTTTCGGCACGTGCGCGCAAGTCCCCCAGCCTGGCCTCGTCACGGTCCTGATCGCGTCCGCTTAAGGCTAGGTTGAGATCATCCGCGACCACGGCAAATTCCGTAGCAAATTTTTCGCGGAAGCCGCGTTCCAGTTCTTCAATCAGCGTGCGTGCGCGCTCGCGCATCAGCGAGCATTCGACGGCTTCCGCCTCGGCTTCGGCAAGTGCTTGCCGTGAGGCCGCGAGGGCATTCTTTGCCTGAAGATGTTCACGCTCCAGCTCACCGCATCGCATCGCGAGCTGGCTAACGGTGGATTCAAGCTCTTCGCGCCGCGCAACAGCGGAGTCGTCCTGCTCGGCCAGCTTAGCCAACTCCCGCTGGTAATCAGTTCGTTCGCTGCGTGAACGCCCAAGTTGTGCGTGATGCTGGATAATCTGGGCTTCGACTTCAGCGGCGATGCGCTCCTGATGCCGTAATTCCTGCTGCAAGGCGTTAAGCGCGGCGAGCCGGGCCTCGGCCTTGGATGTTTCGGCGTTCAGCGATTCGCCGAGTTTGCGCGAAGTCTCGCGGCGTTCAGCCAACTCGGCGGCGCCTTGATTCAGCTTCGTACGAGCCTCCTGCTCCAGCTTGGCCAGCTCTTCCATGCGCTGATTCGAGCTAAGCGCGACGCTGTTGCATTCGGACAGCCGCCGCTCAAGGCTGGCGTGATTTGCAGTGGCAAGGGCGATGCGCTGTTCAGCTTTGGCAATCGCTGAGCGAGCTTCCGTGCTGCGGCGGCCGAGCCCGTCCGCTGCGGCCCGTGCTGCCTCGAAAGCTTGACGGGCTGCTGCGTGGGCCTCGCGGGCCATACCGTGTTGGGAGCGCAGTTCCTGATGCTCGCGCTCGGCCTCGGCGAGGGTGCGTTCGGCAGTCTCGACCGCGTTGGCGCCGAAGTTGGCAGCGAAGGCAGCGAGATCGGCATTATGCGGTCCGCTACCGCCGCTGATGATCCGTTCGGGCCAAAAGAGATCGCCGTCGGGCGTCACGAAGACCGTGCCATAGCCATTCAGATTGGCGGCGGCGAAGGCGGAATCCAGGGTATCGGCGACCACGACATGACCGATGACGGCCCGCGCCAGTTGCTCGAAGCGCGGCTCGACCTCAACCATATCGAGCAGGCGTCCGAGGATGCCGGGCGCGTCGATCGGCGCGTGCGGAGGAACCGAGGCGATCGCCTCGGGAATGAAGCTCAAGCGGCCACCTTGCCGGTGTTTGAGAATCTCGACGGCGCGCAAGGCAAATTCCGGCGAAGGCGCGATTACCCCGTCAAGAGTCTCACCGAGCACTGCGCGCAGGGCCGGTTCAAGGGCGGGCGGCGCCTTAACCGCGTCGAGCAGCAGCGCGGGTGTCGCTGCTGGCCGGTCCCCATTAAGGGATTCGAGCACAAGATCGAGCTTTTCGCTGGCGGCATGCGGCAAAATCCGCTCTGCCCGCGTATGGGCGGCGGCCAATTCGTCGCGGGCGGCGGTGATACGAGTGGCCTGATGGTCCATCGCGGCCCGCGACGCGATTTCGCGGCCAGCCACCTCGCGTACTGCCGCGTCGAGCCGCGCGGACTCCTCGCGGGCGGCGGTTAGCGCCATGTCAGCGGCGTTGGCCTCGGCTTGGGCGTGTTCCAGGGCCGCGGCCAAGGCTGGCTGCTCGAGCGCGAAGGTCTCAAGTTTCTGCTGCGTGTCGGCTCGCTGGCCCGAAAGATCAGCAAGGCGGCCACGAATGACCGCAGCCTCGCGAATCAGATCGGACAGCTCGTCTTTAAGCTGCTCGGTCCGGCGTTCGCTCAAGCGTTGCGACTGATCCGCCGCGCGCGCCTGTTCGCGCAACGCCTGCAGAGCATTTTCGCTGCCGCTATCGCCGCGGTTAAGCTCGCGAGCATAGCGTGCGCCGGTCTCGGCACGCGCTGCTCGAGAGGCGGTGGCGCGAGACTCCAGGCCGGCCAGACGGGCCGTCAGGTCCGGTTCGAGTTCTGCAATCGCGGCGATATGGCGTTCGAGGAAACTGCGGGTGCGGGTGCG
>DATJUF010000333.1:0-22912 GCA_035502655.1 Binataceae bacterium (SeqCode)
CAGATTCTCGGTGATATTCTGCTCGACCCGGCGCTGCCATTGCCGCGTCTCGGCGCGCTCTTCGGCAGTCGCACCAATCAACGCCGGCTGCGGATTCTTCTCTTCGAGGTACTCCCAGATCGCCACGGTTTCGCCGATACAGTTCCCGTTATCGAGTTCGAGCGCCGGCAGCTGCCCGCCGGGATTACGATCGGTATAGGGCGGACGGCGATTCTCGCCCTTCATCAGGTCGATATCCTTGGTCGGAATATTCAGATTCTTTTCCTTTAAAAACATGCGCATCGCGCGCGGATTAGGACCGAATGAATTGTATAGTTGCATCGGATCGCCTCACTTTTCGCCGGGTCATCCCAGCCGCCGCGACTATACCGCAGCCTTGCCCACAAGGGGAATAATCGGCATTTTCCTTGTCAGTGCGCACCAGCCGCTAGAACATATGGCCTGCGCGTTCAACTCTGAATCAGGATGCCCGCGCTGGCGATACCCGCCCTTTTTCATTAGCGTATCCTTGACGCGGGAGCGTGCGAGGCAGCTTCGCCGCTCGTCGCACGCTCGCGCGGCCAGATTACCAAAACCGGAGGTATCCAGAACGAATCGCTGACGCGCTCCGTTCTGCCCATAAACTATCGTGCGCTTTTGCCCCCAATGCGGTACGCCGCTCACTCCCCCCGCCCGCTTTTGTGTCGAATGCGGTGAGAATCTCGCCGCTCTCGAGCCGCCTGCATCCGCTGGCGGCGCAGGAGCGGGCAGCGCTACTACGCCGCCCGCTCCTGCGCCGCGCCTCGCCAGCGACGATCCACAGCCTCCTACCCAGGCCAGTATCGTCCCCTTTGTCGCCGTCTTCGCCGCGATCCTCATAGCCGGCACCGTCGTCGCCGTCCTCATCATGCGCCAGCTCCCCGCCCGCAACCGGCTGCTCGCATCCGCACCGCCATCGGCTGCCACCGCCAGCAGCGCTACGGATTTCGACGGCACCAGCCATCCACAGGTCAAACTTCCTAAGGAGGCCCTCGACTTCATCGCCAATCTTGAGCAAAAGGCCAACGCCAATCCCTCCAACCTCTCCGATTGGGACAAGCTTGGCGACGTTTATATGCGTGCTGCCATGCTTAATTCTTCCTATTACCCCAAGGCGCGTGACACCTACGCCCATGTCCTCAAACTCGCGCCCAATGATCTCGGCGCCCTGCGCGGCATCGGCAACTACGATTTCGATCAACGCGACTATGACGCTGCGATTGCCGCCTACGAGCATTATTTGAGCGAGAAGCCCGACGATCCCGACGTCCGCACCGATCTCGGCACGATGTACCTCTCCACCAGCAATCCCGACCAGGCCGTAGTGCAATATCAAAAGGTGCTCGACCAGCATCCCAAGTTCTTCGAGGCCCAGTTCAATATCGCCATCGCCGACGGCGACTTGAACAAGCTCGACGACGCCCACTCCGCCTTCGAGCGCGCTCTCGCCATCGCACCCAACGCTCAGGATCGTGACCGCGTCAACCAGATGCTCGCCGATCTCGCCAAACAGCCTTCGAACACCACCACCGCCTCCAACGCCTCGGCGGCGCCACCCGTCGATAGCACTGCCCCAGCCGCCCCGTCATCCGGTAGCTTCCAGGACGCAATGGATCAAATGCTGCGAGGACTCCCGATCGCAGGCCCCAAAGTCGCGTCCGTGCAATGGCCCTCACCGACCAACGCCCGCGTCCTGATGGATAACTTTCCGATGGACCAGATGCCGCCCTTTGCCGCGGCAAAATTTCTCGGCGACTTGAAGTCCGGCATCGATAGTGTCAAGACCTCCCATAAGATTACTTCGCCGGTGCAGGTTGACATCTGCGACGCCGCGACCGGCCATGTGATGCAAACGGTTACCGAATAGCCGGCACTGGAGCAGGGTTCGGTTTGTCCTCACCCGAATTTGCGCAAAGGAGATTCAATGATGGATCGTTCGGCTGAACTTGAAATGCTCCGAAAAGCGCTGGCCATCGCCAAACTCAAGCCCGCGGCCGTCACTCTCCCTGAGGACCGCCAGATCATCATTGGCAATATGCGTTTCCATTACCTCGATTGGGGCGGCAGCGGTCATCCGATTCTTTTCCTTCACGGCGGCGGCTTGACTGCTCATACCTGGGACGTGATGGCGGTGAATCTCTGCGGCCGCTTTCACTGTATCGCCCTCGACCAGCGCGGCCACGGTGATAGCGAATGGTCTCCCACGATCGATTACGGAGTCGAGACTCAGGCCAAAGATGTCGAGGGCTTCATCGCCGCCCTCGAACTCGAACAGCCGGTTCTCGTTGGCCAATCGATGGGCGGTCTTAACTCCATCGCCTACGCTTCACGCCATAGTGATAAGGTCAAAGCATTGGTCATCGTCGACGTTGGCCCCGAAATCAATCCGTCCGGCACGCAAAAGATCCGCGAGTATGCCAGCACGCCCGAGCAGCCTTCTCCTGCCGCCTTTCTTGAGCGCGCCGTCAAGTTCAATCCTCTGCGCGACCCGGCGGTGCTCCAGCGCAGCCTTTATTACAATCTGCGCGAACTGCCCAATGGTAATTGGTCACTCAAGCACGACCAGCGCCGCTCTTCCGACGAAGCCAATCGCCGCGCCACCGCCCAGCGCGAACGTCTCGCCCCCGAGGTCGTGAAGATCTCCTGCCCCACGCTGATTATTCGCGGCGCTAAAAGCGAAGTCCTTACCGACCAGGCCGCCGATCGCTTCGCGCGTTCACTGCCAAAGGCGCGATGGGTCCGGATCGAAAACGCCGGCCATAACGTTCAGGGCGATAATCCCGCAGCCCTCCTCGACGCGATGCTGCCCTTCCTGCGCGAATCCGGCCTGCCCTGATAACTCGCGCCGCCTGACGCACCAAAAAAAAGAGCCGCGAGCGTTCACCGCCCACGGCTCTATTTGTTTGCAAGGAAAACGGTTGTTTGCTTGAGTCAGCCTGCCCGCCTATGCCGCCTCTTTCGTCCGTCCCGCGATCACTTCGTCGATCAATCCATACTCCACCGCTTGTGCCGCCGACAGAAAATTATCACGGTCCGTGTCCTTCTCAATTTTCTTGATCGTCTGCCCCGTATGGTCTGCCAAAATCTCGTTGAGGAGTTCCCGCAGCCGCAGCGCCTCGCGTGCTTGAATATCGATATCAGCCGCCTGGCCCTCGAACCCGCCTGAGAGCTGATGAATCATGATCCGCGCATTCGGCAATGCGTAGCGCTTGCCCTTCGCGCCCGCCGCCAGCAGCACCGCGCCCATGCTTGCCGCCTGCCCGACACATAATGTCGATACCGGCGGCCGCACGAATTGCATCGTATCGTAAATCGCCAGCCCGGCCGTCACCGAGCCGCCTGGCGAGTTGATATACATACTGATCTCGCGCTCGGGATCCTCGGACTCCAGAAACAGCAGTTGCGCCGTCACCAGGTTCGCCAGTTCGTCAGCGATCTGACCGCCCACGAACACGATTCGGTCTTTGAGCAACCGCGAGTAGATATCGTATGAGCGCTCACCGCGCCCCGTCTGTTCAACCACGTATGGCACTAGCACGCCCATAGCCTCAATATACCTCTCTTTGCGATGCCGCATCCATAGCGTTATTGCCGCGCACCGCTGCTGGCAACAGCTAAAACTTCACCAGTCAGGCCCATCCCCGGTCAGCGACGGCATCCCTGTATGCGCCATCAAGCCGCCGTCCGCCACGTATGCCGCACCGGTCACATACGAGGCCTCATCCGACGCCAGGAAGAGCACCACATTCGCCATCTCCTGCGGCTGCCCAAAACGCCCCATCGGTACCGCCGCCGACATCTTCTCAAAGAAATCCGGCCGGCTCTGCTTGACCTTGAGCAGCGGCGGTGTCGCGATCGGCCCCGGACATAGCGCGTTGCAGCGGATCCCCTTGCGCGCATACTCGATTGCGAACGATCGCGTCAGCGCGATCACCCCGCTCTTGACGACATTATACGGTCCCAGCCCGTAATCCGCGCCGAGTCCCGAAACCGACGCTGTATTCACGATCGCGCCGCCGCCTTGCGGCAGCATCAGCTCGACCGCCTTGCGCGAGCAATACCAGTAATTCGAGAGTCCGCAATCGATTGCCTTTCGCCACGCATCCACGGTCACATCACCAATCCGCCCGAACACCGCCTGAATTGCATTATTATGCAGAATATCGACGCGGCCGAACTTCGCCACGGCAAACCGAAACATTTCATCGGCGCTCTGGTTGCGCGAGATATTCACGCGGATAAATTCCGCCGTTCCCTTCGCCTGGCGAATTTCATTCACCACCCGATAGCCGTTCTCTTCATTCAGATCCGCCACCACTACCGCAGCGCCCTCCCGCGCGAAGGTCTTCGCCACCGCCTCGCCGATTCCCGACGCCGCTCCGCTGATTATCGCCGTCTTGCCCTTAAGCCGCATTAATCCGACCTCCTGTCGCTGGACGTGCTGGAATCTCTCTCATTTTCCACTTCTTTCACCCGTCTCTTCAGAGTTCACCGGCCATCGGCTATGCGTACCGCATCGGCCAGCCATTGGCTTCTAACTAGCCGAGACCGCGCCCGGCGCCAAGCGCCGCCAATTCATCACTATCTTTTCCTTGCCTGTTCCGCGTTCTCGCCTCTCTAAAAAAGGCGAAGAGCGGCGCATTACGCCGCCCTCCGGTCATGAGTCCTAAGCCGCAGCCATTTGCGGCCCGCCGTCAGCCTATTGCATCACCTGCATCAGCCCGCCCGGCGTCGAGTATTTCGTAAAGTTGTGATATATCGGCGGCGCGCCCGTATTGAAATAAGGCCCCACACCTGACGCATCATACGTCGATAGATAGGTCGCGTGGCTGTTCTGCACGTCCCACACCGCTAATGTCACCGAGTTAGTATTGACGTGGCCAAGCGGAGCTACATTTTCCGCCCGCGAGGCCCAGAACATGATCTTCCAATGCTTCAGGTTGGCATCGAAAATATCCAGCCACGACGCATAATGGAAAATCGAATCGACGTACATGATCCGGCTGCCGTAGCAATAACCGGCTTGCTCCGACGGAATCCGCCGCACATCGATTATGTCGTAATCACGCAATTGCCATTTGCCCCATGACGGCCTCGGGAAGCCCAGCGGCATGTCCCAGTCGTCCGGGATCTTGCCCGTGTCATGGGTGAAATCTCCTTCGAGTACCAGCAACTTCCGATGGCCCAGGTAGGTCGCGTCGAACAGCGCGAGGCCGCCGTTGAAGCCCGGCGTGAAATAGTCATCCAGCACCAGATCGCTGCCCGCGGCCGGCGCGCAGCGAGCCGTCACCGATAGCCTGAGCGACCGCCGCAGCGACGGCACGAACACGTAGTCATCCTGCCCCGATTCGGGATTCTTGTAGAACACCGTCAGATTGGTCGTATAGCGCGACTGCTCCGGCGTCACCACCGTGAACCATTGAGTGAACCAGGCGTCTCCCGCTTGCGGATAATTTTGCGGCACGCCCGGATCGGTGTTCCATCCGACCTGGGTGTAAATCCACACCAGCGTCGTGCAATTGATATTGTTGAAGCGGTCTTGAACGCAGCTTATTCCCGGATGGCCAAACGGCTGTGCATACAAGTCCGGCACCCACGACAGATAGTCATCGGCGAGAAGCTTGTAACCCTTATCGGGGTCAGGCTTGCCGTTAAAAGCATCGGGAAAGGGCATCCCGCCTTGATAGTTCTTGACGTACCGATGACCGCTCGGCGTTACGCCGATTGAAGTCTGGCTGCCATAACGCTCAGTAGCTTCGAGATAGGTCCGCGGCAACGACAGAATTTGCGTCGGCCCCACTTCGATTTGCGCATCGCTCGGGATCTTCCAGAAATACTTGCCGGAGAAGAGCGTCTGCAAACCGTAACTCATCTCCTTCTGGTATTGCTGCCAGTTGGCATTGGTAATCACAGTGCCCACCGGTACTGGGTCCTGATGCGCGGTTGCGGCCAGCCACTGCTGCATATCTGCCGGCGGCGCCCAGGTCGGCGGCGTGTAAGTCTGCGCGTGAGCCAGCGAGGCTACCGTGCAAAGCGCGCCTGCCAGGGCGAATGCAGCAAGTTTCCTGACAAATCTGCAGGCCATTCGTTTTCCTCCCATGAAGTTACCCCCCTTTGCATTATTGGCTTCTTGCGACACTTGTCCTCTACTGTCCTCCTAGTCACCTCCTGCTACGCTGTGACCACGCCCTCCGTTGGTAGCCATTAACCATATCCACAACTACGCCCGTGATGTCAAAATAGTTTTTTTCAGCCGCGCAGTCCCGCTGATTATCAATCCATGCGTACGAACGGGCCGTTCTTGCGTTCTGGCGCCGTACTACGCGCGCAATCCGATTACCCGTCACGCGCCAATCTTCATTGACGACCCGCCGCGTTGGCGTAGATCAGCCACTGGGGACCTCGCTGGATGAGCTTCCAGTCACGATCCTGCACGGCTGGGATTGCCTTACGCCACGAGTCCGGCACATCTTGGCCGCCAGGTATCGCGATATAGCCGGCTCGAAAGGCCTGAATGACCATCCTGGGGTCATGAACGATGGCATCGAAGTGCTGAATCAAACCGCAGGCAAGTTGCGATCGCGGAATTTCGCCGAAGGCCCACGGACCCCACTGATAAGCCCTGGCGAAGGCTTGCGCCTGACTGACCAACTGATCGCGGCTAATTCCCAGGAGATACCGGTTGAGCGCCCATCGCGTTTCCCATTCGTCGTTAGTCATCGTGGCAGCCTGCAGAGCTGCATAGCCGGCGAGGGGACGCTGATCTTCGGCGACGGCAGCGAGGTCAGCAAATAGTTCGTCACCTCCAATCACCGAGCCAGGCGCGAGCCGGGGAATTCCAGGGCCCATGCGCTGCGCTTGATATGCGCGCAGCCCGGCACGAATCACCACACCCTCTCGCGTTTCAAGCGCCTCTGCAGCGCGCATATAAATTCCGGCCGCAGCATAAACAGTAACCGCCACCGCACAAACGATCGCCCACTCGTGCCGCCAGAAGGGGCGAATCTCGGTGGCCAGAATAAGCAGAAACAAGCCGTTAAGAAGCGGGCCCCAGACGAAGCTCCAGTGGCCATTATGCAATTCGATACCCGTGATACGCGCGCTGTCGCTCAACAACAGCGCAGCCACCGCGAGCGCCCACAGATAGGCCAGATCCCGGCGTTGGCGCAGCAGAATCCAGATCCCGCTGAGAATAGCCAGCGCGATACCCGCCTTCGGTATCATCAGGTAACTGTCTCGCGGAATCTTGAGTAACAGGCTGATACGGGGAAGGCCCACGGCACGCGGCTTCATCGATATGCTGTGAAAAATCCCCGGCGAGCCAAGCAGCACGCCGATCATCGCAACCTCTGCGTAGCAGCGCCGCTGATTGCGATCGAGGATGAAAGCGAGAGCCAGCGCAAACGCGATCGCGGTCCAGTCGTAGAGCGAAGAATAGATGCATAGCGCAAAGAATAGACCCGGTAGCAATGCTCGGTACTTACTCTCGCTGGTTCGCGCTCGTGCGAGAAACCCAATTTGAAACAAAACCAGCGGAAAGCTTAGTCCCGGATGGACTACGCGGTATTGTTCAAACAATGAAGCACCATAAGCCGTTAGTTCTCCCGGATGGCCGCTGGCAATGCGAATCAGATCAATTGCCTGGCGTATCAGCGGTTGCGCCTCACGCAGGTTGACCGAAGAAATCATTACAATAGTACAAAGCGCCGCCGCCCATCGCCGGCGCAGGAACTGATAAAACAAGAAATAGCTTCCGGCAGCAGCGCCCAGGCCCGCCGTTACCAGCCAAATCGTGTTGATCGCGAAGGGACTAATACCGCAAATCCGCGCCAGGGCCGCAGCCGGCACAAATTGCATCCATGGAAACGGCGACCATCCGCCCAGTACGGCCGGGTCACTCACAAACCACGCATGCCCGTAATAGACCCGCGCCGCCAATTGCAGGTAATAGAGATTGTCTCTATCCGCGATGTATATCCATTTTCCGAGAACCCGCATCCAGAGGAGGCAAGGTAACAACGCCAGCACTTGCGACAGTGCCAAACATAGGCCAAATGGAATCAGGTGGTAGAGGCCAACTCCCCGTTTACCCGCGCGCTCACCGGCGCCGGTCCCAAACGCCAGGCTTTTCACGCTGCGCGATCACTCGCCGCCCCGCTCCTTCTTCTTTCTTTTCCGGACTTCTTGCCGCCCCCGTCCCCGAGCCGCCGTATCGCTTCCTCTAATGGACGCGCCGCCTCGAAGTAATCACTCCAGGCATCGCTCCTGCTCAACAGTGCCGGCACCGTCCGTAAGTTATAGCGCTGCGGGCTGGGATTATTCTTCACCTGCGTCCACGTCAATGGCATCGAGACCGGCGCACTTTCCCGCGCCCGCGGCGACAGCACTGCGACCGCCGTCGCCATCCGATCGTTGCGCAAATAGTCGAGATAAATCCGGCCTTCACGATCCTTCTTTGTCATCTTGACCAGGTAGCGATCGGGGCTGTCCGCCGCCATCGATACACACACCGCGCGTGCAAAGTTCTTTGCGGTTGGCCAATCGATACTCGTGGCCTTCGGCAAAGTAAGCGGCGCCACTACATGCATCCCCTTGCCGCCGGTGGTTTTGCAGAAACTTTCGAGCCCGAGCGCTGCCAGCCGCTCCTTGAGCTCCAGTGCCGCCTCTATCACCAGTGTAAAAGCCAGGCCGGGCGCCGGATCGAGATCGAATACCAGCCGCCCCGGTATCTCCGGACGGCCCGGATAACAGTTCCACGGATGCAACTCCACGCCGGCAATTTGCGCCACGGCAGCCAATCCTTCGAGCCGGTCGATCTGCACATAGGCTTCGTGATCACCGGTCACTTTTACCAGGTTGAGAATCTTCGGCATTCCAGCCATCGCGTGGCGTTGAAAGAAATGCTCTGCGTTGATCCCGTCGGGCGCACGAATTATCGAGCATGGCCGCCCCTCAAGATGGCGAATCATCCACGGCCCGACCGCCTCATAGTAATGTGCCAGGTCTAGTTTCGTGATTGCATGGCCGTTACCGTCGTCCGGCCACAATGCTTTATCGGCATTCGAAATCGCGACGCCCATCACGATCGGCACTCGCGCCGCCTTGGGCGTCTTGGCTTCAGTATCATTGCTGGTCATGGGCGCTTTCTTTTTCATCGGCACTGGCTCCTTGATTTCCGCCTGCGCCCCCAGCCTTTCCACTGCGACTTCGCGCGCCGGCTTGTCGTCGCGCAGCCCTTTGAAGGCTGCTTGCCGTATCAGGCCATCGGTGGTCCATCCGCCAAATTCGATTTCCGCCACCAGGTTCGGCTTGAGCCAATGGATATTCCGCTGATAGCGTGGCGCATTCTTCCCGTCAAACGGACTCTCATCCGCCGCCATTTCCTTCAATCGCGGCATCAGCCGCCGCACCACTTCTTCACTGAACCCTGTACCGATACGTCCGATGTAAGCTAGAGACCCGTCGCGATAAATGCCTCCTAGCAACGATCGGAAGCGCCCCTCGGTATCGGTCCACGCCCCAATCACCACCTCGTGACCCGGCCTGCACTTCACCTTCATCCAGCCGCTTCCGCGCCCCGCTCGATAAGCACCATCGAGCCGTTTCGAGACAATCCCTTCGAGTCCCATCTGCCGTGCAGATTCGAGAACCTCTTCACCGTCCGCCGCGAAATGTTCGACGAAGCGGATCCGCTCATCGCCTAGGCTTTCGATCATCTCGCGCAGCCGCTGCTTGCGCTCGGCGAGCACTAACTCGCGCAAATCCTCGCCTTCCGCGAACAGCAGGTCGAAAGCAAAATAGATAAGTTCGTCCGTATTCCCTTCGGCCAGCGCCGCCTGCAATGCTGTAAACTCAGGAATCCCCCGATCATTCAGCGCGACGGCTTCGCCATCAATTATCGCGTCATCCAGCCCGCGCGCAGCCTCTGCGATACCCCGAAACTTCGCCGTCCAGTCGAGTCCTTTGCGCGTCAGCATGGTCGCCTTCCCGTCCTCGACACGAATCTGCATCCGGTAGCCGTCCAGCTTGATCTCGTGGACCCATCCAGGCCCCTTCGGTGGCCGCTCGGCGTCTTTGCATAGCTGCGGCTCGATGAAACGCGGCATCGCGCTTTTCTTCTTTGCTTTGCCGCGGGCATTCCCGTTGCTTTTTGCTGGATCAGCGTCACGCTCCGCCCGCGCTTGCGCCGCCCCAGCCGGCCGATCGTTACCCTCACGATTCGAATGCCACACCGCGTCCGGCTCAGTGCTATTGCCGCCCGCCAGCATGAATGGCTTCGGACCGCGCCCATCTCCCGCAGCGATTTCCGCCATCGCGCGCCCCGACGCAACCGATCGGTCTTCAGCCAGAATCGCATCGCCATCGCCGTCGCGCGCGTATTCATCCCGATGCTTGATCAGCAGCCAGTTCGTGCGCTTGCCGCCCGTCCGATCATGCTTCATCCGCACCAGCACCCAGCTTCCGTGCAGCCGCTCGCCCTCGAGCGTGAACTTCAGGTCGCCCTTCGCCAGCGCCTCTTCCGGACCCTCCTGATTTTCCGGCCTCCAGTATCCGCGATCCCATAGCTGTACTGTCCCGCCGCCGTATTGGCCGCGCGGAATCGTCCCTTCGAAATCGCCATAATCCAGTGGATGGTCCTCGACCTCGACCGCCAGCCGCCGCTCATGCGGATCGAGCGACGGCCCGCGCGTCACCGCCCACGATTTGAACACGCCGCCGAGTTCCAGCCGCAAATCGTAATGGAGCCGCCGCGCCGCATGTTTCTGAATCACGAAGCGCAGTCGTGGCGACGCCGCAACCTTACGCTCGCCGCTCGGCTCGGCCGTCTGCTTAAAATCCCGCTTCGCCTGATAGTCAGCCAGCTTCTGCTTCGTTTTTTTTGATGCCATGCCAGAACTTACTGCCGCCGAGTTAGCGTGTTCCCTTATGCTAATGCAATTCCCGGACTACGCCACTCTTACGACTATCCTGAAACATCTCATCCTCGCCCACTCTTTCCCCAGTACCGCTACCCATGCCACGCTGATCACTATTGCCAAGGAGGCACGACCATGCCCGGACCCCTCGACGGCTTTCGCATCATCGACCTTACCCAGATGATTTCCGGCCCGATGGCTACCATGATTCTCGCCGACCAGGGCGCCGACGTGATCAAAGTCGAGCCACCCGCGGCCGGCGACCTCACGCGCCTGATGGGCGGGCGCAAGCGCGGTATGGCCCCCACCTTCATCATCGCCAACCGCAACAAGCGCTCAATCGCGATCGACCTCAAAGACCCGCGCGGCCTCGATCTGCTCAAGCGCCTCGTCGCTGATGCCGATCTCTTCGTGCAGAATTTTCGACCTGGCGCTGCCGAACGCCTGGGTATCGGCGAGGCTGCCCTGCGTGCCCTCAACCCCTCACTGGTCTACGTCTCAATTAGCGGCTTCGGCGACACCGGCCCATACATCCATAAGCGCGTCTACGATCCAGTCATTCAGGCGCTCTCCGGCCTCGCCTCAATTCAGGCCGACACCGCAACCGGCCGCCCGCGCATGATTCGCGTGATTGTCCCCGACAAAGTCACCGCCATCACCGCCGCCCAGGCCATGACCGCCGCCCTGCTCGCCCGCACCCGCACCGGCAAGGGCCAGCACGTGCGGCTCGCGATGCTCGACGCGGTCGTCGCCTTCATCTGGCCCGAATCGATGGCCGCCTATACCTTCCTCGATTCACACGCCGCCACCCGTCCCGCCAACACCCGCGACCTCATCTTCGCTACCACCGACGGCTACATCACCGCCGCAGTCAATTCCGACGACGAATGGCGTGGGCTGGCGCAGGCCCTCGGCCATCCCGAATGGCTCGAAGATCCGCGCTTCAAGAATCCCGCCGATCGCATCCGCAACGCCGATGTTCGTCTGGAAATGACCGCGGAAATCCTCGCCACCCGCACTTCCGCCGAATGGCTCGCTGCCCTCGACGCCGCCCAAGTCCCATGCGCTCCCATCAACACTCGCGAGGATCTCCTGCACGATCCCCAGGTCGCCGCCAACAAATTGATCGTCGAAGCCAATCATCCGCAGGCCGGCCGCTTCCGCCAGCCGCGTCCCGCCGCCCGCTTCGGCGGCACTCCCGCTGAATTACGCAGCTTCGCCCCGGCCCTCGGTGAGCATACCGACGCCATCCTGACGGATCTCGGCCTCACCCCCGATGACCTCTCCACCCTCCGCGCCAGCAAAGTGATCGGCTGAATTATTAAGTCTTGTGATGATAGTGACAGCGTAACTCTTCTGTCATTCCCGCGCGCGTGTCTGGCGCGCGTGAGGAATCCCGGAGCTGCCACAGCAGGAAAAAATACCGAGATTCTTCACGCGGCAGCCACGCGCAAGGTTGACAAGCAAGAGCATCAGGCTGATGCAGAACTGTCACTATGATATGCAGGTCTCAATAGCCCGGGAAACGATATTTGATGCTAATTCAGCGTTAAAGCCGATAGCTTTTGCTTCAGCTTTACCGTCGCCGGTTCAGCCTTCTTACAAGCCGAGTGCCTGTTTCAGCCGGCGTTTTTGCGCATTTTGCGCAATTGCTTCTGCGTCATCATCCACATCAGCTCCGCTCCCGCCCGATCGCTTCCGTTCGGCAAACCGATCGCGACACAGCCACCCTTTTTCAGTTTGAGCTTCAGCCGATCCGGCGCACCCGTCAGGACGAGCGAGCAAATCGCACTCAGTTGCGGCTCATGCCCAACAATCATCACATCATTGAGCATAAAGTATGGAGTGAGCGCTGCCACCGCGCGTTCCGCAGAAATCTCGTCCGCCAGTGCCTTCAGTAGCTCCGGCTTCGCCTGTTTATCGTACGCCGCCGCTACAATCGACGCGGTCTCCACCGCCCGTACTTTAGGGCTGCTGAGGATAACGTCGAATTTGAGTCCGAGCGCAATCATCCCTAGCGCCGCCTCACGCGTACGATCGCAGCCGGCCTGCGTCAGCGCACGATCGTAGTCGTCCCGGCCGGACGCCAGATCCTCTGCTTCTGCGTGGCGCAATACATAAAGCGTCATGCTGCTATTCCGTCCCTGATAGTTTTCGATTGATATCCGCCGCGCCGGCCTAAACCCCGCTATCGCGCTCCGCCGCCGCCATACCGTCAGGTTTAGCTTCGGTGCCGGCCATCGCCTTGAGCCGCTCGTGCCGCCGCTCCGCGGCCTCGCCAGCGATCTCCTTTTCCGCCTCGCCAATCACATCCGCACGCTTGAAATGTTTCCACAGCCTGAGGCTCTGGGCCTTCAATTTCGCCTCATGCCGCCCAACCTCCTGGATTAGCGCGCCTGCCGCCATCATCGCCGGCGCCGGCAGCGGCTCAGGATTGCTCGCTAACTGGCGCAGCCAGGCCCCAAGCGCGACGGCGTCATGATGCTGTCCCAGTATTTCCTGCATCTCTTCCAGCCGTTCAATCGCGTGCTGATGATGGCTCCCACCGGCTGCCGACAGCATCTCGAATGCGTAGCGCAACCGTTTCACCCGCTTGCGCAATGTATGGAACATTTCGGGCGGCGCCTCCGCCCCGATCCGCTTGCCCGCCTTCCGCGTCTTGCGTGCGATCGGAGCAATCAGCTTCGGCGCGTATTCACCGGCCGTCGCCTCGGCCACCACCCGCCGCAGCAACGGATTCATCAGCCGCTCGCTGAGCACCCGGTAGCGCCGCGACCGCGTCATTGCCGCCAGTCCCTCGCGCGCCGCTTCGCGCATCTTTAATAGAACCTCGTAGATCGGCTCGAGTTCCGCCGCCATCGCCGGCCCGATCCGCGCCGATTCCTGCCTGATCAGCACCGCCGTCATATCGCATTCGCGCACCGCGCCCGCCACATGCCCGACCCATCGCAGGTCGCGCCGGTAAGCGTTCACGCGCGCTCCATGGATCACAGTTGCGAAAACTTCGACCGCCGCCCGCAGCCGCCGCGACGACACCCGCATCTGATGGAGTGGCTCGACCTCACCGCGTAGCGCCGCCTCCTCATGATAGCGCACCATCGCGATTCCGTCGCGCATCGCCTTCACTGCCGCGGTCTTCAGATCCGCCTCGGGCGCGATCACAATTTTTGGCGGACGCTCCGCCGCCGGGGAAGGCCGTACGGGCTGGGTTGTGTATGGAATCTCTGTAGCCGGCTCTGCCACGTATCGTTACGTGGCGATTACTATAGCATGACCGCCGGATGGCGAAACCAATGACGACTCGTTCAACCTTATCACCCCTTTCCCACTTTCAAGACTGCTCCGCGTTGCTAACGCTGTTCCAGCACCACCCGCCGATCCATCAGCTTCGCCAGCAGCTCCGTCCGCCGCTCGCACGTCCACAACTCCAGGTCTGGCTTATATCCGTTCGCTCCAACCGTGATCGTTACGCATCCTGGCGAGTAGCTGACCTTGAGCTCCTTGACCACGCCGAAATGGCTCCGGTCAAGCGCGTCCGCGACCCGTATCAGCGCCGCCAGGCCGCGCACAATCTTGCGCTTGCCTGCCGCTAGCACCCGCAGTTCCGGTGCATCCAGCGACGGCGCCTGCTTCCGATGGCCTCGCGCGACCTGCGCGATCAGCTCGATCTCGTTCGGCGTAAAGCCCAGCATTTCACCATTCTTTATCAGGTAGTACGAATGCCGATTATGCCGATCGTGATCAATCGAATGGCCAACATCGTGCAGCAGTGCCGCGTATTCCAACAGCTCGCGCGCTATAGCCGGCAGTCCCAGCGCCGCCGCAGTGCCGTCGAACAATGCCAGCGCGAGCCGCGCGACCGTCTTTCCATGCTCATTCGCGCCGTTAAAGCGCCGCGCCAACGCCTCGACCGATCGCCGCCGCACCTCCACCGATCCGGCGCGATTATCAACCTCCGCCAGGTCCAGCAGCAGCCCTTCGCGCATCGCCCAGGTACATGCGATTAGTTCCGCCGCCTCACTCCGCCGCATTATATAGTCCGCGAGGATCCCCGCGGCTGGCATCAGGTCAGCGCGCTTCGCATCGATTCCTGGCAGTTCTATCCGCGCCCGCGTTTCGGCCTCGCAGATTTCGCGGCTGATCCGCGCCACTTCGATAGCCGACGCACTCGCCCCGTGCAAGCGCCCTAGCTCTTCTCCCCGCGACGCCCGCGCCATCGCTACCAGCGTATTGATCGTGCCCGAGGTCCCGATCGCGTCCACCACCCCGGCCTTCCGCGCCGTCCGCATCAATGCGCCAATCTCACCCTCCAGATGCTTCTCCAGCCGCTTGCGCTGGGATGCCGTAGGCGGATCGCCGGTCAGGAATTGCTCAGTGAGCCGCGCCACGCCGAGCTTCACGCTATGCATCGACAATGGCTGCCCGTCGCGCACCAGCACCAGTTCGACGCTGCCTCCGCCTACATCCACCAGCAGATGGGGTCCGCCTTCAAGTCCGAGCGCATGCCGCGCCGCGCGAAAAATCAGGCGCGCCTCCTCCTCCCCCGGTATCACTTGAAGCGCGATTCCAGTCTCATTCGTAACTCGTTCGATAAACTGCGCCCGATTCCGCGCCTCGCGCACCGCACTGGTTGCGACCGCGCGCATCCGATTCACCCGGCGGATCTTCAGCAGCCGCTTGAAGTAACTCAGCGACCGCACCGTCAGCTCCATCGACTCTTCCGTCAGCCGCCCGGTGATAAACGATTTGCGCCCGAGCCGCACCATCTCCTTGGCCCGATCAACTACTTCGATATCACCTCTGCGGTTAACATCGGCGATTAGCATATGTACCGAATTCGAACCGACATCGATCGCACCCAGACGCATCGTGTAAGCGTAGCGTTCCGGAATTACACTGTCATCCGCCGCTTGCCCTACCAACTGACTAATTATTATCGCTGTCACGTGAAGAATTTCGCGTCACACGCCGATAACCCTCCAGTCGCAGCTTTACGATGGCCGAATCGATACGGCAGCCGCGTTACCGCTCTGTGAATTGCGTATGACCTGGCTCAGAGTTATGCCGCAGCGCGCCGGCGGCTCATCGCCGCGCCAACGCGGCGAAACCTCAGCGCAGGCTAGGCAGGACCGTAAAAATCAACTCCAGCAGGATTAGAAAGACTACCGCGACCTCAAGCGTAAATAGACGCCGATCCCGCGCCACCTCGACCAGCAGTTCCAGCGAGTCCTGCACGCTGCTCAGCTTCAGCTCCAGCGCCGTGTAGCGGTCCGCCAGATCGAACTCCGCCCGCAAGTCGTTATAAATCCGATCCATCGCCGCGTCTTCCCACACCTCATCGGGACGATCCAGCAGATGGAGCACCGACAGCACCTCGCTGCGTGCCGTAATCGCCTCGCCAATAATCCGATGGAGCGGACGTGTGCGGAACGGCACCGTTCCCCGCCGCTCCATCAGCTCGACAGACGTGCTGATCCGGCTGAACAGCGCCTCGACCACGTTTTCGTAATATTCCATTGCAGCGCTCTGCGCGACCGTCAACGCCACAATTCCTGCCCGCGCTTCGGTCAGGCGATCGACCCGCAGCATCCCCTCGTCGATTCCGATAGCAAACCCGGCATCTTCCAGCACGGTATAATCTTCGCGCACCACCTTGGTGGTCAGCTTCGGCACCGCCGCACGGAGTTTTCCTAGTTCTGCCTCGCGGCGGCCCACTCCGATATCATAAGTGACTATGGCGCCGAACGGATAAATATACATCGCGCCATCTGGCGCCATCGGCAGATACAGATGATGGGGACTTAAGCGCGCTTGCGGAAAAACCGGAACAAGCTGCCGCAGGCTCAGATTTTCCTCGAACGCGATCGCGTTGAACTGATGGGTCCGCGCCATCCGGTTCGCCTGCGATACCGGGCGCACAACACTTTGCGAGCGCTCCGTCTTTAACTCTGAATCCGTAGTAAAGACTCTGCGTCACGCCCGCCGCTCCGAGGCCAGGCTAAACTTCGCAGCGAGACTCTCGCGGAGCTCTCAATGCTCCAAAGCTTCGGCGGCCACGCCATTGCCATCGGACGAATCGGCATCCGCAACTTCCTTGGCCTTGCCCTTCGATTTGGTTTTGGCTTTGGCCTTAGCTTTAGCCTTTTCACTTACTGGCCCACGCGGTACGGCCGGCTCGGCCTCGCCGCTTTCACCCTCCCACAGCTTGATTCCGCCCAGCAGGCCTTCGAGGTTGCTGATGATCTTGACATGTTCGGGCAAGCTAAAGTTGACCAGCCGCGAATTACCGCCACCGATATAGAGCGCGTCATAATTGAACGTCCGCGCCAGTTCATCCAGTGCCTCAGCCAGCGCCTTGAGCCATTTCTTGCGGCCCTTTTTCTTCAAGGCCCGCTCGCCCAGCTCATCTTCATAGGTCTTGCCGCGACGAAACGGATGATGTCCCAGCTCCAGATGAATCGGCCTACCCTCGGTGAAAATCACCGACCCGAAACCCGTGCCGAGCGTGATCACCAATTCGATCCCATGACCCGCGATCGCGCCCAGCCCCTGGATATCGGCGTCATTCGCGACTCGCACCGGCCGCTCCAATTCGTCCTGGATCGCACCTCGCAGGTCGAAGCCCCTCCATCCCCGGCCGAGATTCGCCGCGGTATAAACGATTCCGTCTTTGATTACACCCGGAAACCCCGCCGATACCCGCTCGAACTCGCCCTGCTTCTTCGCCAATTTGCAGATTACTTCGAGCAATTGCTTGGGCGTCGCCGCTTTCGGCGTCGGCATCCGCGTCCGTTCGGTGATCGCCGCACCATCCCTATCCAGCACGATTGTCTTGACCCCCGTACCGCCGACATCGACCGCCAGCGTCCGAGGCTTGGCCGGCTCGGCAGCCGGGGCATGATTCGATTCGGTTTCTACAGCGGTCTTCTTCATGATTCTGTAATGCTCCTCGCTGTATCCTGTAATACTCTCCACCATCCGGCAAGCCTCAACAGTATTCGCCGCTTCGGCCCGCTTATAATTGCCTTCGCACAACTCCGCTAGCATTATCGCTAACAATCGCCCAGCCAACCTCTCACACCTTGCGCCGTCTGACCTTCGCTTTCGCCGATCCGCTCGGGACGTGTATAGACGTTGAACCCCGGCTCGCGCAGAAAACCCACGACTGTCATCCCCGTCTCTTCCGCCAACTCGACTGCCAGCGACGACGGCGCCGATACCGCGCACAAAATCGGGATTCCAGCCGCTGCCGCCTTCTGCACGATCTCAAAACTCAGCCGTCCGCTAACCATCAGCGCCGATCGCCCGAGCGGCACCAGCCCTTTTCGCAGCGCGAAGCCGATTACCTTATCGACCGCATTATGCCGTCCGACGTCTTCGCGCAGCGCGATCAGCTTCGGCTCATCGGGCTTCTCTTCGTCAATCGCAAAGAGAGCCGCCGCATGGAGTCCGCCAGTCGCCCTGAATACCGCTTGCTCCTCGCGCATCAAAGCCGGCATGCGCATCAGCGTCTTCGGCGTAACGGACGGCCCTTCCGCTAACTTCGCAATCCGCCGCTGAATCGCCTCGATACTCGTCTTGCCGCACACCCCGCAGCTCGACGAGACGGTGAAATTCCGCTTCAGCCGCTCGCGCAGCCCCGCCGCCGGAACCTTCAGAATAATGTCTATCGCATTGGCTTCCGGATGGCCGCGCACGTCGCGCACCCGCCGAATTTCCCCGATTTCCGTGCTCGTCTCTACGAAACCCTCAGCCAGCAGGAATCCCGCCGCCAGTTCCTCGTCATGCCCAGGCGTGCGCATCGTCAGCGTAAAGCGCCGCCCGCCCAGCCGAATCTCCAGCGGCTCTTCCACCGCCAGCGCATCATCAGCCGCCGTAACGACGCCTTCACGCCACTTCCAGGCTCGTACTTGCTTAACGGCAGAAGACCCGCCGGTATCTACCGCAGGGTCCTTTGAAACTGTTCGTTTGACGGCTTCGCTCATCGCTTGCGGCTCTCGGCTAACTCAACGGACGCACCCTCCCTCGCTAATCGCTGAATCTAACCTTATCGCTCCCGCCATCCACGTGACAGCCATTCACTCATTAACCACTTAGAGCACTGGCTCACCCTGATCATTCAGAGACCCACGCATCCGCGCCTTCATTGGCCAGCCGTCAGACCCGGCGATCATCAGACATATTGTTCCGCGAGCTTCGCCAGCCGCGCCTTATAGTCATTCGGCGTCAGCGTCCCTAATCCCACCACGAAACGTCCCACGCCCAGCGCCGCGTAGCGCTCCAGCTCCTTCTGCGTCACCGCCCGATCACCCTGAATTCCACCCATCACCGTGATATCGAGCGTACTGAAATCGCGGCCGGCAGTCCGGCATTCCTCTTTCAACGCCGCGAGGTCGCGCTTCATATCCTCAACCGTCACCCGATTTGGAAACCAGCCGTCACCCCACTTCGCCACGCGCTTTAGCGCATTCTTGTCGCGGCTCCCGAGCAGCACCGGCGGACCGCCCTTCTGCGCTGGCTTCGGATAGCATCGCACTAGCGGAAATTTCACATATTTCCCTTCATATGACGCCTCCGCTTCGGTCCACAGCGCGCGCATCGCCGCGACGTATTCCGCCGTTTGCGTCCAGCGCCGTGGAAAATCGACACCCATGATCTCTGATTCCTCGCGCAGCCAGCCTGCGCCGATTCCCCAGATCACCCGTCCGCCCGAAAAATAGTCGAGCGTCGCGATCTGCTTCGCCATCACTATCGGGCTATGCTCCGGCACCAGCGTAATCCCCGTCGCCAGCTTGAGTTTGCTCGTGGTAGCCGCAGCCATCGCGAGGCACACGAACTGGTCGCTCATATGGTTATACACGTCGGGAATCGGCCCGCCCGCCGGGAACGGTGTCTTCGGATCAACCGGCAGAATCGGATGTTCCGGGGCCCACAGCGATTCGAACCCCAGCCGTTCGGCCTCCGCCGCAAACGCTCCTGGCCGAGCTGTCGTCTCATGAAACACCATCAACAGTCCGATTTTCATAGCGGCCTTCCTTGTCGTACGTTCTTACCCCCTGTTTCTCGCAAAATCTCCGCTTGATTACGAGCGATTACCAGCCAAAGCCGCCCCCGCATCAGAACTCAAAGCCGCGATCGCGCAAGCTGCCATTGAATCTTGCGGCCACATCACCTAAAAGAAGCTGAGCCTTCACAACGGCCTTTTAGCCACTGAGAACGTTCGCATCGAAACTTAGCCTTCCTTGCTTCGCCTTCTCAGAAACGCAGCAATCTGTGGACGCCAACCGCCCACCCACGATCGCAGCCGAAAACGCGGCGCTCGCTTCGCGATCGTTCCTGATCGCCGGCGCGATCGTCTTCCTTTTCCAGTTTCTATTCCTCGCCGCCGACCATGCCGCGATGGCGCAAGATCAGCGCTTCTTCGCCCCCTTCTACTTTATTAACGCCGCCGATGGGATTTTCGCAGCCGCCGCTACGCGTCTGCGATGGTTCCCGCGCCACTGGAAGCTCCTGGCCCTCATCCAGGTCGGGATTCTGGCAGGCACCGGCGCCGTAATGAACAGCTACAGCGAAACCGTCACCCCGCAGTTCTATCTCACCATTACGTTTTCCTTCGGCTGCGCCATCTTTCTGCCGTGGGGCGTGATTTGGCAGAGCGCGCTCAACCTCCTCTGCCTCATCGCCTACGCTACTGTCTATTTTAACACCGCCCCTGCCAATCGATTCCTGCCTTATCAATGGATTGCGCTGCTCGCCGTGCTGATCCTGTCCGAATTTCCAGCAGCGTTCATCGATCAGTACCGCCGCAGGGTTTTCCGCCAGCTTGAGGAACTCGCCCGCGCGCTGAAAGCCTCGCGCGACAAATCCGAGTTTCTGGCTTCAATGAGCCACGAGATGCGCACGCCCCTCAGCACTATCATAGGCATGACCGAAGTGCTCGAAGGAACTGAGCTGACACCCGAGCAGTCCCAATACCTCAGCATCTGCCGCGCCAGCAGTAACGCTCTCATTGGCCTGATCAATGACATCGTCGATATCTCGCGCATCGAGGCTGGCGAGCTGCACCTCGATCGTATCGAGTTCGACTTGCACGAACTGCTCGAGCAGTTGGCCGATGCAGTGGCACTCCGCGCCCATCGCAAGGACCTTGAGCTGATCTTCAACGTGACCAAGGGCACGCCAGTCAAATTGATCGGTGACTCGCTGCGCTTGAAGCAGGTATGTCTCAATCTGCTGGTCAACGCGATCAAGTTCACCACGAAAGGCGAAATCGTGATGCGCGTCGAGCCTGACCCTGCGTGCGAAGCCGGCCTACTCAGGTTTCGTGTTGCCGATACCGGTCCCGGCCTCGCACCCGATGAACAGAAGCGGATCTTCGCGCGTTTCGCTCAGACCACGGCATCGATCGCCGATGGTCATCAGGGCAGCGGCCTTGGCCTCGATATCTCGAAGCGCCTCGTCGAAGCGATGGGCGGGCGGATTTGGGTCGAAAGCGTGCCGGGTATGGGCAGCACCTTCTATTTCACCTGCCGCATGGAGCTTCAGAGCGCCGCCGCAGAGCGCGCCGCCGCCATCTCCCCGCTTGCTGGCGCACGAGTCCTTGTGATCGACGACAATGCAGCGAGCCGCGCCTCGATCGCCGAAACGCTGGCTGACGCGGGTGCCTCGGTCTCACTCGCCGATAGCGCAGAACAGGCCTGCCGGGAACTTCGCCTTGCACAGCAGAACGGCTCCCGTTACCAGGCGATTCTGCTCGATGCGCAAATGCCGCCAGACGACGGTATCAATCTCGCTCGAAGGTTCGGCCAAAGTGATCGCGCTCGCACTCTCCTGATGCTCACCCGCGATGACTTTCCCCGTACGCCGCGCCGTGCGCGCGAAGCCGGCCTTGATCGTCATCTGTTGAAGCCGCTTAAACCCGCCGAGCTGCTCGGCGCGGTGGCGAGCGTAGCTGCCCGAGGTCAAACGGCGCCTGCTAGTCCCCTTACCACGCCGCAACCTCCCAACGGCTGGCCAGCTCTCTCGATTCTGCTGGCCGAAGATTCCGAAGACAATCGCTTGCTGGTCGCAGCCTATCTCCGCGCTACTCCTCATCACCTCGACGCCGCCGAGAATGGCCGGGTTGCGCTCGGCATGTTCAAGGCCAAACACTATGACATCGTATTGGTCGACGTGAATATGCCGGTGCTGGACGGACTGGCGGCAGTTGCTTCGATGCGTGCGTGGGAGCGCGAACAAGGCCTGAGCCCGACGCCGATTCTTGCCCTCACCGGCCGCGCATCGGCCGAAGACCGGAGGCGCTCCCTCGAGGCCGGCTGCAACGGCCATCTGACGAAACCCTTGCGCCGCGACGTGTTGATCGAAGCGATCACGCACTTCACTCAGACCGCGCCACCTCCCGAAGTCGTAGCCTGATCAGATGTTCCACCCGGGCCACGTCCTTCGTTCGCCGATGACACGATTCTGATTCCGAGTGCCAACAGCCATAAAATCTCGCATTGGCCGTTAAATCGCCCGCTCGCCGCCAATCCCCTATCCGTCGTTGTACCTTGCCTCAACGCTAGTGTAGCCTTTTACACTTGCGGGACTATTTCCTGCCATTTCACAACCCAAGGAACAATGGAAAAGCTGACTGGTGCCCAAATCTTAATCGAGAGTCTCATCGCTGAAGGCGTCGATACCGTCTTTGGCTATCCCGGCGGCGCGATCCTCCCTACCTACGATGCCCTCCTCGACTCGAAGATTAATCACGTCCTCGTACGCCACGAGCAGGGCGCCACTCATATGGCCGAAGGCTACGCCCGCGTCAGCGGACGCCCTGGTGTTGTCATCGTCACCTCCGGACCCGGCGCCACCAACGCCGTCACTGGCATCGCCGACGCTTACATGGATTCCACTCCGATGGTCGTCATTTCCGGCCAGGTCCCGACCACTCTCATTGGCAACGACGCCTTTCAGGAAGCGGATTTCGTCGGCAT
>DATJUF010000334.1:0-2661 GCA_035502655.1 Binataceae bacterium (SeqCode)
CCTTCGACGAATTCATTTGAGGTGTACATGGCAATCCATTCCGCATAGAAAGGATTGGCGTGGCCGTGTTCTTGCCTCGCGAGCTCTGCGGCGATTTCGGCATAACCCAGTTGGCAGGGCAAAACAGCGGCTACAATTTCCGTGATTGTACCACTGAATGCCACATTCAGCAGATGACTTGTATAGCCATGCGTGACCGGCGCGGGGCGGGCGCTTTCGAGCGCCGGACCCGCAATCCCGAGTCGCTGGCAGTAGTCTCGATGCAGCTGCATCTCGACTTTTAGCGTGCCGCTCAGCAAGCCGGCGAAGAGATTCATCGTCGCGAGATCGCGGGACTTGGCAGAAGCGAGCGCGAACACACGCGAATATTCGATCAGGAAGAGGTAATCTTGCTCCAGGTAGAAGGAAAACCGGTCGGCCGGCAAGCTACCGTCGCCGAGGCCGCGGACGAAGGGGTGCTCGCTTTCGCGGCGCCAGATCGCTGCGCATTTCGCGCGAAGAGCTGCAGTTAGTGAATGATTTGCCATCGACGGGTTTAATTGCTTTTGCTGGCAGTTGGGAAGTGATTCAGGAGGCGGGAGCCATGTCCGAAGGGCGGCGAATGCTCGATCGCGCGCGACACAAAATCCTTGGCCGAGCGAACCGCATCGATAAGCTCATAGTCCCGTGCTAGTAGTGCGGCTATGGCAGCGGAGAGCGTGCACCCCGCGCCGTGTACCTGTTGCTCGAAGCGCCGCCCGCGGAATTCATGGATTTGGCCTCCATCGAAAAGTACATCGAGTGCATCAGGACCTCCGAGCGCGCCGCCCGTAATTAAGGCCGCCCGCGCCCCAAGATCGACCAGCCCGTGCACCGCGCTCCGCATCTTCGCGACGTCAGCGATTTCCTCGCAGCCGAGTAAAATTTCCGCTTCGCGCAGATTTGGCGTTACCAGTGCCGCTAGCGGAAACAGTTGCTCACGTATCGCAGCAACCGCACCCGGCGCCAATAACGGATCGCCGCTTGCCGCGACCATCACCGGATCGACGACCAAATTAACCATCTCGCGTTCACGCAGGCGCTCTGCAACCGCTTCGATTATACCCGCGTGGGAGAGCATTCCAGTTTTGGCCGCAGCCAAGGGAAAGTCATCCATTATGGCGTCTATCTGAGAAACTACGAATGCAGGTTCCATATCCACGACCGATCGCACGCCGAGGGTATTTTGCGCGATGAGCGCGGTGATTGCGCTCGCGCCAAATACGCCGAGTGCGGTAAAAGTCTTGAGGTCGGCCTGGATGCCTGCGCCCCCGCAAGAATCCGAACCCGCGATGGTGAGTGCAATTTTGATCATTACGGCTCGGCGGCGCGATTGTTCGCACCAATTATCATTCTATATATGCGATGGATTGCCCGCGATGCTTTTCCACTGCTGGCTTCTGACGTTTGATTAAATGGAGAAGCGGGCCTCCCCATCCCAGGCTGGCGTGCATCTAGAACTTTAGGTTGCGGATCGGCTTGCCGAACTGGCGTCACGATTATGTTCGACAGGCGCTCCAGCCAAGCGCCATCGCTGCGACTGCGCGCTCAGTAGCGGTATGATCATTTGACAGTCGCGGCGGTATGGCGTCTTTGTTTGGCAGACAGAAGAGGAGCAGCGGCGATGAAAACGATGCGCGCACACGAATTCGGTGGTCCAGAGGTGCTGCGGTTCGAAGACGCACCCAATCCGATACCACAGGCGGGACAGGTGCAGATTAGAGTGCGAGCGGCCGGAATCAATCCCGCGGATCTGGTGCGGTTGTCCGGACGGCTGCAACCGCTTGCGCTGCCCTATATCCCTGGAACTGATGTTTGTGGCGAGGTTGAGTCAGTTGGCACGGGAGTGACGCATGTCAAAAGAGGCGACCGCGTATTCGGCCGCGCGTTCGCCGGAGGCTATGCGGAAAAAACCTGCCTGGCGGCCAACGAGGCGGTTGCACTGCCGGCTAACCTCTCCTGGGAAGAGGGCGCGGCGATCCCGATTCCTTTCTTCACTGCGTATCGTGCGCTTTACCACAAGGCGGTGCTCAGGCCGGGAGAGACCGTACTGATTTCGGCAGGAGGAGGTGGCGTTGGCGTCGCAGCAATCCAACTGGCCAAGGCTGTCAACGCACTGGTCCTAACGACAGTCGGATCGCCTGAGAAGGCGGAATGAACAAGGGAACTCGGTGCTGATATCGCGATCAACTACCGGGAGCAGGATTTCGTGGCGGAAGTGCAGCAGGCCACTGGTGGCAAAGAGGTGAACGTAATCATCGAGAATGTAGCGGCGGACAATCTCGCCTAGGATTTTGCGGCGCTGGCACCCAACGGCCGGATTGTCGTGATCGGGACCGGAACGGGAAAGGGGGCGGACGCTACCTTCGGCGTTATCGGGGCCCTTTTTAAGGACGCTGCAATTTACGGAATGAGCCTGGTCAATGCCGGTTCCGTGATCCAAGAGATGGCGGCCGCACTGACGCAGCTTTTTACCGCAGGCAGGATCAAGGCAATTGTCAGCCGCTCATATCCCTTGGCTGAAGCTCCACAGGCGCTCGCCGACCTCGTTGCAGGCCGCGTCTTCGGCAAGTTGGTGCTGATCCCATAACCCAAGAAACCCTTGAGGTATTGCGAATAGTTTAAAAGCTGGCCGATAGTTAT
>DATJUF010000335.1:0-9579 GCA_035502655.1 Binataceae bacterium (SeqCode)
AAGCATTCCCCAAATTAGAGCAAGATGATGAACTTGCTTGGCCGGCTCATCCACTTATTTTTGTGCGCGCCATTCTATACACTCGCTTAGCAGACAGCTAAATACTACTGAGAGATGATGTACTCAGCGAAGACGCCGATGCGAGCTGTTACCTCTCTCCTTGTCATCCTCCTATGTTTCTCTATTGGATGCTCGGAATCGGGCCGCCAGCGCGCCGGCCAGATCGACCCTCTTCTCACCGAAGCAGGCTTCCGCGCCACCCCTGCCGATACCGTTGACCGTCGTGAGGCCTTGAGCACGGTTACTCCATTTAAAGTCCAGTATTTCAAGTATAGAGGCCGGCACCTCTTCTTTGTGGCCGATCCCGACGTCTGCCATTGTGTCTACGTTGGCGACGAAGCCGATTACCTCCGCCTCCGCCAACTCAAGCGCGAACATCCCGAACTTCTCGACGAGGAAACAGAACAGCAGGCGTATCTGCAATTCCTGACCACGCCCGCCAATCAAGCCTTAATCGGCGAGTAACTCATCAACACCAGCGCGGCGAAACTAAAACGAAGCTTTGAGCGAAATCTTTCACCAGAACGATCTAAAC
Organism: Binataceae bacterium (SeqCode); assembly: GCA_035502655.1. Taxonomy (GTDB): domain Bacteria; phylum Desulfobacterota; class Binatia; order Binatales; family Binataceae; genus DATJUF01. Next base: position 596 of record DATJUF010000335.1, read on the forward strand.
TGCCTCCAAAACAGAACAAGTAATTCTGCAAGGGATGTTTCACGTGGAACATCCCTTGCCGAGCCACCTTACAGCGTTGCCGTCATCGTGCCGTTTTCCCGCCATTGCGCCGCGTCATGACCAAAAATCAGCCGCGTGCCCGCCCGCTCCATTGCGCGGAAGCGCTCGATTACTTTGCGCATGTTGTCGTAACTATTCGCAAACGGCGGTAGCACCATCTCATCAAGCACCTTGCGCATATAGCACGAGTCCGCTGTCAGCACCGCCTCTCCATTCTCTGTTCGCACCCGCAACGACTGATGGCCGGCGGTATGCCCGTAGGTCGGAATACACACAACGCTGCCATCACCAAACAGGTCGTGCTCGCCCTCAATCAATTGAAGTTGCTGGCCGAGGTCGAAGTCCGCCCGGTTATAGCCATTACGCTTTGCCTCGTCGGGATCGGCCGCGGCTTCCCATTCACGCCGTTGCAAGATCACTTTGGCGTTAGGCAGGTCGGCGTTCCCGCCAACATGATCGAAGTGAAGATGCGAATTAATTAAATAGTCAATGCGTTCTGGCGTGATCTGGCGTGCCTGTAATTGCCCCGCCAAATCTTCTCCCGCGTTGTAATGAACTTTGAATACTTTACCAAGACTTCCCAGGCGTTCGGTACCCGACTGGAGTTCGCGATGGAGCCCTGAATCGAAAATCACTCGTGCCTTTGGATGTTCAATCAAAAAACTCGGTATCGGCAGCCTGACCCGGCCTGGCTGATCCTTCAAGATAAATTTGGTGTCCACTTCCAGCCATCCACAAACCATTGGATGAATACTCACTGACATAGCAACTCTCTCCTTCAGCAAGCTGGCATGCTAACAACGGGGTGATTACTCGCTAAATACTTCAACCAATATGTGCTGCCGTCCAGCCAGTCACGTTATATTTGTTCATGCGGATACAATCGGCTTCGGATCGCGGCCTGCGGATGTCCGGCTTCAGCACGGCGCGCGCTCTTGCACACCCTCGCTTGACATCATGCCGCGCCACTCCGAGGCATTCCGAACGTCCTATCGCACTTAGCACGCATAAAAGCGATATGCTAACACTCTTCGGGCACGGCCGGCTCAAGGTTCTGGAGGCGCGCAAGGTGGACAGGGTATAGACATAGAATGATACCAGCCAAACAGTTGATTGCGGAGGTCGTGAGCTCATTACGGAATGTAATCGGGCCAGCGATCACAGAGCCATTTCAAAAGTCTCAGGCCTATATGGCCGCGGTCGTGCTTGAGTTCGTGGCGCGGCAGGTCGATGAGCGTTCCGATATCACGGATGATAAACAGGCGGCACTGCATGCGCTGTTCCATGACCTCCTGCGGCTGCCCGAAGCGAAAATCATCGCAGTACCGGACGAGGAAACGGAAGCCGCATTGTGCGAATTAATCGAGCGTATGTACCAAAACCGCGAAGTGATGGGCCAGGAGGCCTTTATGGCCGTTAACCGCCGCGTGCGTCGGGCATTGCGGCAACTGCTCGACCAGGAACTTAAAGTCGCGGGTAAGGCGGAGGATTAGAAAATGGCCGCTGACAAATCGGTACGGGAGAAGATCTGCGATTATCTGAAAAGCAAAATGCCCGCGGCACGCGATTTAGAACTGTCCGATTGGGTGCATTCGCCCGGCGGCTGGTCGCATGAGATTCACATCTTCTATGGCAATTGGCACGAGAACGGACGCCCGATGCGGCAGGGCTTCTGCTTGCGCAAGGACCCAGGCGCGGGCCTGCTGCGCGAACTATCAAGCCTGAAAGAGCAATTTGACGTACTCAAAGCTCTCGAGCCGGCGCCCGTTCCGACACCCAAGCCTTACTGGTACGAGGAGGATCCATCGCTGCTCGGCGGCCCATTCTTCGTGATGGAGAAAGTTGAGGGCGAGGTGCCAAATCCGTGGTCGCGCGCAGGCAAACAGGCGTATGCGGCAGCGGCCAAACGCGGGAAGCTGCCAAAAAGTTTTGTCGAGGCGCTCGCATCATTGCATAATCTGGACTGGCGGGCGGCGGGGCTTGATTTTCTCGGAGTACCCGGGCCAGGAAGGGATTTTCCATTGCGCGAGATTGCAAAATGGGAACATCTGATCAAGGAGTCGGCGCGCAAACCTGAGCCAGTATTGACCGAACTGCTGATGTGGCTCAAGGCAAACGCGCCGGAAGCCCAGCGGCTGGCGTTCGTGCATGGCGCCTATCGGACCGGTAACCTGATTATTCACGACGACGCGATCGCGGCAATAATCGATTGGGAGCTGCAAGTAATTGGTGATCCGATGTACGATGTGGCCTACGTGCTTTCGGATCTGAATCGCGAGGGTTCGCCGCTGCTATCGTCCCTGGTCGAGCGCGAGTTATTCATTGACTATTACCAGCAGCTTACCGGACTGACTATTGATTTCGAGGTCTGCCGCTATTATGAAGTTCTATATATGATGCGCACCACCGCTTTCTGGCTGAGTGCGTCGGGATTGTTTGCGGATGGACGCAACAAGGATTTGCGGCTGGCCCGGACTACCTATTCCGTGCCAGTGGTACTGGATATGGCCGCCAAGGCCTTAGGTTTTTGATCGCCTTCGGTTGCGGCCATCCGTTGATAAGATGGGGATACGGAGATGAAGAGTAATGCTGAGTTCATTTGATGAGCGCATGTGCCATCAACTACCCGACACGCTCGACCATGTTCATACGGACAGTCCTGAGTGGACTGAGCGCATCTATGTGAGTATCTACAACGTGCGCGACAAAGATACGATGGTCGGCTTCGGGGTGGGACAATACCTGAACAAGAATGTTCAGGACGGGTTTGCAACGGTATGGCACAAGGGTAAACAGTACAACTTCCGCGCGTCGCGAACCCTCCGGCCGAAAATCGACGAGGTGAAGATCGGGCCGCTGTCCGTAGAGCTGCTTGAGGGACTCCGGCGTTTCCGGCTAAAGCTCGGCGAAAATCCTTCCGGCATGAAGCTGGAAGTAGAGTGGACCGCCTCGATGAACCCGCATGAAGAGGAGCACGACTTTCGCCAAAGCGGCGGCAAGGTTGTGCAGGACATTAAGCGCTTCGACCAGGCGGGGCGAGCGCGCGGAGAGATTCAGCTTCCAGACAAGACGATTAACCTGGCCGAGGATACCTGGTGGGGTCATCGCGATCGCTCATGGGGGACGCGGCGGGCGCTGCGGACCGACTCGGCTGATAGCAGAAAGACGGCTTTTGCGCCGTTTCTGTTCAGTTGGTCGGTAGCGCAGTTTAATGACTATGCGCTGCATTGGCGATTCGTGGAGCGCGGCCCTAGCAAATACAGTTATATCAGCGGTGCGAAGGTAACTCCGTTCGGCGAGCCAAGCGACGCGGGATGGTTGCTGGATCATACCGAACAAGAGTTCCGCTGGGATGGGTCGGGGCCGGTCCAAACGCTCAAGGGTGGGGAGATCGAGCTATATTTCAAGAATGGGGAGACGCGGCACGTATCATTCGTGACGCACGATCCGCGCTGGCATTTGAAGGGTGGTGGCTATGGTGGCTATCGCGGCTGGTATCACGGTGACAGCAAGGGCGATTATTACGCGGAGTATGATGTCTGGGACTTGAGCGATCCGAAAGTGCTAGCGGAGGCGAGTACCCTAAGTGACCATCTGATTGAATGGCGCTGCGGGGAAGACATAGGCTTTGGGATTATGGAATATGGAGTCGGGCCAGGATATTACAAATACAAGGAAGTCCAGCATCTGCCGACTTTCTAGTTGGCCGTGCGGCTCGTATGGAGCTAATCCTCACCTGAATTTAGCGCTCCGTTTGCAGCTTTTGCGACTGAGACCCTCGCAGGCTGACTGAGGCCTGGCTCAGAGTATTGAAGCAACGGCCTCGCCTCCGCATGGCCTCGCTAGCGAGGCCTATCTTTCCAGGAATTTAACTGCAGGCCAGTGATTTGCTCGATTTCTTCCACTTCAGGCAGGTATCGCTTCCGCAACTCTGCTTCGATCACTCTATCCATGGGAGGAAAGTTTCCATCGAAACAGAGGCGCCAGAGGCCCATGAAACCAAGCATATCGACTACATATTGCAACTGGCGATCGCGAAGCCAATTGATCGCCCGGCGGCCCTTGCGAGCCAGAGTTGGTATGCGGGGCCTCATCGAATGACTATTATAGGCTTTAGCTGGCAGCACTAGAGAACTGACGTCGATCGTTGGCAGCCCGAGAAAAGCGCAGACTTTAGTCATATATGCCTGCGGGTCGCTGCGCATTTCTTCGAACAAGACAACCAGAACCTGGGACTTGCCAAATGCCTGGTACCATTGACCGAGATGGTACGCATAATTGTTCTCAAAGGTTATTTCAGGAGTGCTCTGTAGCGCCTCGGCAAAACGGGCACGTGTCAAGCCATTATAAAGGGCAAACTTGTAAGCGGAGTAAGTGCGATCGACTGGATCACGAAGAGTACAGATGATTTTGCATCCCGGTATATGGGTAGCGATGCGTTCGCGAGCAATGCGCGCTGGGAAATAGTTGCAGATCTCGCCGATCGGCATATCATCCTGGCAGTGAGCAAAACGGCTGGTGTACCAATCCAGTCCGTTTTCATAGTGCCAGTCAAAGAAGTGAGTTTCTTTCTCCGGCCGTGGCAGACAGGCGTGTCCAAGAAGTGCCCAGTGAAGCCATGTAGTACCGGCGTGCGGGGGACCGACACCAATGAAGTCCGGCAATCTAATCTGTGTGTGGCCGGCGGCATCCTGCTGGCTATATGGGATATGATTCTTGATCATTACCGTGCCTTCATTATCGCAGACGAACCGCATATATTAGGCCGTTGTGTTCTCCTGGTATCTACTCAATGTAAACAGTAATATTGTGGAACTGCTTATCTCAGTTGCGGCATTACGTATTTGGCGAATTTATTGAGCGACTGCATGATTTCTTTGTGAGGGAAGCCCCCGAAGTTCACCTCGAAGATTGGATAAGTTAGACCGTAGTCAGCCTCTGCGCGCTTGAGACGTTGGATGCAACGCTCGGGCGTACCGAAGATCATGCAGTCGCCGCGATCCAGATCTTCGTAACGAGCATTACCGAAGAGCCGGGAAAGTCCGCCTTTGTATTCCTTATAGTCACTGGCGCCCCATGTACCTTTCTGATCGAGCGCTGCGAAGAAGCTCCAGTACCGATCCCAATGCTTGCGCGCTACTGCATGGGCGGCTTCATCACTATCCGCAACATAGAGATGATAGACGCCGAGAATTTCACGCATCGCCTGATCGTGCCCCGCTTCTTTCAATGCGGACCAGTATAACTTCAGCTTGGCCTGGAGGTCCTCGTGTTTCGGGTAAGCGAATGGGACGATCATGGGATTGAAGCCGTGGCGGCCGGCCCAGGTGAAGCTTTCCGGCGTAACGGCACACGCGGCCCATACGGGTGGATAAGGCTTCTGTACTGGTTTCGGCAAAGCTTTGACGCCGTTGATCTGATAGTACTTGCCGTTGTAGGTAACGGAATCCTGGTTCCAGGCTTGAAGGACAACTTCAAGAGCTTCATGGAAGCGGCCCTGGCTCTCGCTCTCATCAATGCCAAATAGCTCATACTCGGCTTTCAGAACGCCGCGGCCGACGCCGAAATCGAGGCGGCCATTACTCAGTACGTCGAGCATTGCGTACTCTTCCGCGGTGCGAATGGGATTATGCAGGGGCAAAAGCGTCACGCCAGTGCCAAGCCGGATGCGCTTGGTGCGCTGGGCGACGGCTGCGGCGAAAACCGGAGGTGACGGGAAGGCATAGCCACCGACATAGTGTTCGGCGAAAAAAACTCCGTCAAAACCCAGTTCTTCCTGATACTGGATTTGCTCGAGCATCTCACCATAATAATGGGTCGCTGTCTTATAACGGCCGGGGTCGTAGTCAGAAATGTAGAGCAGGCCGAATTTCATTTGAGACTTAACTCCTTGCCCCAAAACTACCTGCAAGCTATTAATTAGCCTACCGGTTCTGCGAAACCAAAATCCTTCGCGACCGCAAATCGGCCAATTGGCTATCGGTATAACCGAGATGCTCGCGCAGAATGTCTTCGCCGTGCTGTCCGAGTGTTGGAGCCTCGATATCAGGGGGATCGGGGAATTCAGAGAACTTAAGCGGGAAGCCTGGGATAGTCAATTCACCAATTATAGGATCCTTGACCGTGCGAATCATGTTGCGTGCCTTGAAGTAGGGATGCGTAACACTTTCTGCGACGGTCATAACCGGCGCGGCGGCGATGCGGAACTCCTCGAAGACCTGGAGCGCGGCCTCGTCGGAGGGAAGCGTGGCCATCCAATCTTCGATGATCCGAATCAGTTCGCGCTGATTTTTGCCGCGGTCAGCGCCGGTGGCGAAGCGCGGATCGTCAATAAGATCGGGACGGCCTATCGCTTTCGCCATTGAGGGCCATTGGCGATCGAGCACGAGAATGACTATGTAGCCTTTGGGTCCCTTAAAGACTCCGCAGGGCGCGACGAGCGCGTGATGGGCGCCCATCCGGCCTGGTGCGAATTGGCCCTCGGACAGAGTAAAGGCTTGAACGTTCAATTCGTGTTGATGAAAGAGCGCGTCCACCATCGATATGTCGATGTGCTGGCCAACGCCGGTCTTCTCACGATAGTAGAGTGCGTAGCCAATGGCGGAGAAAGCGTGAACGCCACTGCCTTGGTCGCCGATGCCCATGCCGACGAAGACCGGCGGACGGTCGGGATAGCCAGTCACGGAAATCAAGCCTGAGAAAGCCTGCGCGATAAGATCGTAGCCGACCTTGTGTGCGAGTGGGCCGGTGCGGCCGAAGGCTGAGATCGAGGCCATGATGAGGCGCGGGTTGATGGCGCGCAGCGAAGCATAGTCAAGACGCTTGCGTTCGAGGACGCCGGGCCCGTAATTTTCGACGACCACATCAACTTTGGCCGCGAGCGAATGGAGTATGCCAATGGTTTCGGGAGCGGAAAAGTCGAGACAGAGGCTTTTCTTGCCGCGATTCTGCTGGACGAAATAGGCACTCCGGCCATTCTTGATGAACGGTAGCAGGCGGGCTGGATCGCCGCCGGGTGCCTGTTCGGCCTTGATGATCTCGGCGCCCATCTCAGCCATGAAGCGAGTAACGGTCGGGCCGGCAAGGTATTGGGTAAGGTCCAACACCTTGAGACCGGAAAGCATATGGGGGCCGGAGGTTGCGGGATTGCTCATACGGAGGCCTCTGCGCGATGCGGTACTGAGTAATTGTGGATAGCTATTGAAAGATGGGTGAGTGGCTAGACGGCGGTATAGCCGCCATCGACTACATACTCGGCGCCGGTCACGAATGAGGCTTCATCGGTGGCGAGAAAGAGGACGACCCAGGCGACTTCTTCAGGCGTGCCAGCGCGCTTCATTGGAGCAAGATTCGCTATTGCGGCGAGTTCCTGATCGGCGAAGATATCGACCATCGGGGTTTTGATCACGCCGGGATGGACCGAGTTAACGCGAATTTTGTCAGGTGCGTACTGGGCAGCAGCGGCTTTAGTCAGCAATCGGACGGCGCCTTTGCTGCCGTGATAAGCAGCCGAACCGGCTGAGCCAATCAGGCCGTAAATTGAGGAGATGTTGACGATAGAGCCACCGCCACGATTGCGCATTGCGGGGACCGCGGCTTTGATGCCGAGCCATACGCCCTTTTGGTTGACGCTGACGATGGCGTCCCATTCCTCTTCGCTGGTTTCAAGCATGCCTTTGACGTTCAGGATGCCGGCGTTGTTGACGAGGATATCGAGGCCGCCGAATTCGCGGGTGGCGGTATCGACGGCGGGGCGCCAATCGGCGCTGCGGGTGACGTCGAGATGGATCGGTACAACGGCCTTGTGACCGGCTTTACGATTGATCTCGCTGGCGAGAGCGGCAGTGTCCTGATCGAGCACGTCGCCGATAACGACGCGGGCGCCTTCGTCAACGAAGATTCGCGCCTCCGCAGCGCCTTGTCCACGCGCTCCGCCAGATATTAACGCAACTTTGCCTTTAAGCCGATCCATGATTCACCTCTGCGCATGCAACTGCTGTGCGCCGAGAAGCTTAGCAGAAAATCGATTATGCGCTCATAGTTTGGCGGCAGGCACAACCCATTGATCGGCCAGTTGCTCAAGCAGCGTGACGATTTCGGCATCCGTGGCGAGCGGATGCTGGAAGACGGGGGTGATGTCGACCTGATCGATGCCGGCGTCGCGATAAGCCGGGAGGTCGGCGGGGGTGGACTGCGGGGTCGCGGCAACGATGTACTCGAAATCGCGCGGGTCGCGGCCATTTTCCTTGAGAAGAACGCGGAGGCGGGCGACCGCGCTGGCGGTCTCTGCGGGAGTAAGATTGAAACCGCACCATCCGTTGCCGTAAGCGGCGGCGCGTTTGAGAGCCGCGTCGGTCTGGCCGCCGACCAGAATCGGCAGCCTGACACCTTTGATCGGCTTGGGGTAACTCAGGGCGCCCTCGAAATTGACGAACTCGCCGGAATAGCTGGTCTGATCACCCCAAAGCGCGCGCATCGCCTCGATATATTCGCGAGTACGCTTGGCGCGCCGCTCCCACGGAATGCCCATCGCCTTGAACTCTTCCTGCAGCCAGCCAATGCCGATCCCGAGGGCGAAGCGGCCGTTGCTGAGATAGTCGAGCGTGGCGGCGAGTTTCGCGAGGAGCAGTGGGTTGTACTCAGGGACGAGACAGATGCCGGTCGCGAGGCGAATTCGTTTGGTGTGGGCGGCGGCGTAAGTCAGCGCCAACAGGGGGTTGAGCAGCGGGGTAGTAGTGGGAATCGGGACGCTAGCGCCGCGCGCATAAGGGTATTGCGAAGCGAAACGCTCAAGGAAGACGACGTGCTCAGGCGCCCATACGGTGGCGAAATTGAGGCGTTCGGCGTTGGTGGCAACGGTGGTGATGAGGTCGGGGCGGGCAAGATTATTGATGCCGATGGCGAAGAAGCCGATTTTCATGAGA
>DATJUF010000336.1:0-8708 GCA_035502655.1 Binataceae bacterium (SeqCode)
GCCACCAGGGTGCCATCGCCAGTATCCATGAACGCATGCCTGATGCGTCCGCCCTCGGGCGGTTCGAGCACGTCGCACCAAGCCACTTTCCAGCCGAGATTGCTGGTATAAAAGTCGATTGTGCGATCGATATCGAGTGTCGCCAGTCCCAGATGATGCACGCCCTTGCCTTGCATATCTTTAACCTCCGCTAATATGGCCCGCAACTGATGAGTACCTGCTTCTAACTAGCATCGCGCGCGGTACAATTGAAACTGGCTGAACGTTCAGCCGCTCCGCGACGGCTGCCCACCTGATTATTCGAGCTTCACGATGCGATGCTTGATCGCATAGCGGACCATCTCGGCGATCGAGTGCAGATTGAGCTTCATGCGGATATTCTCACTATGGACCTGCGCAGTTTTGGGGCTGATTCCAAGCCTTTGTGCGATCTCCTTGGTCGCGACACCTTGGCCGATCAGCCTGAGTACCTCGCGCTCGCGCCTGGTCAGGCCGGATGTGTTATGCCCATTCTTACCTTTTGGCAGAGGCTGATTGACGCGGCTAAGCAAAATTGGCGCGACCGATGAACTGAGGTAGCGCTTACCATTGCTCGCGGCGCGGATCGCGTTCAGCAGTTCCTCGGGCGCATCACCCTTCACCAGATAACCGTCGGCACCCGACTTGGATAGAGCCTCGATAACATCCGCTGGTTCGTCATGGGCGCTGAGAATCAGGATCCGCGAGGCGGGTGCGGCTGCGCGAATCCTTGGAATCGAGGCGAGACCGCCCAGGCCCGGCATTTCAAGATCCAGCACTACGACCTGCGGACGAAACCGCGCCGCCAACGGAATCGCTTCTTCGCCTGTAGTCGCTTCACCGACGATCAGATGGCCATGCCGTTCAAGCAGTGCGCGCAGCGAAGCCAGGAAAATCGGATGGTCATCGGCCAGCAGTACCCGAATCGGTTGATTATTCATGCCGGTTCCGTGAATTCGGCGATAAGGCTGGTCGCCCCCGGGCGGGATTCGACTTTGAGCTTGCCGCCCATCAACTCGACGCGTTCACGCAAGCCCTTGAGGCCGACCCCGCCGCTGCTCGAAGCAGCGGGAATACCGCGGCCATTGTCGCGAATCGAAAGGCGCACGCGGCTGCCCCGCTTGACCACGTTGATTGTGACCCGGCTCGCACACGCGTGACGAATCACGTTCACCAGCGCTTCACGCGCCACCTGGTAACATAACTGTTGCGATGTGCGGGTCAGCCGGTTCATTTGGTCGGGATGAAGCAGGCGGCCTTTGATTCCCGCCTCGTTGAGACGCCGTAATTCATTACGCAGCGCCTCGGCCAACGGCGTTCGCCCGAGTGTAACGGGGCGCAGCTCACGCACTCGCAAGCGCAGTGCCTCATCCACTCGCTTGAAGATCGCGCGGGCTTCATCGGGACCGGCTTCAATCGCGATTCGCGCCGCCGCCATCAGTTGCGCTTGGTCGTCATGGAGGTCACGCGCGATTCGTACTCGTTCGCTTTCGGCCGCCGAGTACATCCTTAGTGCCAGATTCCGTACCAAGGCGCGCAAGCGTGCCGTCTCCGCCTCCAGCAGCCATGTCCGGATTAGCGGATTCAGCCGCGCGACCAGTCTCTCGACGCGTTCGGTTGCTGCTTGATCGATCGGCTCGCGCGCGGCGAGGGCTATTGCTCCACCGTCAAAAGGAACGCACAGGTAACTCGCGAAACCTGCGAACAGGCGATCTTCGGCATAATTAGCCGCACGGCCGTTACCGCTGGATCGTATGATCGCTGCCTGCTGCTGAAGGCAAACCGCCAGCGCACTCGCTTGCTTGAATGGTGCGGAGGGCGCAAGCACGCCCGATGACGCGGCGACTCGCCATTTATCCTGATCAGCCAGCGCAATAATCCAGGCCGCAAACGAACCGGCACCTGCGATAATCGAGCCGAGGCCATTGAAACGATTGGCAGGGCGGAGCCGTTTGGCGGCCGCAACACCTGAGTCCAGCGCTTGCACGGCTGCCGCTGATGCTTTCGCCGCACGCGCCATTTCGGCGAACTTCGCAGTGTTGGCGCCGGCGTGCTCACGCCAGAAATCGCGGGCGTCACGATCGCTTTCCGCCTCGATCCGGTTGAGCAGCGCCCTCAAAGCCAGGCTCGCGGTGGATGTAAGGGTAGACGCAAGCCCGCGCGCCGGAGCCGTCAGCAGCACGTGAGCACGCACTTCCGCGCCATAGGCGATTGCTATCGCCGTTTCGGCTGGCTCATCGCCATTGCGATGCGCGTGAAGCAACGGTGCCAGGTCGTCCAGACCGAGGATTTTGATCGATGGCGCGCCTGATCCGTCCACTGGCTCATTTGGACTGCAATTGGTGCGTTGACTGATCGCAAGCAACCGGTCGAGCAGCACATCCTGACGGCCGCCGGTTGGCAGCCGTACCTCGCCCGAATCGGCTGGACGCTGCCAGCCGGCCAGACAGCCATCGCCTGCGCAAGCCTCAAGCGCGAGCCTGGCGATTACCGCAGCCTCTACCTCAAGACAACCGGCCGCTCTCCTTTCAGGCCCAGCCGCCAGCCGCTCGTTTGACGTTGCTTTCCTCACCCCCTTTCCTCGGCTGAGTTTCCCTTTACGGGGCGGGACCGCCGCCGGATTGGCCCAGCGCCGCCCCAAGCTTTTGCATCTCGGTGCCGAACTGCGGCCAGTTACCGTTGCGCAGCGCCTGCAGCGCGTCCCGATAGTCATCCGCGGCCGAACCAATAGTTGAAGTAACAACCGGCATCGGGGCCGGCGCTGCTCCAGCCGATGGCGCTGTCTGTGCGACTACTGCTGGAGACGGACCCTTTATTCCTTTGAGCAGCGCCGCCAGAGTGCTATCGAGGTCGTCACCCATCACTGTCCGATAGCTGTACGAGGCGAGCACTCGTTTCAATTCCGGCAGCTGGCCACTCTGTGCACGAATGTATAAAGGTTCGACGTACAACAGGGAATCTTCAATCGGTATAACCAGCAGATTACCCAGGATCACCTTGGATCCCATCTGATTCCAGAGCGAGTATTGCTGGGAAATTTCAGGATTTTGATTTATGCGTGCCTGGATTTGATATGGGCCGAAAAACAGCCGGTCCTTCGAGAACTCAAACTCGAACAGATGGCCGTAATCCGATCCGTCGCACCGTGCTGCGAGCCACGAAATCATATTATCGCGGCCCTGCGGCACCATCGGCAGCATCAGCACATATTCGGCGGCTGTGTCGCCCGGCAGCCGCATGATCACGTAATAAGGCTGCATCTGCATAGTTTCCTCGGCGTAGTTCTCGCGCGGAAAACTCCACAGATCTTCCTTATTGTAGAAGACCGCCGGGTCGGTCATATGATACGTCCGATACATATCGGCCTGAATCACGAAAAAATCTTCAGGGTAACGAATATGCGTGTGCAGCTCGGCGGGCATATCGCTCAAAGGCCTGAAGGTGCCTGGATAGATTCGTTCCCAGGTGCGGATTATCGGATCTTGCGGGTCGGAAACATAAAAGTCGGTTGCTCCGGTATAGGCATTAACGACCGCCTTGACGGAGTTACGAATATAGTTGATCTGATCGCCGTTAATCTGTGAGTACGGATAGTGGTCACTCGTGGTGTAGCAATCCATTATCCAGTACAAGGCGCCATCATGCACCACTAGATATGGATCGCTGTCCTGATTGAGGAAAGGTGCAATATAGCCAATACGCCCGCTGATATTACGCCGGAGCATGATTTTGCTGCCGGGAATTATATTGCCGGTCACCAGCAGGTTGATGTCGCGGAAGTAGAAGCTCAGAAGAATCCGGCGCAGGAGGCCGCTGACGGGCATGCCGCCGCTGCCCTTGTAATAGTCATAGACATTGTTGTTGCCCTGCGGGTAATCGAATGCAGGGGTCTGCGCTTTGACTATAACGTATGAATCTGGTTCCTCGCCGTAGTAGATACGCGGCTGGGTCACTTGAAACCCGGTAGTTGAAGCCGGCGGGATATTCTTGATCAAGAGTACCGGCAGTCCCTCCTGATCCTTGAGATCAACCGGGCTCATCACCAGGCCGAAGCCGTGGGTGAATTTCAGATGGCGGTTGACCCAGGTCTGCGCCTCGGGAGGTAGCAAATCGGTGTTCATCTCGCGCGCTGACAGCATCACTTCAGTGTACTGGCCGTTAATCCAGTAACGGTCGATATCTACCCTGTGGAAGTCGTAATAGAGACGGATTTCCTGCAATTGCTTGTAGGTCGCAATCAGCGGACGCGGATCCCACAGCCGAATATTCTTAATCGTAGTTGAATCCTTGGAGAGTGAGGCCATGGTCAGCGTGCCCCGGCCGGCAAATGGCCTGACATCGACATTGTCGAGCTGGTACGCATGCCGGGTCATCGCGATATTGCGCTCGAGGTAGGGCGTCTCCACGCGCAATTGATCAGGCGTTACCCATAGCCGCTCGATCACAGGCTGCAGCAAGTTAAGCACGATCGCCGGTGCAAACAGCAATGCGGCCGCGGCCACCGGCAACTTAAGGCCGCGGTCGCGCACGTTGGCGAAGCAAATTACCGCCGCAATCAAGGCGAGTGCGACCAGCAGCCATAACCCGGGCTGCCAGAGAACATGGTCGACATAGCGCAAGCCGAAGACGACGCCGTTCGTATGCAGTGTAAGAGCGAAACGGGCAATCCAGTAGCTGAAAGCGCGCTGGATAAAGAAGATGCCTAGAAGCACCGACAGATGCGCCGCGGCCGAAGGACTAACCTGCGGCGGCGACTCGCGAAAATCGAGCGACCCGCGAATCCAATAGACAACCCCGGCCACCACCGCCGCCAGGATCAGTATGATCAGGAAAAGGTCGCGCAACTCTTCAAGCAGCGGCATCGTGAAGACATAAAAGCCGACGTCACGCCCGAAGGCCGGCTCCTTGATACCAAAAGGCACTCCGTAAAATGCCTTGAGGTAAACCGGCCAGCTTGAGGCCTCTCCCTGCGCAACGAAAACTGCCAGAATCAAGGATGCACCGATCACCAGCCACTTCCACGGCACCCGGTCCCCGAGCGCTCGGATGATCTCGGGTAGATTCACCTCAGCCATCTGCTCCGGACGGCGAACTACCCGCAGCCGTTCACGCTCTCGGCTGGAACCAAGCGCAATCAAGCCGCTTGCCGCCAAGGCGATAAAGGTAACCGCGAAAACCGCGGCGAAGATCTCCAGCCCGGCAAAAAACGTGATAGTGAAGATCGAACGATAGCCCAGCGCCGTGAACCACATCAGGTCGACAACCCAGCCGTCGGCGAGGCTCAAGACGATAAAGGCGGCGATCAGGGCGATGGCGAGGATCAGAAGCAGAATTCTAAGGCGCATCGTAACCAGAGCAGTCAGGCGCCGCGCGCAACCTGGGCCACGTGTTCACGGACCACGTCAGGCGGGCACATCCAGAGAAATAGTTTAAGCGTAAGATATCCGACTAGCAGCCAATCAAGTTCACCGAGGATTGGAACGAAATCCAATTCCAGTGCCGGCGGAGTTATCAGCAGCATGAGTCCCAGCAGAGGCACCAGCTTAGCCAGCCACGAGACCCGGCTATCCTTCATCAGCCGATAGAAGACTCGCACAAACTGCGGCGAATGAATCAGCAGTTTCTGCAGCCTCGTCGGGCTGAACAGCCGCGCCCTAAGTAATTCGCGCCACACAGCGACCTCTCTCACCGGTACGCTACCATATCCAGAATGGGACGGCATTACAGTGGCATCATTGACGATTATGCACAAAGCTTGAGTACCGCATGCAGGATTGCGATAGCATGGACGCCGTAGATAAAGTCAACTCACGGGGGTTGTTGTTTGCGGTGAATCGCAGGATGAAACTCGGCGATTTCCTGGTGGCGTACCTGCACAAGATTGGGGTACGGCACGTTTTCGGCATTCCGGGTGATCTCGCGCTGAAGCTCTTCTTCGCGCTGGGAGGACGGCACGACCTCGAAGTGCTGACGTTATCACACGAACCGGGGGTGGGGTTCACCGCCGACGGCTACGCGCGGGCGACCGGCCGCATCGGCGTTATATGCGTCACGTACGGCGCAGGCGGCCATAATATGGTGAATCCGGTCGCGGGATCGTTTTCTGAGCGTGTGCCCGTTTTGATCTTCTCCGGCGGGCCCGGCGAAGAGGAGCGTAAGCTCGGCACTCTCGTGCATCATCAAGCCCGCGAAATCGAGTCACAGCATCGCATCTATGAGGAAGTGACCTGCGCTTCGCGTGTCCTAACCGACCCGCACACCGCCGCCGAAGGCTTGCACGAAGTCGTGCGCGCAGTGTGGGCCGAACAGCGTCCAGGCTATATCGAGATTCATCGCGACATGGTCGATCGCGAAATCACAGTGCCGGACGAGCTTATCGAGTGGGACGGACGCTTGCACTTTCCGCCGTCCGACCAACGCCGTGTTGATGAAGCAGCGCGCGAAACGGCTGCGATGTTCAACGCCAGCCACAAACCCGTCCTGATTGCCGGCATCGAAATCCACCGTTACAAGGCTTCCCACGCGCTGGTTGAGCTCGCCAATCGGATGGGTGCGCCGGTCCTCACTACCGTGCTCGGCAAAGGCGCCTTTCCGATGGATCATCCGCTGCACCTCGGCGTGCATGTCGGCCCGATCAGTCCGGCGCCAATCGTCGCGAGGATGAACGAAGCGGACTTCGTGCTCAATCTCGGCTGCCTCAAGACCGATATGAATTTCGGCAATCAGCCACCCCACATTATCCAGGGTAAGTCGGTGTGGGCGGTCGGCCGCCGCGTAGATGTCAAGTATCACACCTACGAAAACGCTGGTATCCAAGACTTCGTGCATGCTCTGTTACGCCAGGAATTGCGCAAGCATGAGGAGACGGTCACCTACGTCAGCAACCTGACCAGCGGCCATGAAGCCGACCCCGCCGCGTCCCCGGTCAAAGTCGCCGATATTCTGCGCGTCGTTAACGATTTCCTCGCCGCCCATCCCAGGCATATGGTTGTTGCCGAGTCAGGCGATATGCTCTTTGGGGGACTCGACGTGCGTGTGCCTCATCAAGGCACCTACCTCGCTCAAGGCTTTTACGCTTCAATGGGCTTTGCGGTACCCGCTGCGCTGGGCGCGCAGATCGGATGCGGCCTGCGGCCCATTGTGCTCTGCGGCGATGGCGGGTTCCAGATGACGGGACCGGAAATCTCCCATGCGCCGCGCTTCGGCATGAACCCAATCATAATCCTGATCAACAATGGCGGATGGGCGATCTTTCGCCCGATCGCTGAGCGCCGCGACCTGCTGGAAATCCCGCCATGGCCCTATGCTCAACTCGCGCGCGATTGGGGCGGCGCCGGCTTCGAGGCCAACACTGCGGCCGAACTACGAGAGGCCTTGAACGCTGCCCATCAGTGCAAGACCTTCGCAATCATCAATGTACACGTCGGACGTGATGATCTTTCACCGGTAACGATCAAATATATTCAGGCCGCCGCCAAGCGCTCGCAACCACAGGCCTGATGGCGCGCCAGCGATTTTTTATGAGTGAGACAGGAATCTAGCCGAAGGCAAAGAGCCAGCGCTGACCGCAGGATTCGGGTCAAAGGGCTGATCTGACGGCGTGATGCCAAAACCGCGAGAGCGATGAACACCAATCAGAAACTGCATCGCAATTTCAAATGGGAAACTCCTGAATACTTCAATTTCGGCACGACGATTGACTCCTTCGCCGCCGATCCGGCGCGCCTTGCCCTGCTTTGGGAGGATCAGGATGGCAATCGCGCCCGCTTGACCTTCGCTGACATCAGCGCTCAATCCAATCGTATCGCCAATGTCCTCACCGGTCTGGGCCTCAAGCCGGGCGATGCGGTGATGCTGGTTCTGCCGCGCATCACCTTATGGCAAGCGGCCTACGCCGGCGCACTCAAGGCCGGCGCGATGGTGATCCCATGCGTCTCGATGCTGCGTGAAAAAGACCTGGCCTACCGCGCCAACCATTCCGGTGCCCGCGCCATCATTACTTGTGCAGAAAGCCTCGAACTCGCCTCCGATCTGCGCAACCAATGTCCTTCGCTCGAGCATTTTATCGTCGCCGGCAGTCCGCATACGGGATGGCTATCTCTACAAGAGGCGATGCAGCAAGCTGAACCGGTCTTTAAGCCGGTCAACACTCGCTCCGCCGATCCCGCGATCTGCTTCTACACGTCCGGCACCACGAGAAATCCCAAGGCCGTCCTCCATAGCCACGCGTATACTTGGGCACATCGTTTTACCGGCTCGCTATGGCTCGATCTCAAGCCAGGCGATTTGCATTGGACCACCTCTGACACCGGATGGGCCAAAGCTGCCTACGGCGTCCTGTTTGGCCCGTGGATGAACGGCAATGCGGTTTTCATGTACAACGGCCGTTTCGATCCAGAAAAGGAATTCGACCTGCTGAGCCGTTACCGCATCACCAATTTCTGCGCACCGCCGACCGAATACCGGATGCTGGTAAAGGCCAGCCTTGATGATATCCGCCTGCCTGCCTTGCGGCATTGCGCCAGCGCTGGTGAACCGCTCAATCCCGAAGTAATCGAGATTTGGCGTGATCATTTTAAGCTCGCGATCCACGACGGTTATGGGCAGACCGAAACCCAGCTCATTGCCGCCAATCTGCCCGGGATGAAAATCAAACCCGGCGCGATGGGCCTGCCCTTTCCGGGCATCGA
>DATJUF010000337.1:0-12967 GCA_035502655.1 Binataceae bacterium (SeqCode)
GTCCTTGGCGTGCAGCAGGTTGAAGCTGACGGCTTTGGATCGGGTTGCGGAGAAGAGCTTGACCGGTATCGATACCAGCCCGAACGAGATATTGCCGTTGCCGATAGGCCTGGATGCCATCCTGAGCACGCCTCCGTTTCCCACGCAGCTATACGTGGCCGTAAAGTCAAGCATAGCTCAGTCGCCGCGGTCGCGCACGATTAGAAGTTGCCGTTCGGATTGGCAGTCCAGCCAAGGCTTGCAGGTGAGGGCTTAGTCGGCGTAGCAATAGGACGGCATACGTGGCGGACGAGCCATGCCGTTCAGCGGCCCGGGTTATCGGAGTCGACGGGTCTCGCGCTGTGTCGCCTCGATCGTCGCTTACTGGCGGAGGTAATCTCAAAATGATTATTCATAAACAACGCATCCCTTTCTGTGATTTATCCCAACTCGACGAAAAAGGCCGCGAAATGGCCGACCGCGCCAAGGGACCAGATGGCGAGGTCCTGAATATCTTCAAGACCCTGCTCAACCACCCTAAGCTGGTGCGCGCCTGGGGCCGTTTCGGCAACTACATCCTGGGCGGATCGACCCTGTCGGCGCGTGAGCGCGAGCTCGCAATTCTAAGGATTGGCTGGCTGAATCAGGCTATCTACGAATGGGAGCAGCACGTCCGGATTGGGAAAGGCGCCGGGATTAGCGACGCCGAAATCGAGAAGATTAAGGAAGGTCCGAAGGCCGGATGGAACCGCCATGAGGAGGCCATCCTGCAAGCTGCCGATGACCTGTACCAGAATTCGGTTGTGTCCGATGAAACTTGGAATACATTGGCCGCGACCTATAACCGGCAGCAGATGATGGATCTGGTCTTTTCTATTGGCCAATACAACCTGGTCTCATGGGCGCTCAACAGCTTCGGCGTACCACTTGACCCATTTCTGCCTGGTGCGCAGAAAAAGTAGCGGCTGGCTCGTCCGTCAGGCGGAGGCGAACTCGGGCATAACTTCCTTGACGAGCAGCTCGCCCGCCTCGGCTGAGCCGGGGAACACGATGTAATAGGTCGTGCCTAATTCTTCGATACGGGAGCGCAACTCACGGCGAACTTCGTCCGGCGTCCCGGCCAGTAGCACCGGTGAGTTGCGCGCCGCCTCGAGGCTGGGGAAGCCCATCGATTTCGCGGTCTGCGCCAACGCGGCTTCGGCTTCGCTCTTGCTGCGCGAGAGTGAAACCATCGAGATCACGCTTAGCTCGACTGAAGAAGGGTCACGGCCTGCCGTTTTCAGAAAGCCGTGCAGCATCGCGATTCGCCGCTTGAGTTCGGGCTTGTCAAATTTCACTGCCGCCGATGGGTCTTGCACGAAATCCTTGCCATTGACGATTGGTGGAATCATGTTGATGAGCTGGGCCTCGGCCGCGACCAGTTCGAGAATCTTCTTGCCCGAACCTCCGATCATGATCGGCGGGTGAGGCTTCTGCACCGGGCGCGGATTGTTGTAGGCCTTTGCTACTGAAAAGTAGCGGCCGTGATAGGTTGGCTCGTCCTGCGTCCACATCGCCTTGAGCACTTTGATTGCGTCAGCGAGCAGATCGATGCGCTCGAGATTCGACGGATAGGGATAGCCGTGAGCGTCATATTCGGAGCGCTGCCAGCCCGCGCCGAGTCCCATGATCAGGCGCCCATTACTTAGATGGTCGAGGATCGAGGAGATTTTCGCGAGCATGGCTGGCGTGCGAAATGCAATCGCAGTAACTGCGGGTACCAGCCGCACATTCCTGGTGATCGCGGCGAGGGCGCTCAAAGCCGAGAAGCATTCAAGTTGCGGCGTCTGCGGAGTGCCGAGCGGGGAAAAGAAATGGTCATTGATCGAAATCGAATAAAAGCCGCTGCGGTCGGCCCATTCGGCAGCAGCGCGTGCCTTGGGGAAATCGCCGGTGGGCAGGAACAGGCCGAATTTTACTCCGTGCATTGGTTTACCTCGTGAGCGCGGCCCGATGAATCAGCCGAGCGCGTTGCCGGTGTCGATAGTTTGACCGCCGTCGACCACCAAGGCCGCGCCGGTGACGAAGCTTGCCAGATCAGATGCAAGATAGAGGACGGCATTCGCGATATCCTCGGGACGGCCGAGGCGCCGCAGCGGAATTCGCCGCGCCATTTTCTCACGCACGCCCTCATTCGCGAGCGCCGACGCGATCAGCGGCGTATCGATCACACCGGGGCATACGCAATTGGCGCGAATCCCGTAGCGGCCATATTCGACGGCGGCGACCCTCGTCAGGTTGATCAGTCCGGCCTTGACCGCATTGTAGGCGGCAATCCCCTGATCGGCGAACAGCCCGGAAATTGAAGCGGTATTCACAATCGCCCCGCCGCCTTGATCGCGCATAATCGGAATCGCCTCGCGCATCGCGCGGAAGCATGCGGTCAAGCCGATATTCAAAGTGTCGTCCCAACTCGCGTCGGTAGTATCGGCAATCCGCACCGCTAATGAGACACCGCGGGGAAAAGCGAAGGCGTTATTGTGGAGAAAGTCGAGCCGTCCGAAGCGTTCAACCGTAAACCGGATCGTTTTGCGGATATCTTCCAGTTTACTTACGTCAGACCTGATCGCAGCCGCAGCGCCGCCGAAGGCTGAGATTTCCTCGACTACTTTGTGCGCCGCATCTTCGTTGTAGTCCGCAACCACTATACTGCCACCAGCGCGGGCAAAGCCCAACGCGGTCGCGCGGCCAATTCCTGAACCGCTGCCGGTGACGACTCCGGCCTTTCCTTTGAAATCAATCATTACTAACTGACCGCCGATCTTCCTCTCAAATGATAAAAGTCGCCTTACTCAACTATGATAGTTAGCGCAGTGCCGAGAAGGAGGTTGGGGTCATAATCGAGTTGGAAAACGAGGAGAGTAGCGGCCCGGTTTCTTCGCTCTTGCGCCGTGCCTCGATCCATTCGGGGTCGGCCTGAAAGGTGGCCCAGCGCTTTTCACGCTCATCCAGCGAATCCCATTGCAAAATGTAGATCAGGTCCTGGTTCGATTCGCCAATCGCGACGGTCCAGAAGCCGACCTGCTTGATGCCGTGTTTCTCGAACAGCCGCACGGTGACTGTCTCGAACCGCTTCAAGAGGGCGGGCAGTTTGCCGGGCATCGCATGATAAATCCGCAACTCATGAACCATAGGGAAACTCCATTATGATTTTGGCATCGCGATAACCCAGCAAGACCTGAGTTGCAACCGCATCACTTAGTTGATTCTTTCGAGCACGACTACCGGAATCTGCCGCTCGGTCTTCTTCTGATAGTCGTTGAAGACCGGCATCTTGGCCGCTTGCGCGTCGAACAGGCGCTGGCGTTCCGCGCCGCTGGTGACGATCGCTCGCGCCTGATAGCGATCGCTGCCCACTTCAACGGTGACAGTCGGATTCTTTTCGAGATTAACAAACCACGCCGGATGATGCGGCGAGCCGGCGAACGACGCGATTAGCACAATACGATCGCCGTCTTTAGTGTAAGCTAGCGGCTTGGTGAATGATTTGCCGGTTTTGGCGCCAGTGGTAGTGAGCAACAAGATCGGCATGCCCTTGAATTGGCCGCCGACCTGGCCGCCGTTGCCGCGAAATTCCTCGATAACTTTGCGATTGAATTCATTCATCTGGGCAGACATTTAAGGTTCCTCCGCTGGTCTAACAATAGTATTGGCAGCACGATGCTCCGCAGCTCACCTTGTTACGATGCGCCGCAATAATCAAGCGCCTTGAGACGGTTCATGATGCCAACACTTGGACTGCAAACGAAAGCGGGCTACCGATTCAATCGATAGCCCGCTGATCGACACTTCGCCTCTATGGCTGTACGGGTCAGGACCCGCGCACTGGATCTTAACGGCCGCCTGCGGCTGCGGCCTGATCCTCCCGCCCGCGATTCATGAGAATTGCCCTAAGAACGCGCGGCGGTGACATCGGCAATTCCGTCAGACGCATGCCGATCGCGCGAGCGATCGCATTGGCGACCGCGGCCGGTGGCGGCACAATCGAAACCTCGCCAACTCCGCGCGAGCCAATCGGATGTCCCGGTGCGGGAACTTCAACGATGGCCGTTTCGATCATCGGCAAGTCGAGGCAGGTAGGCATCCGATAGTCGAGCAGTCCGCTATTACGCAGCGTCCCACGGCTATCGTAGTAATATTCCTCATTGAGCGCCCAGCCGATTCCCTGCGCGGTACCGCCCTGCATCTGGCCCTCGACGTAACTGGGATGGAGCGCCTTGCCGACGTCCTGGGCGACGGTCGCGCGCAGGATTTGCACCTTGCCGGTATCGGGATCGACTTCGACGTCAACACAAGTGGCGGCGAACGACGGTCCGACAGTGCCGAGATTGACGCTCGCGGAACCGTTGATCGGGCCTCCGGTCTTGCCTTGCCGGGCCGCTACTTCCTTGATGGTCAAGATCTTGCTTTTGTCGGTCGTCAGGCTGAGTTTGCCGTTGTCAAAAACCACATCTTCAACCCTGGCTTCCCAAATTCTCGCGGCGCGCTCCTTGACCTGGCGCACGACTTCGTTTGACGCCTGGAAAACGGCCGCGCCGGTAGTAACGGCCGTACGGCTGCCGCCGGTCACGTCGTTGTAGCCGATTGAATCAGTATCGGCGACGATAGGGCGCACCTCATTGGCTTCGAGCCCGAGCACTTCGGCGACTATCATCGCTTGTGCGGCGCGCGTGCCACCGATGTCAACAGAACCGATTACAAGGGTGGCGGTCCCATCGCTCTGTAGATTGACGAGAGCCGATGATTGCCAGCCGATATTGAACCAGAAGCCCGAGGCGACGCCGCGTCCGCGATAAGGCCCATCGAGCTTCGACTTATAGTGCGGGCTGTTTTTGATCGCCTCGACGGTTTCCAGGTAGCCGATGCGCGGATAGGCAGGACCGGCGGTGTGCGCCACGCCTTCGCGAGCGCCATTGATTAAGCGGAACTCGCAAGGATCGATGCCGCATTTCTCCGCCAGCTCGTCGATGATGGTCTCGGAAGCCATCGCGGCGTTAGTTGCGCCGGGGGCACGATAGGCCGCAGTCTTGGGACGATTCACCACCACGTCGTAGGCGTCGATCTTGAAATTGGGGATGTCGTATGGGGCGATGATGGTCATGGCACCGGCGCCGACTGGCGAGCCGGGAAACGCACCCGCTTCGTAGGCCATCCAGATTTCGGCGGCGACCAGTTTGCCGTCCTTCGTTGCGCCCATTTTGCAGCGGATCGTGCTGCCAGAGGTTGGCCCGGTGGCGCGCAGAACTTCGGCACGCGTCATCACCAGCCTGACCGGCTCCCCGGTTTTCTTCGAGAGCAGCAGCGCCAATGGTTCGAGATAGATTGCGAGCTTACCCCCGAAACCGCCGCCGATTTCGGCCGGGACAACTTTGATATTGCCTTCTGGCATTCCCAGCATCGCGGCCGTCATCGAGCGCACGTGGAAAGTGCCCTGGGTCGAGCAGTAGATGGTGCTGTGACCGTCAGAATTGTAGATGGCGACAGCGTTGTGCGGCTCGATATAGCCCTGATGCACCATCGCGGTTTTGAACTCGCGCTCGACGATGAAATCGGCCTGCTTGAAGCCCTCATTTATGTCGCCGCGCGGGAGCTGGATATGATTCGCGACGTTGGTTGGCTTGTCACCGTCCTCGGCGTTGCGCAACTTCGGCAGGAGAATCGCAGCGCCGGGCTTCATCGCTGCCTCAACGCTCATCACGGGCGGCAGCGGCTCGTACTCGACCTCAATCAGCCGCAGTGCCTCTTCGGCGATATGCGCACTGGTCGCGGCTACCGCAACCACCGCATGGCCGTCATAGAGGACCTTGCCACGCGCCAGGATATTCCAGGAGATGTGGCTCAAGTTGGTCGGAATTTCACCGGAAGCATCGATCTGATCAGGCAGTTCCGGCAGATCGGCCGAAGTGATTACGGCCTTGACGCCGGGCAACGCGAGCGCTTTGTCAGTCTTGATTGATTTGATTAACGCGTGGGCATGCGGACTGCGCAGGATTTTGCCGTGAAGCATGCCGGGCAGCGCATAATCCGCGCCGTATTTTGCACGCCCGGTTACTTTATCGACACCGTCATGCCGGATCGGGCGGGTCCCGATTACGCGGAAATTCTTGCCATTGGTTTCGCTGGTATCAGCCATATCACTATCCGTGCCTTTTAGACTTTGCCGAATCTGCCCCGTGGGCATTCTCTCACGGTTGATACACCTACGCCAACCTCAGTGTTAACGGTTCGGCGAGGCGCCGCGGGACAGTGCTGGCGGCTGTTGCCGGCCTACCACGTTCGCTGGGTCATCTGGTTTGTCCATACAGGCAAGCTGCCACGCGCGCAAATTGTCCAAATCAAGAGCCTTTGGCGTGCAGAAACGCTCGGCGCCGTTAAGGCACGACAGGTATCCATAAGCTACGGCAGTCCTCGCAAATCGGCGGATGGCGCGCCGATAAGGTGTTTTCAAAAACAGGGCGGCTGACCGTAAAGAGGAGGGGGCGTGCCGGGCGGCGACGCGATTATAGTCAATACGCGTTCTCAAAGCGCCGGCCTGACGGGTGTCCAGCGCTATACTGAGCGGCTATGTGCGTGGCTTGGTGAACGCGTCGAAACGGTGCAGCCGTCGCGGATGCACCAGGGATTCAGCGGGCATCTTTGGGAACAGTCGGTGCTGCCAATACATGCGGGCCGGCGCTTGTTATGGAGTCCCGCCAATACCGGGCCGTTGAGGCTCCGGCGGCAGGTGCTGACGGTGCACGACGTGGCGTCGCTGGAGCATCCCGAGTGGTTCGACGCGAAGTTTGCAGCCTGGTACCGATGGCTGACACCACGGCTGGTCAAGCGTGTCTCGCGGGTGATTACGATTTCGGAGTTTTCGCGGCAGCGGCTGGCCGAGTTTGCGAACTGTGACCCGTCGCTGATCACGGTTATACCGCTGGGCGTGGATGACCGCTTTTACTCTCGGCCGCGCGATGAAATTCGCGCCGTCATGCAAAAATTGCGGATTCCTACGGCGAATTACGTGCTCAGTCTCGGATCGCTTGAGCCACGCAAGAACCTGCCTCGGCTGATGCAGGCTTGGTCGCGATGCGTTGCACGCCTTGGCGATGACGTATCGCTGGTCGTCGCCGGGGCTCCGGGCAGAACGCGGATATTTCGCGAACTGAAACTCGGCGATAGGCCGGCGCGGGTCCATACAGTCGGATTCGTCGATGACGCCGATCTGCCAGCCCTCTACAGCGGTGCGATCGCATTAGCATATCCTTCCATGTACGAGGGCTTTGGCCTGCCAGTGCTCGAGGCGATGGCCTGCGGCACGGTGCCGGTCGCGAGCAACGCAACTGCGCTTCCAGAAGTGACAGGCGGCGCGGGGCTGCTGGTCGATGTATTCGATGTTGAGGCGATCGGGCATGCGATTGTTTCACTAATCGAGGATAGCGATCTCCGTAATCAGTTGCGGATGCGAGCGATAGAACGCAGTAGATTATTCAGTTGGGAGCGCGCCGCGAAACTGACCTCGCAAGTTCTTGATGAGGCACTTCAGCAGTAGGTCTCTCGCGGCTCTACCGTACCGAGGCCGAGCCGCGGCGGTTAAGTACGAAGCCTGAGCGGGCTTGCGCAGATCGATTCCGTAAACTAGTGCTTGGGCATCAGCTTGGAGGTAATGAACGGATGGGCACCGGCGGCTTGTTATCGGGGATACGGGTTATCGATTGTGCAACCTACGTGGCGGGACCGGCTGCCGCCACGATCATGTCGGACTTTGGCGCCGACGTGATCAAAATCGAACGTCTTGGCGGCGGTGACCTCTGGCGCCTCTTCTCCAAGCTTCCGGGCAGTGTCAAATCGGAGCTGGATTGGTGCTGGGTGCTCACCAGCCGCAACAAGAAAAGTGTGGCGCTGGACCTGGCCAATCCTGCAGGTCGCGACGCGATGCTTCGCCTGGTTCGCACCGCCGACGTCTTCCTGACTAACTATCAGCGCAGCCTGCTCGAGAAATTCCGGCTGACCTGGGAAGACCTGTCCGCGGTGAATGACCGCCTGGTTTACGCGCATATCACCGGCTATGGCGACGCTGGCGATGATGCCGACGATCCCGCTTTCGACGCCCTGGCCTATTGGGCGAGGTCGGGCCTAATGACCGGTGTGGCTGGCGCCGACGGTTCGCCGGCGGCTCCGCGTCCCGGTATCGGCGACCATCCGACCTCGATGTCGCTGTTCGGCGCGATCATGCTCGGGCTTTATCAGCGCGAACGCACCGGCCGAGGGTCGCGGGTCACAACCTCTCTATTGGCGAGCGGAGCGTGGGCGAACGCATGCGATATTCAAGCGAAGCTGTGCGGCGGGGTCTTTCCGCAACGCGGCGAGAGCAAGCATCCGCCGAATCCTCTTACCGCGGTCTACCTGACCCGCGATAAGAAGATGTTTTTGCTAGTGCTGATCGATCCGGACAACGAGTTTCCGCGTTTATGCCGGTTGCTCGGGCAGGCAGAACTCGCGACGGGCGATCTGTTCGCCACCAATAGTCAGCGCGGTGAGAACGCCGCTGCCCTGTATGCGATTCTGCAAGGGCAATTTGAAACCCGCGACCTCGCCGAATGGCGCGCCGAGTTCAAGCGCAACGATATCAAGTTTGCGCCGCTGCCGAAGCTGGACGACGTTGTGAATGATCCCCAGTTGCGTGATGCTGGCGCTCTCGTTGGGTTTGAAGAGTGCGGCTATGGTGAACTCGAAACCGTTAACAGCCCTATTTTCGTCTCAGGCAGCGACAAGCGCAGACCCACGGCGGCGCCCGAGGTTGGCCAGCATACGCGCGAGATACTGAAGGAACTCGGTTACGATCAGCGCGAGGCCGAGGAGATCATGCGCAAGCCAGCCTGACCGGACTGCGGCTCGCGGTTCGCTTCAGCCGCCCGTTTAGCGGGGACCACGATCGTTCGTCCGCCGTGCTGATTAAAATGCTCGGCGGGCTGTAGTGGCTTAATCACGGCCGTTGCGAGGGCTTGCATTTTCGGCGCTCCAAAGCTTACAGCAATGAGGACCGGCGGCGATCACTAGCCAGCGGCAGCCGTCCGGCCTGAAAGAGGTGCTCATGAGCAACAAGGGCCGCCACTTGCTCGACGGCTACAAGGTTCTCGATTTCACGCATTTCATTGCCGGTCCGACCACAACTCGCCTGATGGCTGGGATGGGCGCGGAGATCGTCAAAGTCGAATTGGCGCCGCATGGCGATCAGGCGCGCGACGTTGAATATATCCGCGGCAAGCGCAGCGCCTACTTCATCCAGCAGAACCGTGGCAAGCAGAGCCTTTGCCTCAACCTGCGGAACCCCGCCGCCGTTGCGATCATCATGGACCTCATTCCGCAGATGGACGTGATGATCGAGAATTTTGCGCCGGGCGTGATCGGCAGCATGGGCTTTGATTACGCGACGGTTAAGCGGCTCAATCCACGAATCGTCATGTGCTCGATTTCGGCACTCGGGCAGACTGGACCGCTTGCGCACGACACCGGCTTTGATTATATCGGCCAAGCCTATGCCGGTGTGACCTCGTTGATTGGGGAACCCGACGGTCCGCCATACCTGCCGATGATCGCGATCGGCGATGTGAGCACCGGCGTGCACGCGCTCAGCGCCATCGCTTGTGCACTGCTCTATCGTGAGCGGACGGGCGAAGGACAATATATCGACATCTCTCTGCTCGATTCCTACTTTCATTGCCAGACGGTCGGGGTGCAACTGCATAGTGCGAGCGGTGGGCAGAAAGAGATTCGGCGCTCGGGCCTCCATCTCGGCTCATTCTGCCCGGCTGGCGTGTTCAAAGGACAGCGATGGCACATAGTCATTATCGCGTGGCTTGATAATCATTGGGCGCGCGTTTGCGAGGCTTTGGGACGGCCCGAACTGGCTACCGACCCGCGCTATTCCTCAGTCCCCAGGCGCAGCGCAAACAAAGCAGAGATCATAAAGATGATCGAAGCCTGGCTCGCGTCGATGCCGAGTGACGAGGCGTCGATCGAGCGGCTGCGCGCATGCCGCGTACCAGTTGCACCGGTATTGTCGGTCAGTGAAGCGATGAAGCATCCGCACCTGATCGAGCGCGGCACTGTTCGTACCGTTCACGATCGCATCCTCGGCGACTTCCAGATTCCGGGATTTCCATTTCGCTTCTCCGGTTTTCCTGAGGAGCTGGAATTGGACGCGCCGATGCTAGGTGAGCACAATCACGCGGTACTGGAAAAATATCTCGGCTATCCACCTGAACGCGTGCAACAATTAACTGCGGATGCAGTACTGCATAGCGCATCCTATTGAGTAACTGATCGATCAAAAAGGAGTTCTACAATGCCTCGTGAATTACGGCGTATAGTCACTGGACATGATAAAGATGGTAAGTCCTGCATAATCATAGATGGGCCACCGACTGCCGCAGGCGCCTACTGGCTGACTGGTGGCGCTCCCGCCGATAATACCGGGAGTGCCGACGCCGCTCAGCAGGTGCGCAAACTGGAACCTCCAGACGGGGGGTCGATTTTCCGCTACGCCTCGATTCCGCCGGAAAACACTACCCTGTCGCGAGAGGAACGCGAGCGCATCACCGCTAAGATGTTCGCGCAGATGGGCGCGGAGCATTGCCGTCCCGATACCACCCGTCATCCGGGGATGCACAAAACACGCACGGTGGATTACGTGATATTGCTCTCAGGGGAGGTAACGTTGCTGCTTGATCGCGGCGAAGTTGATTTGAAGCCCTTCGATGTTGTCGTTCAGCGCGGCACTAATCACGCCTGGGTCAACAAGGGCAAAGAACCGGCTTTGATTGCTGCGGTCCTGGTTGACGCGCGCGGCGTCTAGGCATTGATTCTCTGCAATCAGCGGTACGGACGAAGGGGTCAGCACGATGAGCCAGATACCCAGGGCTTTCAAAACTATCCAGGAACATAATGTGCCGGTGCGTATGCGCGACGGCGTGACTTTGCGCGCTGACGTTTTCCGGCCCGACGCACCGGGGCGCTACCCGGTGATTCTCATGCGTACGCCCTACGGCAAAGAGGCGACCGCGCCCAACGCCAAGCGCTTCGTTCCGTACGGCTATGTCTTCATCACCCAGGATACGCGCAGCCGCTTCGATTCAGAAGGCGATTCCTATTATCCACTGACCCACGAAGCAAACGACGGTTACGATACTGTCGAATGGGCCGCCGTTCAGCCCTGGTCGGACGGTAACGTTGGTACGACCGGTCAATCCTACTTATGCGCCAGTCAATACTTACTTGCTCCAACCAACCCGCCGCATCTGCGCGCGATGTTCGCGACCTCGGCGCCGTCGGATTGGCATGAATGCTGGGTCTATCGCGGCGCCGGCGTACTCGATTTCGGCTGGCTGCTGCCGTACTGCCTGATGATGGTGCCGGACCATCTCAAGCGCACCGGCCGCAAGGATTTGCTCGATCAGATCATGGATTACTATCCCAGTGCTTCGCAATCGAATCTGTGGGATGGCCTCAAAGATGAGCATTTCCGTCATCTGCCAATTTACGACTGGGTTGAGCGCCTCAAGGATGCGGTGCCTTACCTGAAAGACTATCTGGACCATCCGGGCGCCGATGATTACTGGAATAGTCTCGCCGTGCGTCCCAAGATTAGCCGGATCAACGTGCCGATTTTCCATGTCGCGAGCTGGTATGACGGCTTTCTTGAAGGCGGCTTGAATCTTTTCAGCGGCATCAGGCAGCGTGGTGCAAGCGCTGAAGCGCGTGCGGGACAGCGTCTTCTAGTTGGCCCGTGGCCGCACCTTTATCCTTACGACTCGCCCAGTTCGCAGGCCGGCGAACTCGACCTCGGCCCGCAGGCGCGCATTCGGCTGCAAGACGTGGCTCATCGATGGTTTGACTATTGGCTCAAGGGTATCAACCAGGGCGTGGCCGAAGAGAAGCCGGTTACTATCTTTGTGATGGGCGACAATGCCTGGCGGGAAGAAGACGAGTGGCCGCTCGCCCGCACGCAATATACGCCTTTCTATTTGCATAGTGGCGGCAAGGCCAACACGCTGAATGGCGATGGAACCTTGAGTGTGGCGCGTCCGCAGTCCGAACGCGCCGACTCATTCGTGTACGATCCGGCGAACCCGGTGCCGACGCGCGGTGGTTCGCTGCTAGGGCCAAATCCAACCGGTCCATGTGACCAGCGGCCGGTCGAGACACGCGAAGACGTGCTGGTCTATACCGGGGAAGCAGTTATCAACGATTTGGAGATTACTGGCCCTATCGCGATGAAGCTCTTCGCGGCCTCGACCGCTCCTGATACGGACTTCACCGCGAAGCTCGCGGATGTTTGGCCGAATGGCTATGTCCAGAATATTCAGGACGGAATCATTCGCGCTCGCTATCGCGACAACAAGAATAGTCCGTCGCCGATCAAGCCGGGTGAAGTTTACGAATATACAATCGACTTATGGGCGACCAGTCACGTGCTCAAGCCGGGACATCGCCTGCGGGTGGAGATATCCAGTAGCAACTTCCCGCATTACGATCGCAATCACAACACCGGCGGCCCCCTGTTCAAGGAAACCAAGACAGAGCGCGCGACCCAGACTATTCTCCACGACGCCGCTCATCCGTCGCACATCATGTTGCCATTAATTCCCCGATAGGGGTACGCGGCGGCCGATCACGGAACTGGACTACAGTAGAGAGGGTTGCCCTCTCCACTGTAGCTTCAAACTATATTAGTCAAACATCAACACGCTGCGTGCGACTTCACCTGCTTTCATCGCCCGGAACGCATCGTTTACATCCTCTAGTTTGCCTCGCCGGCTGATCATATCGTCGAGGTTGAGCCGTCCCTGTAAATAGTAATCGATATAACGTGGCATATCGATGCGGAAGCGGTTCGATCCCATGTTCGTCCCCTGAATGCGGCGTTCAGTCAGGAACATAGGTCCGTTCAATTCGACTTTCTGGCCGA
>DATJUF010000338.1:0-8725 GCA_035502655.1 Binataceae bacterium (SeqCode)
GTGACAACCAACGGATTGATCTCGATCAGCGAGGCGTCAGTTTCGAGAAACGCCCGGTAGAGTGAGCTCAGCAGCGTACCGAATTGGCCGACCTGCTTGTCCTTGAGACCCAGCGCGAAGGCAATCTTGCGCGCCTGAAAGCCCGCAAGCCCGATTACAGGATCGATCGGTTCGGTGATGATGCGTTCAGGCGTCTTGGCGGCGACCTCTTCGATTTCCATCCCGCCCTCGGTACTAGCGATCACCGCAACGCTTTCAGCCTTACGATCTACTACCATGCCGAGATAAAGTTCGCGCGCGACTTCACTCGCCTGCTCGAGATACATCCGCCGCACGACCCGCCCCTGCGGCCCGGTCTGATGGGTTACGAGTGGCTTGCCAAGCAGCTTTTGCGCGAAATCGCGAGCTTCGGTAGCGCTGGACACGAGTTTAACTCCTCCGGCTTTGCCGCGTCCGCCCGCATGAATTTGCACCTTGGCAACCGCCTTGGGCAGTCCCAGCGTCTCGAAGGCCTTGGCCATCTCGTCTGGCGTCGTGGCCGGTTCGCCTTTCGGCACCGGCACGTT
Source organism: Binataceae bacterium (SeqCode) (assembly GCA_035502655.1). Lineage (GTDB taxonomy): Bacteria > Desulfobacterota > Binatia > Binatales > Binataceae > DATJUF01. The sequence continues at coordinate 567 of DATJUF010000338.1, forward strand.
GAAGCGCCGCAAAATCTGCTTGGCCTGAAATTCGTGTATGTTCATCAGGTTCCTTTGATCATTCAGTCCGGCGCCACGCGGTTTGAGGCTGCCCATTACATAAATCGGTCTGCCGTCAGCCGATCACCTTGTCCATCGCATCGACCAGTTCCTTAACATGGGCGACCGACGACTCGAACGCCTTCTTCTCAGCCGGCGTCAGGTCAATCGTGACGATCCGCTCGACACCCTCGCCGCCGATTATAACCGGCACGCCTGCATAAAAACCGTTCACACCGTATTCGCCTTCGAGAAAGGCCGCAGCCGGCAGAACTTCCTTCTTATCGAGGATAAAGGCTTCGACCATCCGATATACCGCCGTCCCTGCCGCATAATAGGACGACGTCTTCATCAGGTTAACTATCTCGGCGCCGCCGTTACGCGTTCGGGTCTCGATCTCTTCGAGCCGCTTCGCCGCAATCAGCTTTTCGATAGGCACGCCGCCGCAGGTTGTGTAGCTGCGCACCGGCACCATGTCATCGCCATGTCCGCCCAGCACCATCGCATTGACACTGCTGACAGATACATCAAGCTCGGATGCGAGAAATGTCCGATAGCGCGCGGAATCGAGCACGCCCGCCTGCCCGACCACCCTTTTCTTCGGCAGCCCCGTCACTCGCTTGATTTGCGTAACCATCGCGTCGAGCGGATTCGTTACGACAATCACGAATGCATTGGGCGCATGAGTCTTGATCGCGCCGCCGACTGTATTCATCACGCCTGCATTGATCTTCAGCAGATCGTCGCGGCTCATCCCGGGTTTGCGCGGCGATCCAGAGGTCACCACGATACAGTCCGCGCCGTCGATATCCTTGATATCGGTGCTGCCGGTAACGTCGGCGTCGATACCGAGCACCGGCGCCGATTCGAGCATATCGAGCGCCTTACCCTGCGGCAGTCCATCAATAATGTCGTAGAGCACGATATCGCCAAGGCTTCGCAGGAAGCAAAGGTGGGCACAGGTTGCGCCGACGTTACCGGCTCCGATAAAGGCAATTTTTTTACGCTTAGCCACGATTTAATCCGCGTTCCTGGCGAGCATCGCCATTTGCAAAATTATTGTCCGCTGGGATGCTTTCCGATTTTCGCGCCGGACTGCACCTTGATTTACAGCCCCTCGCGGCGGTCACAGGTGCGACGATCGATTAGCAACCACGGTGATTGCGGAAATTCCCCGTTTTTATAACAACCTGCGGCATGGATGTGAAGCTGCTCTGACGTTTGGTAAGGATTGGTTTTGAAGAACTGGCACAGCGATTAGAGTGTTTCAGGCCGGCTAGCAATGCTTGAACGCTAATAAAGCCAGGGTATCAACCGCGAGGTTCGGGCACAGTAAGCACGGTACTCATCACCGAATTGAGAGGACAATAACTTCTCTTCCGCCCGAATGCGGGAGACGAGCGGCACTAGAATAAGCGCCGCGAGCAGCAGGCCAGCGCCTGAACGGAAAGCGAAGCCCCAACCTATCGAATTGACGAGCATTCCCAGGTAGCTGGGGTTGCGGACAACTCCATAGATACCACTGGTTACCAGTGTATGCCCGGGCTGAATTGCGACCAGCCCGCTGAATCGATTGCCGAGCACAAACACTGGCCAGAGCCGCAGTGCGCCACCGGCAGCGAAGAGAATGACGCCAAGCCAGCGAATGCTGTCGCCGCCTATGATCCAGAACTCGACGCGGTCCGTAAAGGCCGGCAGATAGCCATCCAGCAGCCCAATTATCGCGAAAGCCGCGACAACCCAGCGGTTGCTACGGTCCTCGCGCTCACCTGAGCTCAGATTACCTCCAGCGAAAAGCGCTGCGATCACCATGATAAGAAAAGCGACTGTGAGTCCGATTAGCGGCGGATGGGAGAAGAAAGCTGTAAAACCACCCTCGCCGAGGACAGCCAACCCTAAATAGGCAACGCTGCTTATAATCGTAACGGCGATTCTGACGGCCACCATCAGCATCCTATTCAAACACCCACTATTGGCCTTAGGTTATGCCAGTTCCACCAATTACCGTTGGTGCCTGCCCCGCGAGCATGGTAAAGAACGGAAAAATTCTGCCGAGGAGAAACATCCGATGGCGGCGGATCTTGAAGCACGCATCCAGCAGCTCGAAAACAAAGTGCAGGAACTTACCGACCGTGAGGCGATTCGCGATCTGCGTTACCGCTATCACGAATACGTCAACGAGGCGCAATTCAGCGCCATTCCGGATCTCTTCACGGAGGACGGTGTGCTCGACTTTGCCCATCTCGGCAAGGCGCGGGGCCGCGCCGAAATCGCACACTTCTTCGGCGCCCTGAACGACAAGCCCGCCGAGGCCGGCAACTCCAGCCGTCCGCGCATCACCTGGGTCAAACAGTTCATCCATAACCATACGATTAGGCTCAATGGCGATCGCGGTGAGGGTTTCGCCTACCTCGAAGCCAAGCCTATCTATAATGGCGAGGCGTTCCTCGTCGCCGCGCGCTATGACGACGAGTACGTTCGCCGCAACGGCCAATGGAAGTTCAGCAAAATGTCGCTGGTGCCATATTTTATGGTGCCGCTGAAGGAGGGCTGGGCGCAGGAAGATCGGCTCAAGATGCGTACGCATTAGACTTGGCGCTAACACAGGATTGCCAGCTACCAATTCGTAGCTGGCTGCGCACGGCTTCGGCGCGATTTGGGCCGCAGCTTCACATCGGCTGCCGGCTATTGAATTTTTTGGTCAAAATTGACCGATTTCACACGGTTACGAAGCCTCTCATCACCATCAACGGAAACCTTTCGGTTGAGCCTTCGTCTATACTGCTAACTGACGTTGACCGCGCCACAGGTGCGGTCTCCCAAGAGCAGAAGATCGATCACCTTGTCCAGAAACAGCCGCCTATTCCTTAGTTCGCCCCTGGCCAGCGCCGGCGGGCTCGCCGCCAATCAGGTAAAATTTCAGAATGTGATGCGTTCTGGAACAAGCAGGAGAGCCGGGGGTTTATTGGGACTCTCAGCCCTTCTGATGGTTTCCTTTGTAGCCCCAGCTCGCGCCCTCGCACAAGGACATCCACTATTAACCCGCCACGTGCGTGATGTGGTTGCTAACGGGCAGGCGGTCTTGCTGGGCAGGCTTTCCGCAAGCCAATCTTTGCCGCTGACTATCGCGCTGCCGCTGCGCAACCAGGCCGGGCTCAGCGAGCTATTGGAACAAATTTATAATCCCAATAATCCTTCTTATCACCACTTCCTGAGCGTGGAAGCGTTTACCGATCAATTTGGACCCACACAGGAGGATTACGACACTGTCGTTCAGTTCGCCGAAGCCAACGGCTTCACAGTCACGGGGACTGCGCCAAACCGGATGATCGTCGATATTACGGGAAGCGTGGCAAATATCGAACGCGCGTTCCACGTCACGATGGGCGTGTATCAGCATCCAACGGAAAATCGCACGTTCTACGCTACGGAGCAGGAACCCACGCCGGATCTGCCTTTTCCGATCTGGCACATAACCGGCCTTGATAACTTTTCGATTCCGCATCCAGCCAGCCTCAGGCGAAATCCGGCTTCGAAAAGCCATCGAACCGGCTCGGGACCTGACGACTACTTTATCGGCAGCGATATGCGCACCGCTTACTATGGCAATGGAGCGCTCGACGGTAGCGGCCAGTCGGTCGGACTACTCGAATTTGGGGGTTACAATACGCAGGACGTCGAGAACTATTTTGACAGTCTCGGTCAGCCACTCGATACCGAGATCGTTGGCATATCAACTGACGGCTCCAGCCTAAGATGCGGGCAAGGTTGTGACGACACCGAACAGGCGTTGGATCTCGAAGAGACAATCTCGATGGCGCCCGGGCTGAGCGAAGTCCGCGTCTATGTAGCTAACGAAAGCGATGTAGATATCTTCAATCGGATGGCGACGGACGATACCTCCAAGTCATTGAGCTGCTCATGGGGATGGGATCCGGCTGACCCGAGTAGCGACGATCCGATCTTCGAGGAGTTCGCTGCACAGGGTCAGAATCTGTTTGTGGCATCAGGCGACAGCGGCGCCTATCGCAAGAAATCCATTGATATTTATCCAGCGGACGACGCCTATATCACCTCTGTAGGCGGCACGGATTTGACTACCGGCGGCGCGGGTGGACCTTGGGAATCGGAAACCGCTTGGACCCACAGTGGTGGCGGGGTTTCTCCAGACGGGATTGCGATCCCGAGTTACCAGTCCCAAGTTATTGCCTCCGCCAAAATAGGATCAAAGATTTATCGCAACAGCCCGGACGTTGCTGCGGAAGCGGATTTAGACAATTACATTTGCTATGACGGCACCTGTGCAGGAGGATGGGGCGGAACAAGTTTCGCGGCGCCCATATGGGCCGGTTACCTGGCAATGGTTAATCAGCAAGCAGAAGCTAACAGCGGAGCTACGCTGGGCTTCCTCAACCCTGCCCTTTACGCAATCGGACTAGGTCCTGACTATGATAATAACTTCCATGATATTAAACGTGGAAGTAACGCTACCTACTCAGCTAGAAAAGGTTACGACTTGCTAACCGGATGGGGCAGCCCCAACGGAAGCGCCCTGATTGACTCCCTTGCTCCCTGAAATCATTTCCGCATCCGCTCATCGCTCATAAATCCCGCCCAGTCGCCGCAGCAATCAACTACACGGCTTGAGCCTCGCCGGGAACTATCCAACTATATTCATGCAGCCCGTCAGCCAGCGCTGCTACCATCTATCAGGCCAAAATCATGTAGACGCACGCAGGGATTGAAGATAGAGGGTGGATCGTAAAAACGGGGGGCAAATGCTTGTCAATTGGATCTACAACAACCCGACGTGGCTCTGGGGAAGCCTTCTGGTCGCCCTATTTACTGGAGTTGCATGCTGCGGGCTACTGGTCGTGGATCGCTTCGTCCACGTCAGCTTGCGCAAGGCACATAATGATCTTGCTGGGTTCACGATAGCCATCGTAAGCGTGCTATACGCCGTGCTGCTGGCTTTCATTGCCATAGCCACATGGGAAGCTTTCATCCAAGCCTCCCAAACCGTCGAGAACGAATCCGGCTATGCCGGCGGGATGTATCTTGACACCGCAGGCTTGCCGGAGGCCAAGGGCCAGGAGATCCGCGATGCCCTCGCGAAGTATGTCAGCGTCGTTGTCACTGTCGAATGGCCGATCCAGCGCCAAGGTAATACGCCTGATCAGGGATGGGAGCCCCTGCGTGACCTTGCTGATGCGATTGCGACTATCCACCCACAGACCTCGGGTCAAGCGGTGATCGAGGCCGAGCTCCTTAAGTCATGGAATGAGCTATACGATGCGCGCAGCGCCCGGCTATCCGCCGTCCAGGGACATATTCCCGGCATCATATGGTGCATCGTCTTTGTCGGTGCGGCGATTACCACCGCCTATACCTATTTTTTCGGTTTCGAAAATTTCGGGATGCATTTGGCGATGACCGCCACCGTCGCAGCCACGCTCGCTCTCGTCATAGTGATGATCGTCGCCCTCGACTGGCCGTTTCGGGGCGAGATAAGTGTATCTCCCGAACCTTTCATCATCACGCAACAGTCGTGGGCCGAGGCGCCAATCGGCGAGGCCCGCCCTCAGACACCAACCACCAAAAAATGAAAGGATCTGGCTCCATGCGGAAGCCGCCATCGCGCTGGATCACCGGAGGAGTTTTGCTACTGGCGATTCTTTCATCGCTCGCGGCCATGGCTGCCAGCCCTGCTCCTGACGCTGCGGAACGCGCTGCGAATGCGTGGCTCAAGCTGGTTGACGAAGGCAAGTATGTGCAGAGTTGGCAGGCGGCGAGTAGCTATTTTCGCAGCCAGGTTACCGAGGCCGATTGGGTCGGGACGATTGCGAGCCTGCGTCAGGCGCTTGGTGGGCTGGCCGCTCGCGACCTCGCCTCCAGCAGGACAGCTACGAGCTTGCCCGGTGCGCCGGATGGTAATTATGTCGTAATCGAATATCACACCTCGTTCACCAATAAACGTTCGGCGACTGAGACCGTCATCATGATGCTCGGCAAAGATGGCCGCTACCGCACAGCCGGTTACTTTATTCGATGATAGGCCTCGCAAGCGAGGCCCTGCGGACGCGAGTCTGCGAGCCGGCCGCATAAGAGTCTGGGTTAGCATATATAGGCATCTGAATTGCGCCTGAGAGTAGGACTATGCATTACGATCCAATCAAAAAAAATCACGGCCTTGCGCACGATCCCTTGACCGCGCTGGTAGTGCCGCGCCCTATCGGCTGGATCTCGACCATCAGCCGCGACGGTGTCAACAATCTCGCGCCTTACAGTTTCTTCAACGCAATTTCGAGCTCGCCGCCGTTCGTGATGTTCTCCAGTGCCGAGTACAAAAACTCGCAGCAGCACGCTGAAGAGACTGGCGAGTTCGTCCACAGCCTGACGACCTGGGAGTTGCGTGAGCAGATGAATATCACTTCCGCGGCGGTCGGACCCGGCGTCAGCGAAGCGGAGCTGGCGAAGCTTGAGATGGCGCCATCGCTGGTCGTTAAGCCGCCGCGAGTCAAGCTCTCGCCGGTGGCCTTCGAATGCAAATACGTAAAAACGGTCAGCCTGCCGCCCACCAATGGCGTACCGAATCCCTACTCAATCGTGATCGGCCAAGTTGTCAGCATCTATATTGATGACGCGGTGATCGCCGGCGGCAGGGTTGATTTATCCAAGGCACGACCGATCGCCCGTTTGGGCTATCTCGACCAGTACACAGTGGTGGATACGATCTTCAAAATGCGCCGCCCCACCTAGGCGGCTTGGCCTCTGCGGCGGGTCTATGCAAAAAAGAGCCGATGCATCGCACCGGCTCTCAAGGGTCTCGCTTCTTAACCTGATTTACATATTCTCGACGATCGCCTTGCCGAATTCCGAGCACTTGAGCAGCTTCGCGCCCGTCATCAGACGCTCGAAATCGTAGGTGACTGTCTTGTTCGCGATCGCCTTTTCCATCCCGCGGATAATCCCGTCGGCCACTTCTTGCCATCCCATATGCTCGAACATCAGCACGCCCGAGAGAATCACTGACCCCGGATTGACTTTATCCTGGTTTGAATACTTCGGCGCGGTGCCATGCGTCGCCTCAAAAATCGCGTGACCGCTGATGTAATTGATGTTGGCGCCGGGCGCGATGCCGATCCCGCCGACCTGGGCCGCCAGCGCGTCCGAGAGGTAGTCGCCGTTCAGGTTGGTAGTTGCGATGACGTCGAACTCGTCGGGCCGCGTAAGGGTCTGCTGGAATGTGATATCGGCGATCGTGTCTTTGACCAGCACCTGCCCGGCCGGCGGATTTCCACCGCAATCGTCCCAGCCAATCGCCTTACCCTTGTATTCACGTTTCGTCAGTTCATAGCCCCAGTCGCGGAATGCACCTTCAGTGAACTTCTGGATATTGCCCTTATGCACCAGCGTCACGCTCTTGCGCTTATGCGCAATCGCGTAGTCCAGCGCCGCTCGAATCAGCCGCTCGGAGCCTTCGCGCGAAACCGGCTTGATCCCGATACCGGAGGTGTTGGGGAAGCGGATCTTGTTGACGCCCATCTCCTCCATCAGGAACTTGACGACTTTCTTTGCTTCCGGCGTCTCCGCTGCCCATTCGATCCCAGCGTAGATATCTTCCGTGTTCTCGCGGAAGATCACCATATCGATCTTCTCGGGGGCCTTGACCGGACTCGGCACGCCCTTGAAATAGCGCACGGGCCGCAGGCAGACGTATAGGTCGAGCAATTGGCGCAGTGCAACGTTGAGTGAGCGGATGCCGCCGCCAACCGGGGTCGTCAGCGGCCCCTTGATTCCCACCAGGTACTCAGCGAAGGCCTCGACCGTCTCATCCGGCAGCCAGCTATTGAACTGCTTGAACGGCTTCTCACCTGCGTAAACTTCCATCCACGCAATCCTGCGCTTGCCGCCATAAACCTTCTCTACTGCCTTGTCGAACACGTACTGCGAGGCGCGCCAGATATCCGGCCCGGTGCCGTCGCCCTCAATAAACGGGATGATCGGCCTGTCTGGGACGTTGAGCTTGCCGTTGGTCAGGGTGATTTTCGCACCGTCGGTCGGAACCTTGATATTCTTGAACGCCATCTAATTATTACCCACTTTGTCGCTATGACCTG
>DATJUF010000339.1:0-4244 GCA_035502655.1 Binataceae bacterium (SeqCode)
GACGCCATAACTGATGCTGGTGCGCACCGTAATCGCCTTCGGGCAGCGATCGGGCCAGCGATCGGCGCATGCTGCTTCGAGGTCGATAGGGAACTTGCCGATGAATTCAGGCGCCGAATTCCCGCTGCCGCATCGTTTACGCGTTCAGGACTACCGGGCAAGGCCTATCTCGATCTCACCGGTATTGTACGATCGCAACTCGAAGCACTGGGAATTAATCCAGAAGCGATTCGGACCTTCGGAACCTGTACGCGTTGTTATGCGGACGACTACTTTTCGCGTCGCGCGGCGGGCGGCGTCACCGGCCTGCAGATGAGCTTTATTGGCTTCGATGACTAATCCGATGGCTGCCAGCAAAGATTCACAGCGGGGGCGCACAACCGCTAAGGCGGGAGCGAGCAAAGCTACCGCGGACGTCAAAGGGCGCGCCGGTTCGGGCGGGCTAATTAAGAAACTGCGCAAGCCAATTCCGCCGCCGACACGTATCGCGGAAGACGAACGAAAGTACAGCCGGGCGCGCGAACGCGAGCGTTCACAACGCGAAGTCAAAGACCTCAAAGAAACTGAAGTGGCAAAATCAAAAGCGAAAGGAAGGCCGGATGATCGGGTTTGACCTCAGCGACGAGCAGCGGATGATCCGCGAGACCGTGACGGCGTTCGCCAGCGAGCAAATTCGCCCAGCCGCCCGTCCGGCCGACGAAACCGGCGCGATTCCCCCCGATCTTATCGCCAAATCTTGGGATCTAGGCCTCGTCTGCGGCCCCATCCCTGAAAGTTACGGTGGCTATGGCGATCAGCGCTCAGCGGTCACCGGCGCGATCATCGCGGAGGAACTTGCCTACGGCGATCTGGCGATCGCGCTCCACATGCTGGCGCCTCGGCTTACCGCCTTTCCGGTGCTCGAAATGGGTACCGATGCCCAGCGTGAGGCGATCTTGAAGCCGCTTTGCGCTGGCGGCTTCACTCCTGGCTCGGCGGCCTTGATGGAGCCGCGTTACGATTATGACGCCGCCGCACTGAGTACCACGGCAGTCCACAACGGCTCCGGCTTCATCTTGAACGGAGCCAAATGTTACGTTCCGCTTGCTGATAAGTCTGCTTCGATCCTGGTGTTTGCGGGAGGTGCGGAAGCGGGTTTTGAGCACGTGGATGGTTTTATCGTCGATCGCCGAAACCAAGGCCTGAGCGTCTCCGTGCCCGAGAAAAACATGGGGATCAAGGCGCTCGAGACCTACGAAATCAAGCTTGAGGAATGCCGGGTCGAGGCTGGGGCGCGTCTTGGTGGCGAGAACGGTATCAACTTTCCGCGGCTGCTTAGCCAATCACGCGTAGCGCTGGCTGCGATGGCGGTCGGCGTGGCCCGCGCCGCCTTCGATTATGCCCGCGATTATGCGAAAGAACGCAGGGCTTTCGGCGTGCCGATCGCAACCAAGCAGGCGATCGCGTTTATGCTGGCCGAGATGGCGATCGAGATTGACGCCTCGCGGTTACTGGTCTGGGAAGCGGCATGGCACCTCGATCGTGGCGAAGATGCCCTCAAAGAGAGCTACCAGGCGCGCAATTATGCTGCCCAGGCCTGCCTCACAATTGCCGACAACGCTGTGCAGGTGCTCGGCGGCCACGGCTATATCCGCGAGCATCCGGTGGAATTATGGCTGCGCAATGCGCGCGGCTTCGGCATTGTTGATGGCCTCGCGATCGTATAGCCAACCCGGCAAAGGTCCAGTCTATGAATTCTGTCAGGGAATATCTAAATGATTGACTTCGAATTCGAGCCCCAGGTGATCAAACAGCTCAAGACCTATCATGGCGTCGCCGAAAACATGATGCGGCCGATCTCGCGCGAATACGACGAGCGCGAACATGACAAGCCATGGGACTTTATCGAGATGGTATGGGCGGGGTCGAAAGCCACGGCAGCGAACAGCGGTGATGCGCCAGTCAGACCAGGTGAACCTCGCCTACGCACTCTCTACACCTGTCTTAGCTCCGAAGAATTATGCTGGGGCGATGCGGGCTTGTTCGTCTCGATGCCAAACGCTGGCCTCGGCGGTGCGGCAGTGGCCGCCGCCGGTACGCCCGAGCAAAAGGAACGCTTCCTGAAGCGCTTTGCTGAGGGCAAGCCGAAGTGGGGTGCGATGGCGATTACAGAACCCGGTTGCGGCTCCGATTCGGCCGCTGTCGCAACTACCGCCACGCGCGAAGGCGACTATTGGGTGCTGAATGGTACGAAGATTTTCTGCACTTCCGGCCAGATGGCTGCCGAGAAATCAGAAGGCTTCGTGGTCGTCTGGGCCTCGGTCGACAAAAGTGCCGGACGCGCGGGTATCAAGCCCTTCGTGGTCGAGCATAATACTCCCGGCATGACGGTTGCGCGGGTCGAGAACAAGCTCGGCATACGAGTCTCCGACACCGCGATGCTCTCCTTTGATAATTGCCGGGTGCCAGCGGAAAATCTGCTCGGCAGCCCTGAAGTCAAAAAAGAGGGAGGCTTCAAAGACGTGATGGCAACCTTCGATGCCACACGTCCAATCGTTGCCGCGATGGCGACTGGAGTAGGGCGGGCTGCGCTCGACTATGTCCGCGATTTTCTAGCCGATCAGCAGGTGCCGCTGCGATATGGCATTTCACCGCGTAAACTATCTTCTCTCGAACGCGACTTCATGGAGATGGAAGTGCAACTAAAGGCAGCGCGGCTGCTCACTTGGCGGGCAGCGTGGATGCTCGATATGGGGCAGCGCAACAGCCTCGAAGCCTCGATGGCCAAGGCCAAGGCTGGCAAAGTAGTGACACTGATCACGCAGAAGGCGGTAGAACTGCTCGGGCCGCTTGGCTATTCGCGTACATGCCTGCTGGAGAAATGGATGCGCGACGCCAAGATCAATGACATCTACGAGGGTACTCAGCAGATCAACCAGCTAATCGTCGCGCGGCGAATCTTAGGATATAGCAGCCGGGAATTGAACTAGTCTAATTACTCTCATTGTTATATGCCTCCCCCTGACCAGGGAGAGGCATATAACACCAGCCCGCATGTCGAGATAAAGCACTAATAGAACCACTTGTTATGGTCCCACGAGAAGATTTCCAACGTGGGAACAATGCGCGTTACTCTCGGAGGCGCATGCTTCGCCGCGTCGACGGTCTTGCCAACGACATAATAGTCCTCTTCATCGTAGGTTACTTTGCCCAGCGGTATTCCTTCCGCCGATTCCTTACACTGGCACGTCTTGATTGGGCTATAGCCAACATAAGTGGCGGTTTCATACCCGCCTTTTTCGCGCCAATTCAACGAAGCCAGGTTATTCTCCTCACGATCGCGCAGCATCCGCCCCCAATCCTGGCAGAAATGGGGAAAAGCCGCTGCCGCCCGTGCGTAAAGCCGCCGCTCGGCGGCTGGAATTCCCACCTTGAGCTGTTGAATTTCCGCCTTAACTTCGAATGACGGACCGCCCGGCGGCAGCGCCATCATGTTGGCGTTCGGCGGAAAGGTGCTGGACGACAGATTGGCAGGCGCCGGCGCGGTCATGGAGCGTGCGTCGGGCGCAGCCGAGGCGGTCACCGGAGCAACCGGGGCGCGCGGGGCTGGCGCGTAAGAACTGGGCGCACCAGTACCGACAGTTCCGCCGCTCACCGACGCCGTATCCTCGCTGATCGAAAGATCGGCAGGGACAGCATCTTCCGCGACGGTTATTGGAAGCCGTGTCTGGCCCGAAACGGAAGGCCTTGACTGGGCAAAGGTTTGAGGCGCCATCACCAGCGCCAGTATTGCTGCTCCTGCTATAGCTGCCGGCCTTCTTCCAAAGGTTGCCCTCCACATATTCCCCACCTGCCCCCTTGGTCTGGCACGGTTGCGGACCCTTGGCGGGACCGCAACCGTGGCTATAGGTTACGCCTTGGCCTTAATGGTCAACCGGCACTAGTTCGACCCGCCGGTTTTGCGCACGGCCTTCAGCGGTTCTGTTAGTCGCGACAAAGTCGGTTTTGCCGAATCCTTGCGGGATCAACTGGCTCGCCGGAATACCCTTGTCTTCGAGGTAATTCGCGACCGCCTCAGCCCGCCGCTCCGACAACCGTAAGTTATATTTCACGCCGCCGATCGCATCGCAATAGCCGTTGACGTAGACCTTGAGGCTCGGGTTTTCCTTGAGCGTCTCAGCCGCTTCGTCAAGCGTCGGCTTGTCAACTGTGCGGATGTAATACTTGTTAAAGTTGAAGTGCACGCCGCGCAGAATGATCTTCTG
>DATJUF010000340.1:0-4217 GCA_035502655.1 Binataceae bacterium (SeqCode)
TGGCGGGCGGCGAGCCGCCCGCCAGCGCCGCGGTTGAGGCCCCCTCCACGAGTGAGGCGAAGCGCGGTGCCTCCGGCACCCCGCGCTTCGCCTCGCTCGTGAGCTATGCTGATGCTGCTGGTCCGGCGGCGCCAAAGGCACCGCCGGACCAGCAGCAATCCCTGCCCTTGCCGCCGGCTTCCAGCCGCGACGGCGTAGATATTTCGGCAGCAGCAGATACGGATTCCGATCCAGAAACCAGCGCCGTGCCAGAGTCCGACGAAACAGCACTCGCCCGCAAGCTCGACGCAATCCCAACCGACCCGGGCGTCTACCTCTTGCGCGACAGCCACGGCAAGGTGCTCTACGTCGGCAAAGCGAAATCCTTGCGTCCGCGCGTTCGCTCGTATTTCCGTGAGGGCGGCGACGGCCGCTTTCAGGTGCGCTTCCTGATGCGCCGCGTGTGCGACTTCGAAACCTTGGTCGCGCGTAATGAGAAAGAAGCGCTGATTCTCGAAAACAACCTGATCAAGCAGTACAAGCCGCGTTACAACATCCGGCTCAAGGACGACAAGTCGTATTTAAGCGCGAAGATTACAAACCATCCATGGCCGCGTATCACGGTCACACGCCGAATCGTCAAGGACGGCGGCCGTTACCTCGGCCCGTTCGGCTCGGCTGACGGCCTGCGCGAGACTATCGACGTTATCCGCAAGGTCTTTCCGCTGCGCACCTGCTCCGACGCCGTTTTCAAGAACCGATCGCGCCCTTGTATTGAATACCAGATCAAGCGCTGCATGGGGCCGTGCGTCTTGCCGATTGATCGCGAGGAATACGGGCGCCATCTGCACGCCGCTGAATTGCTGCTCGAAGGCAAGGACCTCGAACTGTTGAAAGAGTTGCGCGAGCGCATGCGCGCGCATGCCGGGCGTTTGGAATTCGAGGACGCCGCCCGCGTTCGCGACAGCGTGCGCGCGATCGAAAAGACCGTTGAGAAGCAGACAGTGCTGCATCATTGGGGCGGCGACCAGGATGTTTTTGGGCTGTATCGCGAAGGCGGCTTTATCGAGGCGATCGTCCTGATGGTGCGCAATGGCAAGCTCACCAGTACGCAAAGCTGGAGCTTCCAGGATCTCGAACTGCCCAACATCGAAATCTTCGCCGATCTGCTGACGCAGTTTTACGCGGGCGCGCGATTCCTGCCCTCGGAAGTGATCCTGCCGGTTGAATTGGAAGACGCGGACGTGCGTGCCGAGCTGCTTTCGGAACGGCGTGGAAAGCGGGTCGAGTTCCTGGTACCGCAGCGCGGCGACAAATTGCGCCTGCTCGAAATGGCAACGGAAAACGCGCGCCAGAGTTTCGCCTCGCGCCGCGACCACGAGAACACGCGCGAGAAGATGCTCGACGAGTTGCGCGCCAAGCTCCATCTGCGCAACAGCCCCAAACGGATCGAATGCTATGACATCTCGAATCTGCAAGGCTCGATGGTGGTCGGATCGCAGGCGACCTTTGACGAGGGCCTGCCGCAGAAGGCGCTCTACCGGCGTTACCGGATTCGCACGGTGTCGGGACAGGATGACTTCGCGAGTCTTTACGAAGTGCTAAGCCGGCGGCTCCGGCGTGCACGCGAAGAGAACTCGTTTCCCGATCTGTGGGTGATCGATGGCGGCAAGGGCCAGCTCAGCGTTGCGATTGAGGTGCTCAAGGAGTTCGAGCTGCTGGAGCAAATAGACGTGATATCGCTGGCCAAGCAACACGTCCTGAACGACCCGCGCAATCGGGCGGTGGTCAAATCCGAGGAGCGTGTGTTCCTGCCGAATCGGAAAGACCCGATCGTCCTGCCGAAGAATTCGACCGCACTGTTTCTGCTGGTGCGGATTCGCGACGAGGCCCATCGTTTCGCAATTACTTATAATCGAGAGTTGCGGCGCCGCGCGCGGTTGCGCTCGGTGCTCGACGATATCGACGGAATTGGCCCGACGCGGCGCAAGGCGCTGCTGCGCCATTTCGGCAGTCTGCGCAAGATCCGCGAGGCCTCGCTTGAAGAACTCGCCAGCGTTAAGGGCGTGAATCTGGAACTCGCCGCGGAGATAAGGCGCCATCTCGATTCAATGGCGGCGCTGCTCGACCGCGCCGAGCAGGCGGAGCGCGACGAGGAAGGTGCCGAATATCTCGATGCCGGTCAAGGACAATTGGAATTGATTGCGCGTAAGCCTCGGCCGGCGGATTTTCCACTGGAAGACGCTCTCGACGAGACACAGGACGCGTCGCCCGAGGCTGAGTCCGGCTCATCGGACTTGCCGCATAGCGAAAGCTAATCGCATCTATGACATAATTAGGGAACGCAGGGTTCGCTTGCGACATGTGCTGTCGAACCCTGCCGCCAGCAGCCTCAGAGGATCTGAGGCGCGTTCTAAAGATAGATCTGCGGACGGCTGGCCTCGAACATTTCAGGATCGTGCGCGCGAACAAGGGGGGAGCCAACCATCGCCGCTGCGACGCCATCTTTCGCCGAGCTATGGCATGCCCGGACGGTGCTGCGAACCTATCCAGCCGCGTCACGGTTTTATGCCTGGGTGCAGACCGTACCGCCGCTCTACACGGTCACGGCGGCGATGGTGGCCGGTGACCTACTCGGTAATTGCCACTGCTTCATTCCTCTTGAGATCGCATTGGCGCTTGCTCTTGCCGCAGTGCTGTTGTTCGGCGCAGCGCGCCCGATCCTCGCGACAGCTTGCGCGCTAGTCTCAATCACCGCGAGCGCGACGGTTCCGGTTCACGCTCTGCTGATGCCGCCGCACGATGCCTCGACGCTCTACCGCTTCGATGACGGTGCAGTCATCACGCTCGAAGGCAGGCTAATCCGCGAGCCGGAGCGGGGACCTAATCAGCGGATCTATTTGTATATTGCGGCTGATCGCGCCGGTCTCGCTCAGCCAGCCAATGCGGTAGCTCCGCCGCTTGAACCGGTGCATGGCACGGCGCGTGTGACCGTCGCGAGCGGGCCACATTTCGTCGTCGGCGACGAGATGCGCATGACCGGGACGTTGCGCTTCCCGCGTAATGACGGCGACCCGGGTGAATTCGACTATCGCGGATGGATGCTGCGGCAAGGAATTGTTGCGGAGGTCTATGCCGAACCGAGCAAGCATGAGAGCGACCCGGTCGCGATTATCGTTCATCGTGCCGCCTTTCCTGCCGCCGAGATTCAGCACGTCCGCGGCTATATCGGCACGTTTATCGATGCGAACCTGGATGAGCCTGAACGCAGCGAACTCCGCGCACTGATTATCGGCGACCGTAGCGGAATCGATGAGGCGCTGCGCCAGCGCTTTGCGCTGACGGGAATGGCCCATCTGCTAGTGATTTCGGGTCTCCATTTAGGGATCGTCGCGGGTGCGGTCTTTTTCACGATGCGTTTCCTGCTCTGGCTTATAGCCCCGGCGCTGATGGTGCGCGGCTACGCCAGCAAGATCGCAGCGACGACGGCGGCTTTCGCAGCGATCGGCTACAGCACTATCGCGGGCGGTCACGTTTCGACCACGCGGGCGCTGGTGATGGTCCTCGCCTACATGGGTGCGATCGTGATCGGCCGCTCGCGCGAATTCATGGCGAGCCTGGTGCTCGCGGCGTTAGTGATCTGCCTCGTGATGCCGGGCTCGACCGCCGATGTCGGCTTTCAGCTTTCATTCTTCGCAGTCGGGACAATCCTTATTGGGATGCGGCGCTTCAGCGCGTGGTGGCGCTGGCGCTACGAATTCGGAGCCAAACCGGAGCCAACGGTTCTCTGGCGTGCCTTCGAATCAGGCGCGCGGTACGTCGCGATTTCGTTTTGGGCGATGGTTGGGACGGCACCGCTCACGGCCTTGTATTTCAACCAGTTCGCGATTGTGGGTCTGGCCGCCAACGCGATCGTTGTACCGATCATGGGTTTCGGCTGCGTGATCTGCGGACTTGGCGCTTCAATTCTGAGTTTCGTCTTTATGCCCGGCGCCCGCGCGTTCCTTTGGATAGCTGGTGAATGCGCCGGGATCGGCAATGCGCTTGCCGGATGGTTCGAGCATTGGCCATGTGCATGGTTTCGGGTTTTCACGCCGGCATTACCGGAGTTGCTGATCATCTACGGACTGATTGGCCTGTGGCTGACACGTCCGCTGGCCGGGACAGTTCCCGATGACCCCTCACTTGAGAAGGCTATTGGCACCCGTCAGCACATGATCGCGAAGGCGCGGCTGATG
>DATJUF010000341.1:0-11657 GCA_035502655.1 Binataceae bacterium (SeqCode)
TGACGACCTCGCCTTTGATTCGCGCGGGACCCTTTACGCCACCGAGGTGATGAGCGCACGGGTTTGTGCGCGCAGTCCGAACGGCGAAGTGCGGATCATCACTGACAACGTTCCTGCGGCTAACGGCATCACCGCTTATCAAGATCGCTTGTTCATGGACGAATGCCGTCCGGACGGCCGCCTGTTCGAGCTTTTTACCGACGGGCGCGCCCCGCGGATGCTGGCTGAGTATCTGCCGCTGCCCAACGCATTGTCGGTCGGGCCCGACGGCTTCATTTACTTCCCAGCGATTGGCGCCAACGAAATCTGGCGCGTGCCGCTCACCGGTGGAAAACCGGAACGCTTCGCCGGTGACCTAGCCGTTCCGACCGCAGTCAAAATCAATAGTAAAGGATCGATCCTTTCGACCCAGGGGGCGTCCGGTGAAATCCTCAAGATCGATTTGCAGAGCGGCGCGCGCAGCGTGGTTGCGAAGGTCCGTCCTGGCCTTGATAACCTTGCTCTAACGGCTGACGACCGCCTGTTCGTTTCGCATTTCGTGGATGGGGGCGTGGCCGAAATTCTTGCTGATGGAAGGGAGCGCCGACTGGTCGCGCCGGGCTTTCTAGGCCCGATGGACTTGGCGGTCGCGACCGGCGGGGTGATCTACGCTGCGGATGGCATCAGCATGGCCGCGGTGACGCCGGATGGTTTCGCGAAACGCATTGGGATGCTGTTTGACGGACATTTCCCAGGCTTCGTGCGCGGATTGGCTGCCGGATCAAAGGGCAATGTTGTTACCACCACTTCGGCTGGCGATGTCACGACCTATCATCCGATTACGCATGAGATGACTGAGCACGCCAAGGGCCTCAACGAACTCTATGGGGTATCGCTAGCGTCTGATGGGACGATTTTCGCCGCGGAAGGTGGCGAGGGGCGCGTCCTCGCGATTAGCGGAACTGCCATTAGAGTGAAAAGCAGTGGACTCATGCGCCCGACCGGGATTGCGGCTGCGGCGGACGGCTCATGCTACGTCAGCGAATCTGGCAGGGGGCGCGTGGTGCATCTCAATGGCGCGGAGGCCACTGTCATGGACGGGCTGAAAGATCCGCAGGGCCTGCTTTTGGCCGGCGACGACCTCTACGTGCTGGACACTGCCGCGCGCGAACTCATCGGTTATTCGTTGAAAACGCGAACGCGCGCCACCATTGCGTCGAACTTGCCGGTGGGCGCACCACCGGGCGCCACACCGAAATTGCTGGCGGGTATCGCAGGCCTACTGCCGGGACCGCTGCGGCCGTTTGCGGGTCTCGCCGCTAGTCCCGATGGCACGATTTATATTGCGGCCGACGGGGATGGCAGCGTGCTCGCCCTTCGCCGCGCCTGACAGATTAGTTCTCTCTGATCCGCGCAGCCTTAGCCGTGACGATGAACGGCTGAGGCTGCGACCTACAATCGCGCTACTTTTGTGCAAGCGCGATCTTTATGCGATTCTGCCCGGCAACAGGAGTCTCGCGATGCCGCAGGAAATCAACGCCGCCAACCTCGATCTCGCGACTATCATTCGTGACGGCGATCACGTGGTTTGGGGGCAAGGTCCCGGCGAGGCCCAGACGCTGGTGGAGAAGCTGGTCGGGCAGCGTCATCGGATCGGCCACGTTCGGGCATTCATTGGAGGCATTTCCTATAGCGGGATTCTCAAGCCCGAGCATGCCGATAACATTGAATTTACATCCTATGGCGCGGTCGGCGAACTGCGTAAACTCGCGCAGGCAGGCGTGCTGCGGCTGATTCCATGCCACCTGTCGCAGCTCTCTAACTATTTGCGCATTGGCCTGATCGGTGCAGACGTGGTGTTCCTGCAACTAAGTCCGCCGGATAGCTCCGGCGAGTATAGCTACGGGACCGCCAATGACTATATGCAGGCGGCACTTACGCATGCGCGAGTGGTTATCGCTGAAGTGAATGATCAGGCGCCGTGGACATGGTGCGATAAATTACCGCAGCGCGATCGCATTGACTATATCGTGCATGTGTCGCGCCCGCCGGTGATGCTGAAAGCGCGGCCGATCGGCCAAGTCGAACAAAGTATTGCGCGCCATGTGTGTAACTACATCGAAGACGGCACCACGATTCAAATTGGTATTGGCGCGATTCCCGATGCGATTCTGGCTGCAGTCGGCGATCGCCGCGACCTTGGCTTCCACTCGGGATTGATCAGCGACCGCGTCGCCGATTTGATGGAAAAAGGTGTAATTACTAATGCGCGGAAGTCCATTGACCCGGGCTTAGCGATAGCGGGTGGGTTGCTCGGTACGCGGCGCCTGTTTGACTTCGCCGATCACAACCGGTCGATTCGGCTGATGAGCTTTGACTACACGCATAACGCTGGAATCCTTGCCCGGCAAGGCAAAATCCTCGCGATCAATTCTGCCGTTGAAGCTGATTTGACCGGACAAGTCAATGCGGAAGTGGCTGCGGGCCGGTATATCGGCGCGATCGGCGGCCAGGGCGATTTCGTTCGTGGCGTTCAGCTTTCGCCGCAAGGCCGTTCCGTGATCGCGCTGCCTTCGACCGCACGCAACTTTAGCCGAATCGTTGCACACTTGAGTGGGCCGGTCACGACCGCGCGTGGCGATGCCGACCTGATCGCGACCGAGCACGGGATTGCTGAATTGCGCGGCCAGCCGATAGCCGAGCGTATCAAGCGCATGATCAAGATCGCTCATCCGGATTTCCGCGAATCACTGGAGCGTGAAGCCCGCGCAGTCCATGGTTAGCCATTGAGTAGTAATTTGCAGGCAAAGTACGGGTAATGGAACAAAAGGAGAATCTCGCCGATGGCATCTGCCAGCGAATTAGTCACTGAACTCGAGACTTTCTACAAAGGTTATATCGACGCATTCAACCGCGAAGATATCGACATGTACACGCAGACTTTCGCCTTCCCTTATGCGGTGATTATTGGTGAGAAAGGCCTGGCCTTGTGCCAGGACGAGAGCGCGCATCAGCGTTTCTATACGAATATTTCGATCAGCCTCAAAGAGCGGGGATGGGCCCGTTCAGGCATCGACCAGGTAAAGGCCTGGCCCTACGCGGAAAATCTGGCGATGATTCTGGCGGACGTAACGCGCTATCGCGCCGACAATTCGGTGATTGAAAAAGTACGCGCCACCTATACTTTGCGCCGCGAGGGCAAGAACTGGAAGATCGTGGCCCTAAGTGAGGTCAAGCCGCCCTTCCTCGGGCCTGGCGCGGTCCCGCGTCCATAATTGCCATCAGGAGCCTTGCGCGAATCGCCAAAAAAGGCGCGCTGTTTTCTTGAACGGCGCGCTCCTTGCCGAGACTCTTTTTAGTCCGGCCGCCGCGGCTTCGGAGCTACGTCACCGACCAAAGCAACATCCCATTGAACCATAACACCGCCGCGGTCGCTAATAGCGCCAGGATGTTGCTCAGCCATCCGTTCGCATACTTTCCCATTACCGCTGGCCGCGCAGTTAAGAAGACCAGGGGGATCAAGGCAAACGGGAGTACCAAGCTTAAAGTAATCTGGCTAAGGATCAGAATCCTGAAGGGATCGAAGCCCATCGCGAGTATGATAAGGGCCGGGATCAGCGTGAGCGCGCGGCGCAAAAACAGGTTCATGCCTTTACCCCAAAATCCTTCGAAAACGACTTGCCCGGCCAGAGTAGCGGCTGCCGAGGAAGATATCCCCGCCACCAGCAGTCCTAACGCAAATGCACCCGCAGCGAGCGAGCCGAGCAGCGGCAAAAGCGTGAGATGAGCCTGCTCAATGGAGACAACGGTTCGGCCGTGTTTGAAGAAAACCGTGGCGGCAGTGATGAGAATCGCCGCATTTATAAGCCATGAAGCGTTGAGTGCAATTAACGAATCACCCGCCGTTGACCTCAGGGCGAAGCGCTTTTCTTCATCAGGGTTCCTACGCACCAACGACGAATGTAAGAATAAATTGTGTGGCATTACCGTAGCGCCAACTATGCCGGCCGCAATAGCTGCGCTGCTGTGATCCAACCGCGGCCAAAAGGTTGATGTAAGGACTGCTGCCCAATCCGGCGGTGCCATCTTCAACTCAACCAGATAGCAGAGGCCGACCAGCATGATCATGAAAATGAATAACCGCTCAACGGTCTGATCACCGTAGCGGTAAAGCGCCAGGATGCCGAAGGCGGAGAGCACGCTCAGGCATGTGGCCAGTAGGGTCCCGATCCCAAAGAGAAGTTGGAACCCGAGCATCGCACCCATGAATTCTGCCACGTCGGTTGCAATCAAGCCCGCTTCAGCGATGATCCAAAAAGTTACCCATACGTTGCCTGAGAAATGGCGGCGGCAGTTCGCCGCATAGGACTCTCCAGTCACCAATCCAAGCCGCGCGGACATAGATTGGACGATCAGCGCGATCAGATTGCTTACAAAGATCACCCACAGGAGCTGGTAGCCAAAGCGGCTGCCCGCTTCGAGATCGGTTGCCCAGTTGCCGGGGTCGATATAGCCAACGGCCACCAGAAAGGCGGGTCCGACATACGAGCCGAAACGGGCAAGAGCGCGAGCGTGTTTGGTTCCAGGAGTGGAAACTCGGGGGACGGCCATGCATTAGCGACCGTACCAGCTTTGAAGTTCGCCGGAAACGCCGGGGCGCAGGTGGCAGTTAGCCTCGTGCCACCGGGGGAATAGCCATGCGGGTCGTTGCAGTTGAGGCTCATTTGCAATTCTTCGATGAGTTTGCCAAGGTCGTTAATAATTAGGTGAGGCCAGAACACATTAGGACTTCGGGTTAACTGACGACACTGGGATCATTGCACTGTACCCGCTTTCAAGGCGTTTGACGCCAACGCGGGTGGTTCGCCGATAGGGATCTGTCGGGGCTAGTGAGAGCTTGCGGACTGAGAAATCTGGCAAAAAATACCGGCATAGCTCGAAAGTTCGAGGCCAAATAAAGTGAAATCGGTGTGAATGCGGTTTACTCTATGGCCGAAATTGAGAACTATCAATGGAGCGGTCTTGCCGGAATGACCGGGTGTTATTTTGTGTATCGCCGGATCAGCTTGCCGCGCACCCGTAAGGCGCTGCCAGTGCGGGCCGGCCGGCTGACACACTTAGGGAGATAAATCATGGCGAGTGGGTTGAACGTCTCCAAGATCAAAGCTCAAAGAGGAATTCCGCTGAGCGAGGCAGCCAAGCTGGTGTCTGATCTGGACTGGGTGCCGTCATACGCGAAAGAAGCTGCGAAATACCCGACTGACTATAAGATAACCAAAGCTCCCAAAGATCCGACCAAATCAGTTCTTCGCTCGTATTTTCCGATGCAGAACGAAAAGAACAATCGGGTCTATGGTGCGTTAGATGCGGGTTTGCGCGGCGATATGTTCCGCAACGTTGAACCGCGCTGGATGGAATGGATGAAGCTGTTTCTGGGCATCATCCCCTTTCCGGAAATCTCGGCCGCGCGCTCGATGGCGATGGAGGCACGGGTGGTGCCAGGCGCCAACCTGAAGACTGGGTTGACGATGCAGATGGTCGATGAGCTTCGCCATTCCACGATCCAGATGAATCTGAAGAAATGGTACATGGAGAATTATATCGATCCGGCAGGATTCGATATTCACGCTAAGGGTTTCGGCCGCTGCTATGCGAGTACCATTGGGCGGCAGTTTGCGGAAGGATTTTTGACTGGTGACAACATCACAGCCACCAATATCTTCCTGCAGGTTGTTGCCGAAACCGCCTTCACCAATACATTGTTCGTGGCAATGCCGTCGGAAGCGGCTCGGAATGGCGATTATGCAATGCCATCCGTTTTCTTATCCGTGCAATCCGATGAATCGCGCCACATGAACAACGGTCATGCCGTCCTCATGTCAGTGCTCAATCATCCTGAGAACCATCTGCTGCTGGAGCGCGATCTTCGGTACGCACTGTGGCAGAATCACGCGATCGTGGACGCGGCTATAGGCGTGATTATTGAGTACGGCACGAAGGATCGAAGCAAGGACAAGGAATCGTACCTCGAGCTTTGGCACCGATGGGTTTACGACGACTATTATCGCAGCTTCCTCCTGCCGCTCGAGAAGTACGGTGTTAAGATCCATCACGACGACATCGAAGAGATGTGGAACCGGATGTCGAAGAAGTGGTACGTGCATGAAGTAGCGCAATTCTTCTCTGCCGGATGGCCAGTCAACTACTGGCGTATCGGTGGAATGGATGAGCGTGACTTCGAGTGGTTTGAGTACAAGTATCCTGGATGGTATGCACGGTTCGGGGCGTGGTGGGAAGACTACCGGAAGCTTTCAAAGCCCAATCAAAAACCGATCGTCTTCGAGGATACCGGATATAAGTATCCAATCCGTTGTTGGAGCTGCCTGGTTCCCGCTTTGATTCGAGAAGACTTTGTCTACGACGAAGTGGACGGCGAAATCTTTCCTTATTGTTCCGAGCTATGCCGCTGGACTCACAAAGTTGCGTTTCAGGGCGAATATGAGGGCAGGCCGACGCCAGCGATGGGGCGCTTCAGTGGCAAGCGGGAATGGGAAACCTGCTATCACGAATGGGATTTGGCCGACATCCTGAAAGATCTCAAGTTCTTGCGTAGCGACGGCAAGACGCTGATTCCGCAACCACATCTGTCGTGGGACGAAAAAGATATGTGGACCCTCGATCATATCAAGGGGCTGGAGTTCCGCAGTCCGCTAATCGATTTCCGCGCACTCACGCCGGAGCAAAGAGTGAAATGGGCTGAGGAATATCGTAAAGGATTCACGGTCAAAACGATCTAGTAGAGCCATTGGAATGCGAAATCAGGCTTGAGCTCGCGGCTGCGGGAACGATGCCCAAGTTGGCCGAGGAGTAACGTGTCGAAGCCTTATAACGTGCGTCTGGAACCCGTCGGAGTCGAGATGGAAGTCGAAGACGGCGAAACCGTGCTGTCCGCGGCTTTTCGCCAGGGAATCATGCTGATGCACGGCTGCAAGGAAGGACAGTGCTCCAGTTGCAAAGCGATCCTGCTCGACGGCGATATCGAATTGCTCAAGTATTCGACCTTCGCGCTAGCTGATTATGAACGCGAAGAGAATTATACGCTGCTGTGCCGGACCTTGGCCCACAGCGATCTTACCGTTGAGCTGCTTAGTTACGACGAGGATCTGCTTACCCATTCGATTCCAGTCCGAGCGTATCCGGCGCGCGTCACGGCGATCGATCGCCTGACCGCTGACATACGCGCGCTTGGACTCGAGTTGGAGCAGCCCTTCAAGTTCTTTGCGGGCCAATATGTTGATATCACGCTTCCGGGCAGAGGGCTGGCTCGGTCTTTCTCAATGGCCAATCCGCCCGGCGGCAATCGCCTGGACTTCATAATCAAAGTCTATCCGGATGGCGCCTTTTCGTCGGTTCTCGACCGCGAACTAAAGATCGGCGACGTACTCGAGATCAAAGGGCCGTACGGAATCTGCTTCAGGCATGAGAATCGTTCGGGCCGGATGATACTGGTCGGCGGCGGATCGGGTATGGCGCCGTTATGGTCGATCATGAACGATCTTGCACAGAGCGGTGAGCAGCGCGAGCTTACATTTTTCTACGGCGCGCGCACCAGGCAAGATTTGTTTTATCTCGATCGGGTTGAGGCGATCAGTAAAGTCCTGCCCGGTCTCCGTTTTATCCCGGCGCTTTCGCATGAACCGGCCGGAACGGATTGGAAGGGCGAGACCGGCTTTATCCACGAGGTCGTCGCCCGCCATCTGCGCGGTGAGGAGTTGGACGATGAGGCGGAGGCATACTGCTGCGGGCCGCCGCCGATGATCGAAGCGACGGTACCGATGCTTCAAATCAGTGGAGTGGAACCAGAGCGGATTCATATAGAGAAATTCACCCAGGCTTCTCATTGATAAGGAAATGTGGGAAATGAAGCCCGCATATATTGGGTGATGGCGGAAGCTTCCGAACGGCAAACCATGAATTTCGAAGCAGCAACAAGATCGGTGTACAAATTGTTCTGGATTGTAACAGGAGGCTTACATGGCGGGATCTGAGAAGGAATCGGCCGCGGCGGGCGCCCGGAAGTTCCCGGGATCGGATAGCCGCAAGTTCGATTATTTCGAACCACAGGGCCGGACCGCGACACTCTATGAGGACGTAACCGTCGATGTCCAGCCCGATCCGGAACGCTATCTGCTGCAAGGCTGGATAATCAACTTTGCCGATGGCCTGCCGACTTATACCGAAAGGCGCACCGCGATTAAAAGTTCTGACTGGCATCGCTTTCGTTCGGTTGATCAGGAGTGGGACCGCACCCACTATCAGCGTCAGGCGAATATAGAGAGCGCGATCAAGATGATCAGCGACAACGCGAGAGCGCAGGGCGCTGCTGCGGCCTTTGATCCAAGCTGGGTTTCGGTCCTGCAGAATCATGTCGGTGCGCTGAAACACCCAGAATACTCACTTGGAATAGTATTCATGCAGGCGCAGCGCGATGGCATGAGCCAGATGATCAACACTTCGATTCTGACTAATGCCTCTTACAAGCTGCGCTTCTCGCAGGATCTCACGCTTTATCTCGCGGAAATCGGCCTCGACCTCGCCAATTTCAATACCGCCGCGGGCAAAGAGCATTGGCTAAACGACCCGATCTGGCAGGAGAGCCGCAAGGCGATCGAGACGATCAGGGGCGTATACGACTATCTCGAAGCGGTATTCGCTGCGAATCTGCTTTACGAAAATCTAGTGACTGGCCTCGTACGCAATTTCGTTGCGCGGTTCGGCGCCGAGCATGGTGATTTCGCGACGCCCAGCGTTGTCGGTTTCGGCCAGGCGGATTACGAGCGCAACCTTGTGAATAGTATCGAATTGTTCCGCGTTCTGCTCGCAGATGGCCAGCACGCGGATTATAACCGCGAGCTAGTACAGCGCTGGACGGGGATATACGCGCCGATTTGCGTCAAGGCAGCCCAATCGTTGCGCCCGCTTTGGACGCTGCCGCGCGAAAAGTGCGCGACGTTCGAAGAGGCTTTTGAACATGCCAAAAGCAACACCGTCGAGAGCCTCGCAAAAATTGACCAGGCGCTTGGAAAGGGAGTGGCAAACTGATGGCAGCACCGCCGCAATCCAACGTTGATATCCATGGCGTTCGGCAGGACGCGGTCTCAAATAAATGTGGAGTGACGCTGAACGACAGTGTGCAAAGCCGCGAGATCGTCAAGGTGATGGAGAAAAAGCCCGGCGTCGAAATCACCTACTACCCCTCAATGATCAGGATCGACGGTGAGAATAAGCTCGAATTCGACATGAAGGAGTTGAGCGAGGCGCTGGGACGGGAAATAGACCCCTACGATTTTACGATCGAAATGGCCACGCACTATGGGCGGATGGTCATGTTCGACGACAAGCTGGTTTTCTTCGGCCGTCTTGAAGACGCGCTGCCATATGAAATGGGTGACGAAGAAAGCTAGCGGCCTGGAGTCGGTTCGGGGCCCAAGGTATAGCAACTTGCCGTCTTAATTCGCCAGATGATTGACCGATGTGTGCGCGAACCGTTCGCCATTGGTTTCTCGTTAATGCAAGTCTTAGAGCTGGCTTCCGGCAACGGGAGCCAGTTGAGTTTCAACTCGACTGGAGAAATCGATGCCAAAACTAATCCTTTATCAGGACGAGGCACGAATCGCCCTCGGCCGTGGGGTGGACAAGCTGACTCGGGCGGTTCGAGGAACCCTCGGGCCCAAAGGAGGCAATACCATCATCGACCGCACGATCGGTCCGCCGATTATATCGCGGGACGGCGTCAGCATAGCCGAGGAGATCGAACTGGAAGATCCCTTCGAGAACGTGGGAGCGCAGGTTGTGCGCGAGGTTGCGCGAAAGACCAGCGAGACCGCTGGTGATGGAACGACAACAGCAACAGTGCTCGCGAACGCAATCCTCCAGCGCGGGCTCGAAGCACTCGTGCGCAAAGCAAATCCAGTTGACCTCGTGAGGGGAATCGAAAGCGCCGCCGAAGCCGTCATCGCGGCACTCCAGCGCGCCGCCCGGCCGATTGCAAACGATAACGAATTAGAAGCAGTTGCCGCCATCGCCGCAGGTGAGGAATTTACCGGCAGCTTAGTCGCGCAGGCTATACGGAAAGTAGGTGTGACAGGGGTCATAACGACCGAAATCGGACAAGCGCTTCTGAGCACCCTGGAAGCGGTGGAGGGAATTGCTTTCGATCGCGGCTTCCTTTCTCACTACATGGCGACCAACCCTGAGAAAACGCTGGCCACACTGGACAAGCCGTACCTCCTGATGACTAATCAGCGCATCGATTCGCTGGAACAAATCGTCCAAATCGTGGAAGCGGTGAAAGTGGCGCGCGGCTCACTCCTGATAATTGCCGAAGATATTTCGGGCGAAGTTGTCGCTGCGCTGCTCACCGCGAGTACACCGGACACGCCGATAGTGGCGATTCATCCGCCCGAGTATGGCAAATGGCGGCAAGCAACACTCGAAGATCTCGCTATCATGACTGGAGGAAGGGTAATTGCACGGGAGACCGGAGGCCGGCTTGAGGCTGTCCGTATCGACGACCTCGGAAGGGCGGCCAACGCGATCATATCAGCCCAGCGAACAGTGATTGCCGGAGGCGCGGGAGATCTAGCGCAAATAGCGGCGCGTCGTGAGTTGGTTGGCCGGCAACTGGCTGACGCCTCTGAACAACCTGCGGAGCTTGACAAACTAAAGGAGCGCTTGGCGAAACTGTGTGGCGGGACGGCTGTAATCCGCGTCGGCGGGGCCTCGCTGAGCGAACAGAGGCGCCGCTCTCAGTTGATCGAGAATGCTATTAACGCGGCACGTGCCGCGCTTGAGGACGGGATTCTTCCGGGCGGGGCAACCGGGTTGCTGCGAGCGGCTCCGAAATTACAGGACCTGATAGATTCATCATCAGGAGATGTGAAAGAAGGGGTGCGAATTCTCCAACGCGCCATGGCGGAGCCGCTGCGGTGCATTGCCGAGAACTGCGGGGTCGATCCAGATGAAACTGAACAGCGCGTCGCAAAAGCCGCCCAGGAAATCGGTTTCAATGCCCATACCGGTACCTTCGAGAATCTGATCGCCAGTGGCGTCATCGATCCGGTCAGGACCTGCTGTACCGCATTACGAAGTGCAACCTCCGTAGCTGGCTTGCTGTTGATGACTAATACCGTAATCGTTACCAGGCCGGATTTTATTGATGCCACTGCGGGTGCCGCCCGCGGCGGAGGTATGGAAGACATAATTAACGAACCTTGAGTGCCTTGATGCATATGCGCATACCTGCCCTGCGGCCATCAGAAACCATAGACCGGCACGGGCTGGACGCGCCCCCTAACTTTAAGCTCGCCGAGCGGCTTACCTTGAAAGCGGGATGCCACTGCATCATAAGCCGTTTTGCTGATTAGTATTTCTGCGTCAAGTTCCTTGGTCGCGCTCTGCAGCCGCGACGCCAGATTCACCGTATCGCCGATCGCGGTGTATTCCATATGTGCCCGCGAGCCGATATTGCCGACGACCGCGCTGCCCGAATTAATACCGATACCCATTCTGAAGCCGCTGCGGCTCTGTGCTTCCCACTGCGCGCGGAGCTTAGAGAGTTCATTTTGCATCTCAAGGGCCGTGGCGAGAGCGTGCTCTTCGTGCTTGAGATCCTCAAC
>DATJUF010000342.1:0-9392 GCA_035502655.1 Binataceae bacterium (SeqCode)
AGTTCACTCCATGGCGAACGCGATAAGGCCTTTTCCTGTCCGGCTGCGCCGTCGCGGCGGGAATCGATTCCGCCGTTATCGCCAATCAGTCCCTCCGCCAGCAGGAATGCCGCAATGGCAGCGTCTTTCAAGTCCTGATCGGATAGCCGCCAAGGCGAAAAATGCTCCGGGATAAAGCGAGTCGAAAGCTGCGCACGAGCGAACGGCTCGCTCGCAATAATTGCGCGCAGGAAGGCTCCGGTATGCGCAACTCCGAGTAGTGAGAACTCTTCGAGCGCTACAGCCATGCGCCTGCGTGCCACCTCACGATCAGCGCCGAAGGTAATCAGTTTTGCAATCAGGCTATCGTAGTAGGGTGGTATCTCCGCGCCAGCGCTCAGGCCGGTATCGACGCGCACGCCGGGGCCCGAGGGCAGCGCCAGCGCTGCGACCCGTCCGGTTGCCGGACGGAAATCGTGTTCGGCGTCCTCGGCGTTGATCCTGCATTCGATCGCGCATCCGCGCGGCTCGAGTGGCGGCGTCAGCCGTTCGCCCGCAGCTATTTGGAGTTGCTCAGCGACGAGGTCGGAGCCGAAGCGGATTTCAGTCACCGGATGCTCTACCTGCAAGCGTGCATTGACTTCGAGGAAGTAGAAATTGCCATCCTCTACCAGGAACTCGGCCGTGCCCGCATTGCGGTAGCCAGCCGTGCGTGCAAGGCGCAGGGCAGCTTCAGCCATACGATCGCGCAGCGTAGGACTCAAGCCGGGGGCCGGTGATTCCTCAATAATCTTTTGATGGCGCCGCTGGATCGAGCAGTCGCGTTCGCCCAGCACGACGGCCGTACCGTGATTGTCGGCTAAGAGTTGAATCTCGATATGCCGCGGATGAGCCAGGTACTTTTCAATAAATATGCGGCCATCGCCGAAGGCGGCTTGCGCCTCACGCGCCGCCGCTTCGAGCGCAGCCTCGAGACTCGAATCGTCCTCAACCACGCGCATGCCGCGCCCGCCGCCGCCAGCAGCCGCCTTGACTAAAATCGGATAGCCCGCCTGCGCGGCGAAGCGGCGGGCCGAGGCAGCGTCGGCGGTTTCGATTCCGGGTACGACCGGAACTTCGGCTTTGGCCGCGAGGCGTCGCGCCGCCACTTTATCGCCCAGTGCTGCCATCACCTCGGCAGGTGGCCCGACGAAGACGAGGCCGCTGTCAGTGACAGCGCGGGCAAATTCGGGCCGTTCCGAAAGAAAGCCGTAGCCCGGATGAATCGCGTCAGCGCCCGCATCAAGTGCGGCCTCGATCAGCGAGGTGGCATTGAGATAGCTCAGGGCAGCCTCGGGCGGTCCGATCAGGCGCGCCTCGTCGGCTGCGAGCACGTGAACCGATCGCGCGTCCGCCTCTGAATAGACTGCGACGGTTTTGATACCGAGCGCACGTGCCGTGCGTATTATTCTGAGCGCGATTTCGCCACGATTAGCGATCAGCAGAGTCTTGATCGGGCGCGCAGTCACGATGAGAGCGAGGGTACCATATCTCTCAAGGCCGGCAATCGATTTGCAATCGCGTGGCCCATCAACTAATTGCCTGCGATCAAATACGCAAGGAGATTTTCCACGATGGGTAATTATTTCGAAGATTTCAAACCCGGACAGACCTTCAAACATTGGCCCGGCCGCACGATCACGGATTTCGACAATACCTGGTTCACCTTGATGACGCTGAATACCAACCCGCTGCACTTTGACGCAGCCTACGCAGCGAAGAGCCAGCACGGCAAGTGCCTGGTCAACGGCTTGCTAGTGATCGCATTAGTGACCGGGATGAGCGTGAGAGACATCAGCGAAAACGCGATCGCAAACCTGGAGTACGAATCGATTCGCCACACTGCGCCGGCCTTCAACGGTGACACGCTGTATGCGGAGACCACAGTGCTCGAAACCACCCCGTCGAAGACCAAGAACGATCGCGGAGTAGTCTATGTCGAGACCCGGGGACTCAATCAGGACGGCGTGCAGGTGCTGCACTTGCGGCGCCGCGTGCTGGTGCCGCGCCGGCCCTCACAGCCGTGAAAGTGAATGTGGCCGGCGGCGCCAATGTCAATCGGGACGAGTGTGAAAATCTTTTTATTAAAAACCTTGTTTGTATGGAAAAAGGATTGATCGTCAGCGCGAAATCACTATTTTGAATCTGTCAACTAAAGCCGCGTCCACTCCAGGGCGTGGAACCAAATCAAGGGACTTTTGCATGAGGGAGCGTTAGCGTCACCAATGAACAACACCGCCATCCGCACTGTGTATGATTTCCCCGTCGCCGGCCATCTCTGTGATGACGGCGCCGTCCGTTACATCAAGCTCAGCCGCCGGCCCGGCAACGCCCAGCCTCAGGGTGTCTGCCCACAGTGCCAGACTGCCTTCCAATACCAAAAACCTCAACGCTCGAAAGTGCGCCATTACGGCGAGACGGGCGCGACGCACTTTTAGTACGTTTCCGGCGGATCCGCCGGTTACTCCATAGCTGAACGCGAAACCTGCCGGCGCCTGATACCGCAAAGTTTCAGGTGGCCGCGTGAAGCCTAATCTGCGCTCTGCGACTGCCTGTATCGGCGTTTGCTTTAGCCGATTTGGCTGGAATTGCGCCTGAGCCGTTTGACCGGCGCAGTGCTGCAACTCTCAGCGGATCGTTCCGGGCGTCGGAATGGCGCCCGGACGATTCGTTCAGTGTGCGGTGCTCTTGGATGGCGGCGCCACTCCGACCATCAGGATCCTGGTGCCGCGGTAGAAGCGCGCTGACTCGACCCCCACCAGGTACCAATCCCTGGATGGATCAAACCATGCTCGGACAGTGGGGAGAAAGGGCGAGATAATTGAAGTGAGCCATCCGAAGCTAGGTTGCACGTCAACTTCCACCACTTCGCCGGGCCAGTATTTCCATGGCGCCGGTGATCCCGCCGTTGCGCGGACGGTTACCAGCCGGGGACCCGGTATACAAGTAAAGTAGTGAAAGTCCACCACGCCAGCCTTCTTCATCAGCTGATTGCGCAATGGAATGACTACCGGCGCACCAGCGTAGGTGTCGGCTGGAAAATTAAAAGTAGAGCGAGTGACCTCGGCATGTCCGTTGTCATTGATCGTGCATGAACCCAGGCCAGTGGCAAAATCCGCCTCACTTGAGCGCTCAGGTTTGCCGTCACGATAGAAAAAGCTGTGCGAGAAGCTGATTTGCTTAAGTGGACCTCCGCCCGGGCGAGGGATCAGATGATCATCCTCTGAGTCGTAATCGCCGTTGTCGTAACGCGCATCGCTGCGGACCGTTACCGCGCCATCGTCTGATTGTGTGACCCTAAAGTGCACTTCGCCGATTAGATTGGAAGTCACGGGTGAGTAAATCTTGAAGGTCGCCGGCCCAAAGCCCAAGGTTTTGGCTCGGCATATGGACGCTGTCCCAAGCATGGTAACGGTTGCAGTAATCAGAACCAGAGCGAGCGGCAGATTTTTCCAGCTTGGCGAAGAGGAAGAAGTACGCAGGTTAGTCATGGGCACGCCAATCAGGTATTGGAGGCAGCATTAAGCCGTAGAAATTTTTCGCGTGGATTTAAGGCAGTGGGTTTACTCAGCCGACTGGAACAGTTTCATCATCGAGTCGAATGGCGCCGGCGG
Source organism: Binataceae bacterium (SeqCode) (assembly GCA_035502655.1). GTDB lineage: Bacteria > Desulfobacterota > Binatia > Binatales > Binataceae > DATJUF01. The sequence goes on from DATJUF010000342.1 coordinate 3,633, forward strand.
CCGTTCGGCCGTAGCGATGATGTCGCGCACGTGGGCCGCCGTGCTCATGCCAACCAAAGCGCAACTTACACCCGGCGTCGAGCGCACGAACTGGACGGCGCGTTGAGCGTCGGAGCCCAGGCCACCGAAGGCCTCTTCGAGCAGCGGCGGCAGCCGACGGCTGAGACGCCCCTGAAGCAGTGAGGCACTGGCGCATACCGTTATACCGGCAGCCTCTGCGGCGGCGAGAGTGTTACCGAGACCATCGCCGGGAATCGGCTGATTGCGCGCTGTGAAAGCTTCGGTCATCGCCAGATTGTACGGCAACTGGATAATGCGAAAATGATGATTATGGCCAGCCACGCGTTCGGCTGCTTCGATTATCTCAGCCAGCGACAAATAGGCGCGCTCAGCGGACTCGATGCGGAAGCCGTTCCATGTGGCGGCGCCATAACAACCAATTACACCGTCGGCAGTTTTGCGCTCCAGCAATTCGAAAGCATGCTGAAGCCGCCGCCGGAAGTCCGTGCGGCCGATTTGCGCGAGCTGGTTCTCCGGATTGTGAACGTAGTAGATGTCTATCGTTTCCACGCCGAGGTTAGCGCGGCTTAATTCGATCATCGCGGCGAGCCACTTGGGCGTCATGCAATGCGAGCCATCAACCAGATCACCCGGCTGCACGATTCCGGTGCGTACAAAATGCTCCTGGAACCAGGTGCGCGGGTCTGGCGGCATATCGCCGTCGAAGGTCACGTAGCCACCCTTGGTCGCGATCACGACCTCTTCACGCTTGAGCATGCCGATCTCGACAGACTCTTTCAGAACCTGGCCAATCACCCGCTCGCTGCGCTGCATGCGATAGTTGACCGCGGTGTCGATCAGGTTGATTCCTGATGACAGCGCCAGCCGTAGTGATTCAGAATAAGCAGCGTCGGTGCGTGCGTCATGCTCGCCCAGATAGGTGCCGATCCCAATACTCGAGACCGCAAGATCCATCGCCGGCCGGTAATTGCCCGGCAGATTGGGAAAACGCGCAGCATAGGCCGCCGTCCCCGAGGTGGTTGCTCGGCCTTTGATCATCGGCTCGCTGTCATGTGGCATTCAAGTTATGCGCTTCATTTACGGCTGGCCGCGGAGCGTCGATCCAAGACGTTAGGATAGCACAGCGATGTCGCCGATAACCGTACTGAAATCGCGGAGAGTAGCGCCGTCAAATGCGCTTGCGGGCTGCTACCGCCCAGATAGGATCGGACGGCGCAGCTTCCGCTAAGCTCCGATCAATCACGTTGGTGCTGTCGAAGGCCTCAGTTCGGGCAAAATAAGTTTCGACTACGGTCACGCGCTGGGCTTCACTGGCGTGCTGCCAGAGCGCGATCGCCTTGGCCGGGAACATCCGATTGGAGAATGTCACGATAAACGGTGCGTGTGGGCGCAGGATACGCCCAACCTCTGCAAAGGTTTCGACCGGCCGCACCAGATATTGCACCGACACCGTCATCACAGCGCCATCGAAGGATTCATCGGCAAAGGGCAAGTGCGGTTCGCGATTCACATTATGCACGACTATTTCTGTCAGCGCGGGATTGTCGCCCATCTCGGCGTAGTTCAGGCCGAGTCCCACCAGCCGCCTGGGCTTGACGCTTGCCGGAATATGCGAGCGCCAACTGGACATCAGGTCGAGGATTTCACCGCCCGCCGGCAGAAGGTCCGCGTAGATTTCACCGACTTTATCAATAGCGCCGTCGTCGATATGCGTGACGAGCCGCGGGTATTGGTAGAAAAGCTCGTCGTCGGACTCGTCGATCCGGCGGAAGAATTCAGGGCGCAGATCTGCCATAGAAGGTTTACCGTTAGACGGCCGCTATCATAGCAGGTGAAAGCGTGAGTTAGGACAGCGCGAGATGCGGATTTCCGGCGTTGACTTCATTTCGTCTGCCCGCCTAAAGTAAAACGGTTTTCCAGAACCGGCATTACTGGTGCCTCCGTCAGGCGGCTTCTGGGGATGATGAGGCGATGGTCAGGCGCGACAAGACAAATTATCTGATCCAATCCGTGGCGCACTCGCTCGACGTGCTCGAGCAGTTCTTTGGCGAAGCCGACGAACTCGGCGTCACCGAATTATCCAAACGGCTGAAGCTCCACAAGAACAACGTCTTTCGGCTGCTCGCGACGCTTGAGGCGCGCGGCTATATCGAACAGAACAAAGCGACCGAAAATTACCGGCTCGGAATCAAATGCCTGCACATGGGCCGCCGCTATATTCATCATACCGGATTGGTCCGGCAGGCGCGGCCGATCCTCGCTGAGATGGCGCGGAAGGCTCGCGAGAGCGCGCTTGTTGCGATCGCCCGGCCCGAAGGAATTATTCCAATCGAGGCGATTGAGCCGGAGGATCGTGCTGTGCGCATCACCGCACCGATTGGGATGGCCCTGCCGCTCCATTGCACGGCGATCGGCAAGGTTCACCTGGCGTTCGAGATCGGCGAGCAAATCTTGACGATTCTGCCCGAACAGCTTCCTCGCCATACCGATCACACCATCACCGAACGGGCCGTCCTTCTCGACCAGCTTCATTCAGTGGTGCGCGACGGCTTCGCCTGCGACGCGGGCGAATTCTTCGAGGACGTCGCATCGGTAGCGGTGCCGATTCGCGACTACACCCGTTCGGTCGTAGGCTCGCTGGCGGTCGCTGGACCTGCCTATCGGATACCTACCGAGCGCATCAGCTACGAACTTGCGCCGATGGTCATCGAGGCGGGCCGTGAGCTATCGCATCGGCTGGGATTTAATGAATAATGCGCATGGCGAAATAGCCTTGTCGCATCATCGAACGGCGCCGCGATACAATAATTTGACTGATTGAAGGCTGGTTGTTACGGTCGGCTGGTTTGGCTGTACGCGTCTTGCGGCCCAGATCATTTTGCCTGAAGCGCTGCCTCAAGACGTGACAACGGGAGTGAATGCCGGTGAAGATTTTAGTTCCAGTTAAACGCGTACCCGACCCCGCCACGACTATTCGCGTTCTCCCCGACGGGAGTGGAATTGCCACTGATAACGTCAAATTCGTGATTAATCCGTTTGACGAGATTGCTATCGAAGAGGGTCTGCGGATCAAAGAAAAGCATGGCGGAGAGGTTGTGCTGATCTCTGTCGGCCAGGCTAACTGGCAGGAACAGTTGCGCACCGGCCTTGCCATGGGAGCCGATCGCGCAATCCTGGTGAAGAACGATCAGCCGCTGGATCCGCTCGCTATCGCCCGGGTGATCGCCAAAGTGGCTGCAGACGAAAAGCCGGATCTGGTGATTATCGGCAAGCAGGCGATCGATGACGATTCCAATCAGGTTGGGCAGATGATCGCAGAATTCCTCGGATGGCCGCAGGCGACCTTTGCCTCTAAGGTCGCGATCGATGGCGGCAAATGTACCGTCGTGCGCGAGGCTGACGGCGGCCTGCAAACGGTTGCCTTTCCGTTACCGGCGGTGATTACGACTGACCTGCGGCTCAACGAACCTCGCTATGCGTCACTACCGGGCATCATGAAGGCTCGCAAGAAGCCCCTCAAGGAAATCGCAGTGGAGAGCCTTGGGGCCGACTTGGCGCCCAAGCTGAAGATCAAGACCTTGAAGGCGCCGCAGAAGCGTGAGGCTGGCCGCAAGGTCGGCTCAGTCGAGGAACTGGTGGCCGTGCTGCATACGGAAGCGAAGGTTATTTGACCGCACGCGCGTACACGTGACAGCGAAGATTTAGGTGCCGCGCGATTTTCGCACCAGGGTGCAGGAGTGAATTACGATGGGTGATGTACTGATTTTCGCCGAACACAGCGGTGGCCATTTTCCCAAGACCTCATTAGTCGCCGTGAACGCCGGCCTCGAAATGGCTCGCAAGCGCGGCGGCCAGGCGATTGCGGTAGTCACAGGCGAAAACCTTGATGCGCCCGCCGCTGAAATCGCCAAATACGGCGTGAGCAAAGTGATCGCGCTCGAAGACCCCCGTCTGGCTCACGATTTGGCCGATGTAGCCGCACAGGCCTTGACGGCTTTGACCAAAAGCCTCAATGCCGAGACGATTCTCGCCACTGCTACCGCGATGGGCAAAGATCTAATGCCGAGGTTGGCGGCCAAGCTCAACGCGCCGATGGCCTCGGAAATCGTCGCAATTAATGACGACGGTACGATGATCCGTCCGATGTACGCAGGCAACGTCCTTGCCACAATCGAGCTGGAAGGGCCAGTCCGGGTCGTGACTGTGCGCGGTACCGCATTCGACGCTGCCAAGCTGGGCGACGCTGCAGCGCCAATCGAGAAGGTCAAGCCGGAAATCGACTCGGCCGGGCTCAAGATGGAGTTCGTGGGTTTCAATGCGATCAAGAGCGACCGGCCGCAACTGACTGAGGCACGGATCGTCGTCTCTGGCGGGCGCGGACTTAAGTCGGGCGATAACTTCAAGACCGTGCTTGAACCGCTGGTCGACGAGATGGGTGCTGCAATGGGCGCCAGCCGCGCCGCGGTCGACGCTGGTTTCGTGCCTAACGATTTGCAAGTCGGTCAGACCGGCAAGGTGGTGGCGCCGGAACTCTACGTTGCCGTTGGCATTTCAGGAGCGATTCAGCATCTCGCCGGTATGAAGGATTCCAAAACCATCGTCGCGATCAATAAGGATGAAGAGGCGCCGATTTTCAGCGTCGCGGATTTTGGCTTGGTCGCCGACCTGTTCAAGGCCGTGCCGGAGATGGTCGAAGAGCTGAAGAAAGTCAAACATTGATTCGCGGCGATGTGGCAGGGGCCGCCCCCGCCTTTTTCTGTCATTCTCGCGCGTGGCTGCCGCGCGAAGAATCCCGGCCTTGTCTTTATGAAGTGACAGCAGCGCCGCTTTAACTCCTGAAAGAACTGGGACCTGTCAGATTTAGATAAGTTGCCAGGGCCGCAGGAGACGCGAAAATTGTCCTCGCGCCCGCGGCAGCTAAGCGATCGCGTCGTGGAGGTGCCGTCGCTATCCCGTAAAAGCCAATTTCAGCAGCTTGCGCGGCTCCAAAGTCAGAGGTGCTGTCGCCGACGAACATCGCCTCTTGTGCATCAGCGCCGAAACGTCGCATGGCTTCAATCACCATGGCTGGCGACGGCTTCAGCCCGAGCAGCGTATCGCGTCCGACGATCGTGCTGACCAATTCGCTTGCATGATGGATTTGAAGCCAGCGGCTCACGGTCCGCGACGAGTTAGAGGTGACGATCGCGATCGTTGCGCCACGTGATACTAGCGCGCTGAGTAATTCAATCGCGCCGTGCGCTGCTTCAGCGCGATCAATCCCAGCCAGTTCATAGTGCTCGATGATTGCCGAAGCGTCACGTAGCAGAATTTCCCCGTTAGCACCCCATGCCTCCCTTGCGGCACCGGACTGGAATCCTGCAAAGCCGCTGAGGCGAACGCGCAATCTTTCGTAGAGCGGCAGGTTTCCTTTCGGGATTTCAACGAAGATTTCATTGGCAACGCCGGCCGCACGCAGATATGCCTCCAGTTCGCGGCGGCCCGCCGCCCAGTCAACCTCAGGTTCCAGATGAGCGATTGTATTATCGAAGTCGAAAAGCCAAAGCCGCGCGTGCGGATTCGGCTGTGCCGTCGCTGCATTCGGGCTAATACCAGCGGCATTCACTTGGACATTACGCGGGGGCATTCGCATGACAGGGTGCCAGTCCGCTGGTGCAAAACACGCGAAACCGCTGCGTAGCCATCGAATTCGATCAACCTGGCCTCAGCAGGCGCTATTCCCGCGAGCAGCTTGATCGC
>DATJUF010000343.1:0-7771 GCA_035502655.1 Binataceae bacterium (SeqCode)
CGCAAAGCTGTACGGCGCAGGCTCTGCTTGAGGACCGATCGCGAAATTGGCCAGGTTGGCTTGAATCGCGTGCAAGGCGAGCTTAACAGGCGCCGGCAATGCCCGATCGTCAACGTTGACCGTGCCATTGGAAAGCGTGAACGAATCCAGCGTGAAGTCCAGCGGATGTTCGGGCGCCGCCGTTGATGGCGCAGGCGAAGCGCTCGCGGCAGGCGCCGCGGGTGCGGTTATACTTTGTGGCAATCCCGCCGTCATTGCCGGGCTGGCCTCAGGCGTGGCGGCAGCTTGTGCCGGTGCTGGCGTAATCGGCGCCGGAGGCTTCACTGTCGCGACGTTAGGGGTAGCCACCACGCTTGCACTTGCAGCCACAGTCGGCGATGCCGCGGCCTGAGCCAGTGGCGAAGCACTCACCGTTGCGGCGGCTGTCGGAGCAACCGCCGGTGATGCCCCTGGTGTCGCGGCGAGGCTGACTGCCGGCGCCTGCGCCCCACTTGAGACGATCGGCGACGGCCTTGCCATTGGTGACGCGCCAACACCTGCTGATGAACCCGCCGCCGTCTTCGGCATCGTCGACAGCGCTGTAAAATTAGTGGTGCCGTTCGGATTGAGCACCGCATTGATGGTCAGTCCGTCCAGCTTGATCGCCCCCACCCGATAGACCTTGGCCAGCGGTTCGATGTCGTTGAGTGGTACGACCAATTGATTGAATCCAACCAATGGCGCGCCAGCCATGTCATTCACTGCCAACTGATCGAGCGTTACCCTTCCTGCGACTGCGATCGACGGCACCGGCTCGGTCTTGACGAAATGAATTTGCAGCTCCGCCGACAGCGCGCCGGACGGAACCTTGATTGGCAGCCTGAGCGGGACGTATCCCATATAACGCGGGAGCGCGAAATGCTCGACCTTCAGGTTCATCACCGACTCGGGCTTGTTTACGAATGGCTTTGCCTTGCCCGCGATCCCAATCGGACTGCCGTCAACGTTCATCTGCAGCAGCGGCTTGACCGAGATTTCGATATCGGACGGTAGATTGGCAATGAAGGGTATTCCGAGCTGAATATGCTGAATCTGATGCTGCTGGTTCAACACCCGGTCGTCGAACTTGATATCGCCATTGATTATCCGAATATTCGAGATAGCGAACCGGTACGGCTTGGCCGGCTTTTTGAGCGGCGGTGCGCTCGGCCGCTCCAGCAAATCGGAAAAGTTGAAACGCTGCGGCGCCGTCCGCACCAGGTAAACCTGCGGTTGCGTTAGCGTCAGCTCCCTGATCACCGGCGCGAGATGATAGAGCGTGGCCCATGACGCACGTACATGCAGATGAGGCAGGTCAACGAATGGCGTCGGCGAGTCACGATTCTCAACATGCAGGTGACTGACTTCGAGCCTCAGCGTGTAGGGATTGAAGGTGATTTTGCCTGCGTCGACGGGCCGCGTGAGACTGTGCGCGACGTCTACTTTCAGAATATGCCGCACCACCAGCGGGATTATGAAGAAGCCAACGATCGTGAAGAGGATCAGGGCAGTTGCGATGCTTATGACCGTTCGCCGCAGCCATCGAATTTGGCTGATAGCGATTGCTCGCTCACGCCATGATTTCGGCTTTGCCGCGCCCTCAGTCACAGGCCCGCCCTTTCTTTACTTGCGACAAGGGGCTAATCGTAGGCTAACGCCAGCCCTGAGGCCAGCGGATTCCAACCCTCTGGAGGGCGGCAATAGTGACAGCCGTCTGGCCCTAAATCATTATCTCGTAACGCGTTTTTCCACCATTCGCCTGATTGGCCAGCAGCAACTTGCATTGCTTCACCGGGAGCCGTCATCCTTATCTATCCTTCTCCAATGGCGGTTCATTCAACGCAAGCGGCAACTAACACCGGTCAGTCGCAAATCACTCGGGCGGGCATCCGCCACTTGGCGGGCAATATCGCGGTGGCCTTGCTCTTCTTCGTGACCCTGGCTCCCAGCAACCTCAACTACGGCAGCCATCTAGCGAATTGGATTTGGCTTATCGGCGGAGCCCTGATGGGCTTACTCATGCTGATTCGCATACCGCCGCGCACTTCGGCTATTACGCCGTCAACTCTACTGGCGACCGGCGTCTCGATGGTAGTTCCGGCGATGATGCGCCCTGAGCATCCTTCTCATGGCCTGCTTGCAGCCGCAGCGGTGGCTGTCGAGTTAACCGGTGTGACGCTTAGCCAGGTCAGCCGTCTCTATCTCGGCCGCCGCTTCGGCCTGCTGCCAGCCAATCGCGGCGTTATTACCCAAGGTCCGTTTCGCTTCGTACGCCATCCGATTTACGCCGGCTGGCTGACGCTCTCTGTCGGCTATGTCATGGCCTTTCCCGCCATCCGCAACGGCCTGATCGTGATTGTGACGCTGCCGTTTATCATCTGGCGCAGCCTTCAGGAAGAGACCCTGCTCGCTGCCGACGCGGATTATCGCAGCTATCTCGTACGCACCCGTTGGCGCCTGATCCCAGGGATTTGTTAGCGATCAGGCCCGCTATCGCCTTTTGCCAAGCCTGCTGTGGGCGGCCTCAGATCACCAGCGACAGAACTCCCGCGGCGATCAGTGCCCCGGCCCAAAGCCCCTCAAGATTGATCCAGGCGCTGCGGAGGATGCCAAGCCCAGCCCATTCGTAGACCACGGTCGCGATCGTTCCCATTACCGTCAGCATTGCCCCGGTATGGATCAGAATCACGGCGGCGGACTGGGTAATGCTGATTGGACCATGCAAGGCCAGTGTCGGTATAAAGTGCGCGTGATGCGAGGGCAGGGCGACGCTCGCTTGTGGAATCCCAATCAACACCGGCAGCAGCATCAGCCCGGCGCCATGAGCCGACGCCATCAGAAATGACCACATCGCCAAATCGAGGGCGTTGACCCGCATCGCTACCCAGCGCGGATGAGCGCGCGGACGCAACCACCGGAAAATCCCGAAGCCAATCAATATTGCAGCACCCAATGGCCGGATCAGCCATGAGATACGCGCAATGACAGCGACCAGCGCCACCACCAGTCCGACCGACAGCAGGTGTCCAGCGGCGATTGGTAGAAGCGACCACCAGACCTTCGTGACCCGCCGCTCCTGCAAACCCAGCCCTACCGCGAATAGCCAGCCCATCGACGGATCGGCGCCATGATAGGCGCCCAGGAGCGCGACCACGCCCAGCGCCCACCATTCGTTACTGGTCACGGATAGCAGTAAGAATCAGACGAAGAGTCGCCACCCTCGAGCCGCACCTGATGAGGCCGTTCACCGGTGAATGGCACGAAGAAATTCGGGTCGAGTGCCAGGCCGCCACTGTCCTGCACGTTAACCAGTGTGACCCAGCCGCGAATCCCCTCGGGATAGAAGGCGGCATCCCACGAGCCGTAGAGCGAATTCGTCACATAGATGCGCTTGCCGTCTCGGCTCACTTCGAGCATCTGAGTTCCGCCGTTGAGCGCTCCGGCCTTTGGATGCGGCGCGTGCGAGACCATCCCGCCCAGCCTGATTGCGCCGGTAAATCTCGGCTTGAAAGGATCGCTCACATCATATTGCCGCAGGTCCCCGGTGCCGAAGCATGACGTATAAAGGTACTTGTCATCGGTGCTGAGTGCGATTTCTGTGATCAGCGGCGGCACTGCCTTGAAAGCCTTAAGCGGAGCCGGCAGCAGGTCCGGGTCAGCCGGTTCCGCTGGCACTTCGATCACCTTTTTGATCGCCCATCGGTTGCTCTCGCGATACCAGAGCCAAACCGACGCCGACAGGTCCTTGGTCGAGACCGTCGAGCAGACAAAGCCGTAGGCCTTGGTCGGATCGTGGGCCGGACGCAGTTCCAGCAGAATCTGGTTCTCGACGCCCACATCGAAGCTTTCGAGATGCTTTCGGCGGCGCAGATCCCATAAGTGCAAATGATGGCCGTATTTGCCTTGTGTCAGCAGATTCAGGTCGGGGCCTTTTTCGATCATGTTGGGTACGCCCCATTCGCTGGTCATCGCGATGTCATACCCGAGATGCCACCAGAAATCGTAGGCGAGATATTGCGGGCCGCGATCCACCTCCCAGCGGCCCAGTACGTCGAAGCTGTCATGGTCGAGCAGGAATATGCCGCCGGGGCCGTCGCCAATCGCGGTGCCCAGCGCGCTCACATAGATTGCGTCCGGGCCGCAATGGATCGTATGCGGCCGGCTGTAATCCGCCCGCGATGCAATTTCCTGCGGCCCGATAATCTTGATCAATTCCGGCTGGCGGGGATTCGGCTTGGTATCGAAAATATAGATGCGTGACGACCTTATTCCTGGCACCAGCAGATAGCGCCGCTCGACGTGCGGATGGGGCGCGTAAGGGCACAATGCCGCGCTGCACGCATTCCAGCCGAAATGATGGAGTTCGTCGCCAACGCCCGGCACCTCGGCGCGTCCGACGATTGAGCCATACGATGCCGAGGCTGGGTCTGTATCGATTACCGAAAGCGAGTCATGACCCCCCGTCGACCGTTCCGGATTGAACGTCACCACATACGCCAGCTTTTCGCGCGGCCCTTCGGCGGCCATGCGCGGGGACGGGTAGAAGGTCGGATCGGGTTTCCATAGAGCCATAAGCCAACTCTCTCCGTTAGGCTAACGGGAACGCGCCGTAACGAGACTCATGTATCAGGCGATGCGACGCCACTCCAGCGAATGATGGGGATTTCTTCGTGAGTGCCGAATGGCAGAGATCGTACAACTCCGCGGGCTGCTGAGCATATCTTTGGAACGGCCGGCTCGCCCCATTTCTTAATCTTTGACGCACCTCGCGGACTCGCCTGCTCGCTTCGCCTGAGATTCTCCCGCCGGCTGCTCGTAGCATCGCATCCGTGTGGCCTCTCAAGTTTGGCCTACCTTGCAATCTCTTGGGCAAAAGGCGTATGAGCCAATTTCACGCTTGTTTAACAGCCGGTGTGCCGGCTGAATCGGATATTCGCCGGGAACCACGGCCGCTAATCGGAGAGAGACTTATGCGCGACACTCGTGACCTCGGTGCGTTGATCGGCCGTATCCTGTTGGCCCTGATTTTTGTGCTGTCAGGCTTCGCCAAGATAACTGGCTTTAATGGTACCGCCAGCTACATGGCAATGAACGGGGTGCCTGCCGTACCGGTCCTGCTGATTTTGTCGATTATTATCGAACTTGGCGGGGGAATCCTTCTCATCGTGGGATTTCAGGCGCGCTGGGCCGCTCTCATTATCTTTCTTTTCCTGATCCCAGTGACCTTGATGATCCACGTCCACGCCTATGAGGTGGCGATGGCACATAATCAGATGCCGATGGCGATGATGCAGAGGGTCAACATCATGAAAAACATCGCAATCGAAGGTGGACTTCTGGTTCTCGCAGCCTTCGGTCCCGGCCGGTTCAGCATCGATGGCCAAGCGTCAGAAACACCAGCTACTTCCGCCTTTGGCCCCGAACTCAACCGTCAAGCGTAGACAATTCGCGGCTTCGGGGAAAATATGACGCGGCCAAACTTTGGTGCGTTGGCCGCGTTATTTTCAACTGACTACCGGCGCCGTCGGCGCCCGCTGAAAGGACTTAAGCCCGCGCGCCAGTCGCGGTTCCGCTGACTATTTGCTGGAGTTCGCCGCTCTCGTAAAGCTCGCGGATAATGTCGCATCCGCCAACGAATTTCCCATCGATATAAACCTGCGGGATCGTCGGCCAGTTGCTGTAGACCTTGATTTGCTCACGCAGTTCGGGGTCGGACAGCACGTCCGCCGTTTCATATGGTGCGCCGAGCTGATCGAATACGGCAACCGTCGCGGCCGAGAACCCGCACTGCGGGAAATTGCGATTGCCCTTCATGAAGATCATGATTCGGTTGTTCTTGACCGCAGCTTCGATACGTTCAATTGCATTCGACATGTCGGTTGCTTATTCCTCCGGTAACGGGAGTTTCTATTTCAGATTCTCGTATTGCGCAGGCGTCAGCGTCTTTAGTGTCAGCGCATGCACCCGCACCCGCATTGCATCGCCGAGCGCCGCATAGACCAGTTGATGACGTTCCACCAGACTCTTGCCATCAAACTTGTCGGTCACCACCAGCGCCTCGAAATGGTCGCCGCCGCCAGTCGTATCTTCCACCTGGACGGTTGCACCGGGTAGCCCGCGTTCGATTAACTGGCAAACTTCATTCGCATCCATCTCGCGATATATTAGCCCTTCCATCGTCGTCAAATCCAGATTAGTGGATGCAATAAGTCGTCTTATATTCGCCTTGGATCCTGATTGACGTGTCGTAAATACGCGCGCTAGCATGCATCATGCGGCGGCTTTGCGTTTTATTCATGATTCTCCTCGGCGGCTGCGCCGGAGTGCAATCCGATCCGATGGCCGTTGGGAATCGCAACCTCTACCTGGTTCCAAACAATTCTCCTTACCAAGGCCAAGTCGAGCGCAATGCCCCGCTGGTAGTCGTCTGCGGGACCAATGATCCGCGCAACCCCGAGCAGAATCTCGGCTGGGGCGCCGAAACCGGGCCTCGATGCTGGTACGGCCGGCCTGCCACCATCCGAATGCCTCTAGGATCGCCTTCCCAGGGATCTGTGTCCACTAGCGCGGCCGATCTCGGTTCGCATCCCACTGCTGTCCCTGTAGTCTCCCAGCCGCTTCCGGCTCAGCCAACCGCTCCGTGACGGACCGGCCCGGAGCTCACTGCGAGCCTGGCCGATTCTTGCAGAAGCCTCGGATGTACTTCGCCATTGCCTCGGCGTCATCTTCGTCGAGTGCCCCTTGCCAGCCCGGCATCTCATCCGACAGGCCGACCGCTGCGCCTCCCTCTTCGATTGCCTTGACGATCGTCGCATCGGAGATTTTCGCCATCACCGCACAATTAGCGAAGTCGCGTGGCTTCTGATGCAGCTTGCTGGCATAGGTCCCATCTCCACGGCCATTCCATCCGTGGCATTTGGCGCAATACATCGTATATTCCTGCGCCGTATCATTGTCCGCACGCGAGCGTACGGCCGCGACAGTCAGCAATGCGCAGACCATAGTGATTCCGAACGTGATCAGCAGCGGCCTCATCGCCGTCCAAATCCCTGCTTAGACTAGTGGCTTAGCGTCTCCTGGCAGATAAGCCAGCGGCGGCGGCGAGGCGCTGAATTCCATGCGCAGTTCATTGTAGCCTTCCAAATCATCGACCGTGCGGAAAAAGCCTTCATGTATGTAGCCGTATAGCGCGGCGCCCTGCGTCAACATCGGCGCGAACAGGCCGCTCATCAGGCTGAACGGCGGAGGGCGCCTAACCGCAGCCAGCACCTCCGCTTCAGCGACCATCACCCCGCAATACATATAGGACGTAAGATTTGCAGCAATTCGGTCATCAAGTTTCGGCGGATAGTCCTCGAAGACTCCGCGCACCCGCCCTTTGAGCAACCGCATCCGCTGGATACGACTATCGGGTCCACATTCGATTCGGCTATACGCGTCGCGATCGTGCCCGTCACGCAGGACGAAAGTCGCTAGCGCGCGGCGCTCCTGATGGAACCCGATTACCTCGGCTAAATCCAAGCCGATAATTGTGTCGCAGTTTAGCATCACGAAGCGCTCGCCACCGAAGTAGTCGCGCAGGATCACGAGCGGGCCGCCCGTACCTGCCAGCGTCTGCTCGTATGAATATGTAATTCGCAAGCCAAGCGCACTGCCGTCGCCGAGCGATTCTTTGATCGGTCCTGCCAGGTGATGGAGATTAATCGCGACCTCGATAATTCCCGCTCGCCGCAGCATCAACAGCGCATAGTGA
>DATJUF010000344.1:0-13036 GCA_035502655.1 Binataceae bacterium (SeqCode)
GGAGGCTCAGGCGGATTGAAGCGCCAGCCGTCTGGCTGGATAGCGGAGGCATATGAGTTTCAGTAATCCCTCGGACGAGAAGATTAAAGCAATTCTGTCGCATCCAACGACAGTGGCGGTGGTTGGCTGCTCGGACAATCCTGATCGCGATAGCCTCAGAATCGCGCAACTGCTCAAAACTAAAGGCTTTCGTGTGATTCCGGTGAATCCGCAACTCGGGCCGGAGGCCTTGCGGGAAAGGCTTGGCGAGCGCTGCTATCCCGATCTTGCGTCGATTCCCGAGGCGGTCGAATTCGTGGACGTCTTCCGCCGATCGGAATACCTGCCGGCGATTGCCGAAGAAGCAGTGGCGAAGGGCGCCAAAGTCCTGTGGGGCCAGCTTGGAGTGGCCGATGAGGGCGCGGCCGAGTATGCGCAGAAAGCCGGGTTGACGGTGGTGATGGATCGCTGTCCTGCGATCGAATACCGGCGCCTGTTTTGAGCGCGCATGTGGCTGTCAGCGAGGTTATAAAAGAGATGGCTGAGGCAACGGATCGCGTAGCATTCGCTGGAGCGGCGAGGCGTGGCGGTGACGGCACTTGAAGGCGCATAAATGGCGCACGATCAATAATGAACAGGTCTTTTCAACCCCGATTTTCAACCTGCATAAGCGCCGATCAGCGCATCCGAAGCGTGGTGAACGCGACTTCTTCGTTATCGATCCGGCTGATTGGGTAAATATCATCCCGCTGACGCCCAAGCGGGAAGTGATCATGGTGCGGCAGTTCCGGCACGGAATCGGCGGGTTTACGCTGGAGATTCCGGGCGGCATGATCGATCCGGATGACAAGAATCCGGCGGCTGCTGGACGGCGCGAGATGCGCGAGGAGTGCGGATACGATTCGGCGGATATCGTGCCTCTAGGCCGAGTCCATCCGAATCCTGCGATTCAGCCAAACTTTTGCTACTCGTTTCTCGCACGCAACGTGCAGCAGACCGCGCTGCCGCATCCGAATATGGAGGGGTCGGAGGAGACCGAAGTCCTAGTCGTGCCGCTGAAGGAAGTTAAAGGGCTGATTGCGCAAGGGAAGATTACGCACGCGCTGGTAATTACGGCGTTCGCGTTTTTCGACACCTACAACAAGCCGCCGTTGATTTGGACGAAGCCGGCGATGGCCAAGCTAGCCCGCCAGGCGTCTGCACGCGGCGGCAAGTAACTCGTCGCGCCGTCATTCCGGGCGCGCGGCGGGCACTGGCCGCGGCGAAACGAGCGGCGGTCCGCCATAGCGCCATCGCAGAATCCGATAGACGGGGAAGGCGCCTAGTGCGAGGGCGGCGGCGAGAAGCAGATCGCCTCTACCCTCGTCGCGGGACAAGGCGAGGCCGAAGGTGGCGGCCCAAGTGAGTATCGGCGCGGCCACAACCAAAACGAGAGTCAGGCGTCCACCGGGAACCATGAAGCGCTCGCGGCGCTGCGGGCGGGTCTGACGGAGCCGTACAAGGGCGGCCATCTCGAGCATAAGCGCACCCATATAGAAGAAGACGTCAAGCACGACCAGGGCAACGAAGCCGAGCGGCACCAGCAAGGTGAAAATCACGCAGCAGGCCAGGATCGAGCTCACGGGCGTAGCGCTGGCCTGCGAGAGCCGGGTCAGGCCGAAGGGCAGGTAGCGTTCGCCGGCCAGCACGAAGGGTATGCGCGAGACCCATAGCAGGCCTGCCTCAAACATCGCGAAGGCCGAGACGGCGCCACCCAGTACGATAAAACGGCTGAGGATTATGCCGCCGAAGCGGTAGCCCTCCTGCGCGAAATATCCAAGCTGCCATTGGCCGGTGCTGCGGACGCCGCTCAGGGCAATGCAGAGTGGCAGCATGTAACCTGCTACCACGATAGGCAGGGTGATTAAGATCGCGCGTAGATAGTTGCGCCGCGGCGCCTCGATCTCGCCAGCCACCATGCTCAAGTTTTCCCATCCGCAATAATTCCAAATGATGACGATTAGGCCGCCGGCGAGTGCGCCGAAGAAATCGCTATGCTGGATCGGCTGTACGGGAAGACGCCAATCCAGCAGGCGGGGCGAGCCGAGGATCACGAACAGGGCGAACGGCGCGATCGCAATCAGGGCCAAGGCGGTCGAAGTGTTGCCGACGGGCCGGATGCCGAGAATGTTGAGCAGCCCGGAAAACCATACGAGGGCTGCGGCGAGGACGATCTGGCCGATAGTGCCGAGAGGAATCGCGAAGCCAAGATAGGTGGCGAACAAGACCGGATAGATGGCCATATCGACGGCGGTGTAGAGCACCGTCAGGTAGGCTTCGAGGAAACCGGCGAACGGTCCCAGCGCCTCTTTGACCCAGAGATAGAAGCCGCCTTCCTGCGGAATCAAAGCGGTTAGTTCGGAGGCCATCAGGGCGGTAGGGAGGCTCAAGGTCAGCGGAACGGCGAGGCAGAGGATAAGCGTCAGGCGTGCGCCAGCGATGCGAACGGCGTCTTCTATTCCATAAGGACCCCCGCTGACAATCAGGTACATTACGGCGACTAAGCCGGCGATACCGAGGCGGTGGGTGACGCGGGGCGCGCCAACGCTATGCTTCAGAGACATTTTCTGCGGCCAGCAGCTTGGTATAATGGGCGGGCGCGGGAGCAGGTGTCTGCAAAGCCAGGCTCAAGATTTGCGCGACGGGACCGATGCTGGTGCAAGGATGCGAAGGCGGGTGTGCCAAAGGGATTGCGCCGCTGGCCGGGTAGGCGCAAGACTAAGCGTTCGGGATGTCCCCGAGATAGTGATGACACGGTTAAGATCAAGCCAAATTGACGATCGCGGGTCGCCATGTTAGCTGTAATTCGCGCGAAGTCGCAAGGTTCCCATCAAAGTATGAAGTGTCGTGCCCAATGGGCGCTGTTGACGCTGACGATGGCGCTGACGGCGCTGGCCGGTTGTTCCAGAGTTCATTCTGATAGTGCGCCGATTCAAGCGGTGAGCGCCGGCGGGGGGCGCGCGTTTGGCGGCGCTCCCGCCGTTGATATACCGCCATCGGCCCTCGCTATGGGAGCCTACCTGAAGGCGCAGGTGGCTACCGAAAATGGTGATCGGAGCAAGGCGCTCGAAGAATACGCGGATGTAGTCAAATACGATCCGAAAAACCCCGAGCTGCGAGTTCAGCTGGCGACGCTCTACGTCGGCGACGGACGGCTGAAGGACGCGCTGGAGCAATGCAATCAGGCAATCGCGCTTGACCCGCATTATGTGCGTCCGCGCCTGCTGGCGGCGGGTATCGATGATGCCCTCGGAAATCAGGAACAGGCGCAAGAGCAATATCAGGCAGTGGTGGCGCTCGATCCAAAGAATCAAGAGGCCTATCTATTCCTGGGGACGCAATATGCCAAGGCGGGTAAGTACGACAAGGCGGAAGATGCCTTCAAACAGCTAATCGCGCTGGACCCTAAATCCTTCCTCGGGTACTACTACGCCGGCCGCGTGATGGTGCTGGCGAATAACTACCAGGCAGCCGATCACTACTACTCAGAGGCGTTGCAATTAAACCCGCAGTCGCAACTGGTGCTGCTTGATTTGGCGGTGCTGCGCGAACTGCAGGGGCGCAATCAAGAGGCGATCGCGCTCTACCAGCAGGTTCAACAGATAGATCCGACGGATGACGACGTGCGCAAGCGGCTCGCACAACTCGACGCCGGTGACAAAACGATCAACGAAGCGATCGCGCGCCAGCAACTCCATCAGGAGCAGATTGAGACGAATCCAGCCGATACGCGAACCAAGATCGGCCTGCTGTTCTTTGAGCGCGGTGATTTCGATGAGGCTGCAACCGAATTGAACCTGGTGCTGGGCGCGGAACCGAATAACTACCGTGTGCGTTACTACCTGGGGACGGTTTATTCGGAGCTCGATGAGAACGATCAGGCGATGGCGCAGTTCGAGGCGATTCCCGCAAGCGATGAACATTACGTGGAGGCGCGGCTGCAACTCGCGTATCTCTACGACAAGGAAAGCGACTACGATAAGGCGATCGCCAATTTGAACCAGGCGCTCGCGCGCAAGCCCGACGATACCGAGATCATGGGATACCTGGTGGGGGTCTACCAGGAAAAGAAAGACTATCCTGATGCGATCGCACTGGCCCAGCGGATGGTCCAGATTGAACCGCGCAATGACAAGTTTTACTTTACGCTGGGTGCTCTTTACGACGCCAACAAGCAGAAGCAGCAAAGTATTGCGGCGATGCAGAAGGCGATCGCGATTAACCCTGCGAATGCGCCAGCCCTGAATTATCTGGGTTACACCTACGCGGAATCCGGCACCCATCTCGACGAAGCCGAGAAGCTGGTCAAGCGGGCGCTCAAGATCGAGCCGGAGGACGGCTTCTACGTCGATAGCCTCGGCTGGGTCTATTACAAGAAAGGGCAATATCAAAAGGCGGTCGGCGAACTCGAGCGCGCGGTGAATCTCTCGGGTGACGATCCGACAATCACTGAGCATCTGGGCGATGCCTATAAGCGTATCGGGAAGAGCCGGGATGCGCGCAATCAGTACGAAGACGCACTCAAGAGAGCGCAGGACGCGGACCAAATCGAGCGGCTGAAGACCAAGATCGCGGCGTCCGAGAATGACGAGACGCAGCAGGCGCGGCCTTAGGCGCGTGAGCCGCTCGCGCCGGCGAATTCCCTTGGCCGCGGCGGCTTGCCTGTGGGTGCTGGCCGGGGCTGGATGCACGCTCCAGCCAGCGGCGCCCTCGGCGCAGTCGCAGGATGCGGCTCAGCTCGGGATGGCCCTGGCGCGGCGCGACAGGCAGATCAATTCCCTGCAAACCTCGGCGATCATGGAATATACCGGCGGTGGCCAGCATCTGAAGGTGCGCGAACGGATCGTGGTGGACCGGCCGGCCAGCGTGCGCGTGGAAGTGATGTCGCCGATCGGCGTGGCGCTGGTATTGGCGGCGACCGGCGGCCAGGTTGCGATCTTCGATCCCGCGAAAAACACTTTGATGCAAGGCCGGGCGAGCGCGGCCGTGCTGGACCGCTACGCGCGCATTCCGATGGCGCCCCAAGACGCCGTGCGCCTGTTGATGAGCCTCGCGCCTGACAGCGCGATGCTGGCGTTTGCGCCCAGCCAGTACGGCCTGACGGGGGACAATACTCCCTATTTGCTCTACCGGGAGCCGAACGGGGTCACTGACTATTTGACGTTTGATGCGAGTGATAATCTGACGAGCCTGCGGCAGACGCTCGCGAACGGACGTGAAAGCTACGAAGTAAAATATAATGACTATCGCGCCAGCGGGCCCGGCGGCACGATCATGTTTCCCTGGGAGGTGGCGGCGTCATTCCCGGGAACTGGCGCATCGGTTAAATTCCGCTATGAGCAGCCGATTCTTGACGGCGATATCGACGACTCAATTTTCACACTTGCGCCCGGAGATGATACGCGAACGATCAATCTCGGAATGGCTGATATACGGTTCACGGATTCGCAGCCGGTGCGTACGGATTGATTGGACAGGCACCGAAACGGCGGCCGGCGCGTGACGGCGTGAAGCCAATGGATCGGTTAAGATTTAGCCACGTGCTGCATGGGTTATTTCCCGCTAGTGCCGCGCTGATGTTGATCGCGATAGCCGGGTGCCACGTGAACCGGCGCCACGATGACCATGCGGCGGCGCAGATTCTGTACGATTCGACTAACAGCGACCCTGGAACCTTCAATCCGGTTCTGGTGACTGACGCGGCTTCGGGAGCGGCGATCGGCGACCTCTTCGAGGGGCTGGTCAAAATCGATCCGCGGACAACGCTGCCGGAGCCGGATCTGGCGCAGAGCTGGAACATCACCGACGGTGGCAAGACGATCACGTTCCACCTGCGGCACGGCGTCAAATGGTCTGATGGGGTCCCGTTCACTGCACGTGACGTACTATTCACGATGCGGGTGATTTACGACCCGCGAGTGCCTAATAGCGACGTCTCTGTGATGACTATTGATGGCAAACCGATCAAGGCAGAGGCACCCGACGATTATACGGTCGTAATGCATCTGCCGCGGCCGTTCGCGCCGCTGCTTTATGCGATTGGTTTCCCGATTCTCCCGGCCCATACGCTGGAACACGCGCTGGCGTCGGGCAACTTCACGCATATCTGGGGTATCGACACCCAGCCTGACAGGCTCGTCACGCTGGGTATGTACCGGATGCAGCGCTATGTGCCGGGCCAGCAGATAAGCTTCGTGCGTAATCCCAGCTATTGGATGCGTGAGCCGAATGGACGGAAGCTGCCGCGGCTATTCGGACAAGTGATGCTGATCGTGCCGGATCAGAATGCTCAATATCTGCGCTTTCTCAGTGGCACGACCGATGTGTATTCGCCGCGCCCGGAAGAAGTACAGACGCTGATCGATCAGGCGCCCAAGCTTAAAATTAAAGTTGAAAAAATCGGGATCGATACCGGGTCGCTGTTTTTCGCGTTCAACCGCAATCCGCGCCATTACATCCAGAACGGCGTGGTGAATCCCAAGTATAAATGGTTTACCGATCTGAATTTCATGCGCGCGCTCGCACATGCGGTCGACAAGCAGGGAATGATTAACCTGTGCTTTCAGGGCTTGGGAGTGCCGTCGGTCTCGGACGTGTCACCGGCCAACAAGATTTTCTATAATCCAAATCTCAAAGATTATGACTATGATTTGAAGCTGGCAGCGCATTTATTGGACGAGGCCGGCTACCGGATGCTGCGGCCGGGAGTGCGAGGCGATCCGCAGGGCCATCCGCTGGTGTTCAATTTAACTACCAATACGGGCGTGCCGGTACGTGACAAGATGTGTGCGATTTTCAAGCAGGACTTGGCGGCGCTGGGAATTAAAGTCAACTACCGGCCGCTCGAATTTATAACTTTAGTAAAAGCACTCGATTCATCTTTTGACTGGGACTGCGTATTGATTGGGTTTACCGGCGGAATCGAGCCGAACGACGCCGCAAATTTCCTGCGTTCATCGGGGAATCTGCATATCTGGGATCCGGCAGAACCGAAGCCTGCGACGAAATGGGAAGCCGAAATCGACCATCTGCTGGATCAGGGTACGATGGTGACTGATCCGCAGGAGCGGGCGCCGTATTACTGGCGGATTCAGCAGATACTCCACGATCAACTGCCGGTGATCGAGACGGTTCTGCAGATACGGTACGTCGCATACCGGAATACCCTGGTGAATTATGATCCCACGGTATGGGGGTTGTACCAGCCTGAGTATATCCAGTTCCGCTAGCACCTAAACGGCCGCCACGGCGGGGCGGATGGCTATTCAATGGGGCGGTTTTTAATCAGGCGATTACTCATTATGATACCGCTGATAATCGGTATCACATTCATTTCGTTCGCCGCGATGTCACTGGTGCCGGGCAACTTCGTCAGCAGCCTGGCGCTCGACCCACGCATCTCGCCGGCCGTACTCAAGCAGATGGAAGCAGAGTTTGGCCTGGATCAGCCGCTGCTGATCAGATACGTGCGATGGCTCTGGCAGGTGATGCATCTGAACCTTGGCGTCTCGCTGGCATATCGCGTCAGCGTAGCTTCGCTAATCAGCTCGCGTGCGGTCAATACGGTGATTCTCGCGCTGGCCAGCATGATCCTGTCGTGGGTGATGGCTATTCCGATCGGCGTCGTGGTTGCGGTGCGGCAGAACTCCGTGATCGACCGTGTGCTCTCCTTCGCTTCATTTCTCGGGATGTCGGTACCGGCGTTCTTCCTGGCGTTTCTTGCTATGGACTTCGCGCTGTGGAGCGGACGCTTTCCGGTGGGCGGCAGCTTCTCACCGGACTATGCGTCGCTCGATGCGGCGAGCAAGATTGCCGATCGCTTCAACCATCTGATACTGCCTGCGCTGGTGCTCGGCCTGGCAGGAATGGCCTCGCTGATGCGCCTGATGCGTTCGCAGATTCTGGAAATCCGCAATGCTGATTTCGTGCGGACGGCGCGCGCGAAAGGGCTGCCGGAATGGATGGTGATGTTCAAGCATGTCCTGCGCAATGCCTTGAACCCGTTCGTGACGATTGCGGGCTACAGCCTCGCGGATCTGCTGGGCGGCGCGGCATTGGTCGAAGCCGTGATGAATCTGCAAGGACTTGGCCTGCTGCTATTGAATGCGGTGCGATCACTCGACGTACCGCTGGTGATGGGGTCGGTGCTGATGGGCGCTGTGCTGTTGCTCATCGGCAATCTGCTTGCGGATATTGCGCTGGCCGCGGTCGATCCGCGAGTGGACTTTGCCACGCTGGCGGCGGAATGAGCGCGCTGCCCCGCGCTATCACGCCGGACATGGAGGCGCTGCCTGAGCCTCGGCGTTTTGAGCGGATGCGCAGGTTTGCTGCCGGAGCGGCGGGCGAATGGCAGATGGCGCCGTGGACCGCGCGTGCGGCGATTGCCGTGCTCACGCTCTTTTATCTATTTGCGGCAGCTTCACCTGTAATCGCACCGTATGATCCGGCGCGTCAATATCGCGAACTGCCGGATTGTCCGCCTATGCGGCTCCATCTCACTCCTGCCGCCGAGCGGGATCACGGCTGGCTATTCGCCTATCCGATGAAGCTGGCTGATCCGCTGACGCGCAGGTATGTGGAGGATCGCAGCCGCAAAACTTATATACGCTTCTTCTATCACGGTCATCTGTTCACTACGGAATCAGCCAGCGAACCCTACTTCATCGTTGGCAGCGAGGGACTTGGGCGCGATCTCTTTTCGCGAATCGTCTATGGTGCGCGCGTCAGCATGTGTATCGGGCTGGTCGGAGTACTGATCAGTTTTTCGCTTGGGATCAGCGTGGGAGCTTTTTCCGGACTCGTTGGCGGCACTACTGACAACCTGATTATGCGGCTGTGTGAAATCGAGATGTCGCTGCCGTCATTTTATTTTCTGCTCGCGCTGGCTGCGGTGATTCCGTCGGGCATGAGTCCGGTCGCGACGTTTTTCATGATCGTCGCGATCATGTCGTTCATAAGCTGGGCGAGCTTTGCCCGGGTGATTCGCGGGATGGCGGCTGCTATACGGTCGGCGCCGTTCGTCGAAGCGGGGCGATCGCTTGGCGGATCGCGTTTGCGCTTGCTGAGGCAGCACATAATTCCTTCGGTGCTGGGTTTTGCCGCGGTCAACGCTTCACTTTCGATTCCGGGTTATATCCTCGGCGAGAGCGCACTCTCGCTGCTCGGCCTGGGGATTCAAGAACCTGCGGCAAGCTGGGGGAATCTGCTTTCGCAAGCGATGGACCCGCAAAATCTCGAGCATTATCCGTGGGTGCTGCTGCCTGGTGTGTTCATATCGCTGGCAGTAATGGCGTTCAATTTTCTCGGCGACCATCTGCGTGACCGGCTCGACCCCACGAACCTGCGATAGCTCCCGCCCGTCGTGTTGATTGGCGATCTACGCGGCGAATTGCTACAAGCCCAATAGGAGATATTCGCTGCGCTTTTCACACCGGCGGCCGGCGCTGGATATATGTGCCGGTGCGACGACATGGCAGCGCATCATCGGAGGGACGGATTATGGGCAGGCTCGACGGCAAAGTTGCCTTTATCACCGGTTCAGGCTCGGGGATTGGACGCGCGGGTGCAATACGCTTTGCCCGCGAGGGAGCCAAAGTCGCAGTCGCGGAAATCTCGCGCGAAGGCGGCGAGGAGACGGTTGCGCTGGTGCGGCAGGCCGGCGGCGACGCGCGGCTGATTTCAACTGATGTAACCGACGCGGCGAGCGTCGAGCGCGCGATTGCGGCAACCGTCGAGGCCTTTGGCAAAATCAACGTGCTCTACAATAATGCGGGCGGTTCAACTTCCGATGACGGTCCGGTAACCAAAGTTTCGCTCGACGAATTCTGGCGCACAATCAAAGTTGATTTGTTCGGAACGTTTGCGACCTGCAAATACGGCATTCCCGAATTGATCAAGGCCGGCGGCGGCGCTGTGATCAATACGACATCGTACGTTGCGCTGGCCGGAATCAAAGGGCGCGACGCCTATACTGCGGCGAAGGGCGGCGTGCTCGCGCTGACCCGTTCCCTCGCGGCAAATTATGCGAAATATAATATACGAGTGAATGCGATTGCCCCCGGTGCGATTCAGACGGAAAGAGTAAAGAAATTTCTCGCAGCCGATCCGCGGCTCGCGAAGATGGACGAGCATCATATGCTCGGGATGGGCGTACCCGACGATATTGCGAATATGGCGCTATTCCTCGCGTCGGACGAGGCGCGGATCATCACCGGCGCGATCTATCCGGTCGACAGCGGATGGTCGGCAACGTGAGGACTGGCAGATAAATGAATGAGCAGCGTCCGAAGCCCGTGCCAGTCGCAGACGAACTAAGCGCGCCATTCTGGAATGGCGCGCGTGAACGCCGGCTGGTAATTCAGCGCTGTGCAGACTGCAATTACTATAATCATCCGCCACGCCCGTTCTGTGATGCTTGCCTTTCACAGCGGCTAGAGTTTCAGGCGGTCAGCGGGCGCGGATCGATATACAGTTACACCGTGATGCATCAGAGGGACGTTGCCGGTTTTGAGCATGAAGCGCCATTTATCAATATTGTGGTGGAACTTGAGGAGCAGCCGCTGCTGCTGATGGTAGCGAATCTGCCAAGCAGTGAACGCGAGCGCGTGAGAGTTGGTGCGCTGGTCGAAGTAGTGTTCGAAGAACGGGGCGAGGGCTTGATCATCCCGCAATTCCGGATTGTATGAATTACTTAGTTATACTCAGGCTCGGCCTTTCAATTTTAACGAGTAGTGCAGCGGAGTCTCTCTAATGTGGCAAGGCCGGGGTAAAACCGCGATCGCCGGGATTGGCTATTCAACGATCACGCGCCGTGCGCAGAGACCACTTGGCCTGCTCGCGGTTGACGCCTGCCGGGCAGCGATCGCGGATGCAGGCCTGGAACCGAATCAAATTGATGGACTGACTACCTATCCCGAAAGTCCCTTCGCCGGAGCGGGCAGCCGCGATGGCGAGGACGTGGTCAGCGTAGTCTATATCATCAATCATCTGCCGCTCGCGCCGGACATTCGCTGGTACGCACAAATCGAGACCGGGATGATCGCGAGCCCGCTGATCGAAGGTATTCATGCGCTGTTGGCAGGGGCCTGCGACTATGTATTGGTCTGGCGCGCGCTCCATCGGCCGCAGCCGCGCTCAACGAGTGGAAGTGGCGCGAGAGCGGTTATGGCACCGCGTGCATCGGGCGACGCGCAATTCATAGCGCCTTACGGCTGCAACACGATTATACAATGGCATGCACTCGCGTGGCAGCGCTATATGTATCGTTATGGGGCAACGCGTGAGGCGTTGGCGGCGCTGGCGCTCAATAGCCGGCGCAATGCCAACTTGAATTCACGTGCATTCTTCTACAAGGAGCCGATGAGCCGCGATGACTATTTCAATTCGCGATGGATTGCCGAGCCCCTGTGCCTGTTCGACTGCGATGTTCCGGTTGATGGCTGCGTTGCGTTGATTCTCACTACCGCGGAACGGGCGCGCGATCTGCGTAATCCGCCTGCGTATATTGCCGGCTATGGGCAGAACACGGCCGTGCGCCGAACCTTATTTCATTACGCACTCGATGATTACATGGCGTGCGGTGGTTCGCTCGCGGCTAAGTTATGGTCGTCGGCGGGCCTTGGTCCCGAGGACATGGACGCCGCACAACTCTACGACGGCTTCAATCCTTCGACGCTCTATTGGCTCGAAGCGGCGGGCTTTTGCGCACAAGGTGAAGGCGGCTCATTCGTGCAGGACGGACGAATCGCGCTCAACGGTGAATTGCCGGTGAATACATTCGGCGGGAGTCTCAGCGAAGGACGCATGCATGGCATGGGGCATATCGCGGAGGCGGTGCGCCAGGTTACCGGCCGCGCCGAACAGCGGCAGATCGCGGGTGCGTCGGCGGTTTGCGCGATCGATGGCTCGCCGATGCTGCGCGGGAGCGGTATCGTCGTGACCAAGGAGCCGTGAGCGTCATGAGCAGACCGTACCAGTATGAAGTGTTTGAACGGCTGACCGGATTCAATACCGTCAGCGCACTGAGTAATGTCCCGGCCGCAGAATATCTGGCGGATCAACTTGACGATCACGGTTTCAAATGCGCACTGCATCAGATTGAAATTGGCGGCGTGCGGCAGGCGAATCTAGTTGCATGGACGGGTCCAGCCGAGGCCAACGGACTAATTATTTCCGGGCATATAGACACGGTGCCGTTCGAGGGCCAGCCCGGATGGCAACGCGATCCACTCAAGCTGGAAGTCACGGACGAAAGAATTTACGGGCGCGGCGCGTCGGATATGAAGGGGTTTATCGCCCAATGCGTGGAAGTGGCGCGAGTGCTTGAGGCGCTGAAGTTACGTCGTCCGCTGGTATTTGTTTTTACCGCGAACGAAGAAGTCGGCGGTGAAGGTGCGAAACGAGTTGCGCCTGAGTTGCCGCATCTGCTGGGAGATGTGCCAACGCCACGTCTCGCGTGGATCGGCGAACCTAGTTCCAACCGCGTGATTCGTGCGCAGAAGAGTATCGCAACCTTGAGCGTCAAAGTCAGCGGGCGCGGGGGCCATAGCGGATTGCCGGAACAGGGCGTCAACGCCATTGCGGTGATGGGCAAGGTGATCAATGCGCTTGGCGGATTACAGGCTGAGCGGCGCCGGGCTCGTGACGCCGAACTTGCCGCGCTGTTTCCAGACTCGCCTTACGACGTGATGAATTTCGGAGTGATCAGCGGCGGACTCGCGCACAATATTATTGCTGAGGAATGCACGCTTAAAGTGAGTTATAGATCGTTGCCGAACGCCGATCCGATGAAGCTCTATAATGAGATTGAGCGCGTGATTGGGGAAATCGATCCGCACGATTATGGTTCGCCAGAGCATCGCGCGGCAATCAAGATTAGCGCACCGCTGGTGCTTCCTCCGATGATCGCACCGGCCGGTACCGCACTTGAGCAGGCGCTATTCGCCGCGACCGGGACTGATACAACGGAAGGCGCATTGTACTGGACTGACGGCGGATGGTTCGCGGGCGAGGGAATCCA
>DATJUF010000345.1:0-42328 GCA_035502655.1 Binataceae bacterium (SeqCode)
GCTGGTCACCGCCGCGGTAGCGAAGGTCGCCAGATAGTGATTGTTCACCTGATCGGTAAAGCCATTGGTGCCGCTCTGATCCGCTCCCGGCATCTGTGGCAGCTCCATACTCGAGGTGTCGGGGAAGATGAGACGGCGCCAGGCGATTGCTACCCGCTGCTGACCGTAGCCCATCGCACTTTGATAGCTGCCGATGAGGCGGCTGCCCTGCGGGATCAGCAGCCGCTGGCCGGTCGCCGAGTCGAAGACATTTTCACTTACCTGCGCGAGGATCGGCCCCGGCAGATCGGAATCAATCCCGCTGACCAGCACCGCTGGAATCACGCTCCCGGTCATCACTGTGTACGGCGAAGCCGGCGGTTGCAGCGTCACGTTGGCACTGCGCCCATCCGTCGCAACGGTATCAGTGTTGCCGCCCTGCCCTTCGTGCCCACTGCCGATCTCCAGCGTGTCCGCACTATGAAAGGCACCGACCATCTGCGGCGCTTCGAGCGCCCGCATATATTTGTCCTCGGCCCACTGGGCGTAGCGGCTCCGCGTCCGCGCCTCGTGCGCCAGCGGGGTTTGCCGCTTCGGAATCGGCATGACCGCGACCGTGCCCGGCGTCGGCAGCGCCATCGGCGCCGGCGTCTTCGCCCCCGCCGCCAGCTCGGCGACTTCCGCCTGGTGGCGCTCCGCGTCCCCCGTGTTGTCGGCCGCCGCCGGCGCCGCGGTGGCCGCCCTCTTCACGCCTGCCGAC
This sequence comes from Binataceae bacterium (SeqCode), assembly GCA_035502655.1. Classification (GTDB taxonomy): domain Bacteria; phylum Desulfobacterota; class Binatia; order Binatales; family Binataceae; genus DATJUF01. The sequence continues at coordinate 740 of DATJUF010000345.1, forward strand.
TGCAGCCCTTCGGCCGCGATCACGCCCACCACCGTTGCGAATACGCCTGCCGCAATCAGCAGCCGCCGGTTGAACCGCCCGCCACCTCCATGCTCCTGCTCGTCGTCGGCGGGCTCGGCCGGTGCCTTTGGATCCTTCTTCCGCTCCTGGCCGCCCGCTGTGATGTGCGCGCCGCTCGCTCCATTTTGATCCGCGGCCACGTGCGGCGGGCGCTCCGGCGGACCTTCCGCCCTTACGCGATTCACTTGCTCGTTGCGCTCCTGCTCCATTTCGGTGTTCGTTCCGCCATCGCCTCCGCTCGCCTTCATGTCTCAACCCTCCTTTGCAACGCAGCTCGCCAACTCACCTGCCCGCCTTATCCTCGCTCCGTTACCGGCTGCCGCCCGCATATGCGATCGTCACGCGATCCTGCTCGCGTCCGACTCCAGCCAAGAGCACGCCCTTGGCGAACAGCCGATCGACCACGAAGTAATTGCCGCGCACCCGGTAGTTGACCATCTGCGTCCCGCCGCCCGCCGCGATCAGCAGGGCCGGCGCCTCGCTCGATTTCATGCTGGCCGGCATCTCCAGGTAGACATGCGTACCGTCATCGAACACACGCCGGGGCCGCCACGGCACGTTCGGCCCGTCAATCGCGTAGTTAAAGTTGAATTGCGCCGGATCCGCGTCGGCGGCTTTGACAATGCTGCCGTCAGTCCTGGCCGGTGGATTGATCACGGTTGCCTGGAACACCGCCGGCTTCGCTTTAGCTGCGGCCGCGTCGGCCTCGCGCAGCTGCGCCAGCAAATCATCCGGATAGTAAAACTCGACTTCCTGCATCGCCCGGTCGCGCGAGCGCAAGACCAGGTGGTAGATGTGCCGGGTCGTATAGATCGTGAGATTGGTTTCGATGCCCGAGGCCTGCGGCTTCAGTGCGATGTGCGGAATCGGATTGCGCGGATCGCCCGAGGAGGCCGGCGTCGCCATCCACCGCTCGCTGTCGCCGATCGCCAGATCGGTGACGGTTTCCCCCGCCTGCAGCTGCACGTCGGTCGTGCGCAGCGCCGCGCAATCAACCACCGGCTCCGGCCCTTCACCATAGGGATAGAGCACGTAGCTGCGGGTCCGGTAGCTCGGCCACTCGCCCTTCTTGCCGTATTCCCTGACCGCCTCGCGCACTTCGGCCGGCTGTGCCGCCAGTACCTCAGCGGCGGTGGGTGGCGGCGGCTCCGCCAATGCCGGTGGCACTGTCTCACGCACTATCGGGGGCGCTGCCGGCGCCGCTTGCTGTTTCGCCGCGCATCCGCCTGCCAGCGCCAAGGCAATAACCATCCCTGCCATGCCCAACCGCGTCATGGTCCCGTACCTCCCTAAGCTGTATGGTTGCGAGTTCTGCTAGCTCTGCGCCTGCGTCCAGCTCATGCGATCCACGTAAAAGCCCAGCGGATTACTCACTATCGTACCCGCATCGCGCGGCGGCACGATTTCAGTCTCGAGTTCAGCTTCCCAGTGCTCCGGCTGCCCCAGCGCGGCGCCGTTCAGATCGCGCCGCTGCTCGCTCCAGCGCACCTCGTAGCTTTGCGGCGATAGTTGCAGAATTGAATCGATCGCCACCGTCACCGTCTGCTTGCGGGCAATCTCGAAAGGGTTATGCGAGCTATCGGCGTGATAGTACTCGTCAAGAAAGTGATCGGCCGCGCCCCGTGCATGGGCCAGCAGGGCATTGAGCCGCTCCTGCTCGGCTTGCGGATCGCTCGACACTTCACGCGCCTCGCGCACGAACATCGCAATTTCGTAGCGCTCCATCCGTGCCGCCGCGTCCGGCGCTGCCGCCGGTGTCAGCGGCTGCGCCAGCGTCAGGCCGTAACCGAGCTTGTCGACTTCGACCACGTATGGAATGTAGCGGCTGCGGCCTGCGAGCCACACGATGATCGCCGCCAGCACCAGGCTGACCAGCATCGAACCCAATGCCGCAATCTGCCAGTTGCGCTTGCTGATTACATGATCGGCGTAGCGGTCATCCCACGGCCGCCAGCTCGCTTGTGCATAGCTCTCGCCCAGCATCGCCCTGCCCTCTCACCGCCCAATCCCCCACCCGCCTCAATCCTTCTCGCCGCCGCTGCCCTTGCGCGCTTTGCCCTTGTCTGGCTGGCCGCGCTCTTTCTTCTCGTCCTCGGCCGCTTTAATCGCGTGCATGAAGGCGCCCCAGGCTGCCTCGCGCTCCTCAGCCGTCAGCCGCGCCAATTGCTCCGCCACCTCGGGCGGTACCGTGCGCGCGGCCAGATACAAAACGTAGCGGTTAATGCGCAGCGTCCGCGCGAACTCTTCGATCAGATGCGGCCGCGGCTGAGGATGATGCCCCGCCTCGATGTCCGCTAGATACGATTGCGTAATCGCGCGCCCTTCTTCGGTTTCAATCTGCGCCGCCAGCTGCTGCTGGGTTAGCCCCTGCTGCTTGCGCGTCTGGCGCACCATTGATGCAAAGTCGTCCGTACGCTTCTCCCTTCCCAGTACTGCCGGGCGTTCCCAGGGCCCGCCCGCGCCGCCTTTCGGATTGCTCACGGGGTGTAAGCGGCCTGTTCCTGGCGGTCTCGCGGACAGCCCCGATCCTCCGCCCCCAATCCGCTCTCCGCCAGCTGCTTGCGCGCCACCGTCCGTTCCACCACCGTCATCAGCACCCGCAAGGCCCGCACCGCATCCGCGCTGTCAACTTGCGCGAGATCCACCGCCGGCGGCAGCCGCATCGGCTCTGCGCCTGCCTTCCGCCGTACCGCCGCTGTCCGCTCCATCTCAGCCTCTCTGTCTTTGGATGTAATCCGTTATAGCCGTATACCTATAAATCTTTGAAGGTCCTGTCAACCCCCGCCCCGCAAAAAATGCGGGCCGGTCGTTTTCGATCAGAAACGTTCTAAGCGGATTCGGCGGCCAGCCGTGCGATCGTGGCCGCAACTTCGCGTTCGCTCAATACCCAGAAACTGGCCGGCAGCGCCGCGATCAGCGTTTCCTCGAAACGCCGGCACAAGCCCACGTCCCGCACCCCACTCGCCAGATGATCGGCCAGAATTGCCTGCGCCAAAGCGCCGGCGTTCCCGCTGCGATCCGGCCCCCAGGCGAAATCTGCCGAAGCACAGTAGCGCTCGGCGCTTAATGAATACTCTTCGAATTGTCCCGTGCTGCTGGTGACTACCACCCGCCGATCCACTTCCGTCTGCACTCCCACATACAGCTTCATCTTCCGCGTTCTCCCCGGCCGCCGCACGATGCCCCCCATGCGCATCCGGCCGCCCTGCTGGAAGGACGCGAACACCGCTAACACCACTGTTAACATCGAGTCAACCGCGCCGCCGTGAATTCGTGCGCTTCTGTTTGATCACGGCCCGGAACGCCTGCCACGCATCTTCGATTACTGCCTCCGGCAGACCTTCCGCGCGGATGTCCGCCGGAATCACTCGCGCCCACAGGCACAGCACGTCGGTGTTCAGCTTCAGCGCGCGCGCCAGCTGCTTCATCACCGGCGCTCGCGGCACCCCGAAGCGATTGTGTTCGATATCCGTGATCCGCTGCTGCGTCACCGCCTCGCCGCTGCGGCCTTTGATCTTCGCCGCCAGCTCGGCCTGGGTCAGCCCTAGCTCCATACGCCGGCGGGCGATCAACTCACCGAAACTCTTCAAGATTCTGTTCCCCCGCGCCTGGCCACGGCACGGCAACTAAGCCGCGGCCCCGATTCTCGCTCCACTGCCCTGCCTTCCCGCCTCCACCAACCATTCCCCAACCATCCAGCCACACAGATTGCGGCGCACATTTCGCGCCCCGGCGGGCCGGACCCAAGGCCCGCCGCGTCACGAAATCTGACGCCGGTGTTGTGCCTCAGGACCGCGCCGCCCGCAAGGGGCGGGAAAATGCGCCTCGCTTAATTAAGCGCGGCGCGCAAAGCCGAAGAAAGCCTATGATCGTTCGTGGTGATGCGCGAAAGATTCCGTTGCGTAAAGAAAGCGTCCAGTGCGTGGTCACCAGCCCGCCCTATTTTCAGCTGCGCGATTATTCGTGCGGTGATCGTGAGATCGGCAACGAGGACACACCCGAGAAATACGTCGCCAATCTGGCCGAGGTCTTCCGCGAAGTCCGCCGCGTACTGCGCAAGGACGGCGTGCTCTGGCTCGTGCTCGGCGATTCTCATTGGAGCCCGCGCGTGCGGCATCCCGCACTCAAGCGCAAGGATCTGATCGGTATTCCCTGGCGCGTGGCTCTCGCGCTTCAGGCGGACGGTTGGCATCTGCGCGCGGATGTGATTTGGGCGAAGCCCAACCCCATGCCGGAACCAGTCCGCGACCGCCCTACCCGCTCCCATGAATTTGTTTTCCTACTCAGCAAGAGCAGGCGCTATTACTACGATGCGGATGCGATCGCCGAGCCTGCCGTCAGCGATCACCCGAGCGGAAATCATTTCGTCCGTCCTCACCGCTTGAGCTGGGGGAATCGCGGCAACAGCACTGGCTGGAACGATATCGGCGGGCGGCGCAATCGGCGCGATGTCTGGCAGATCAAAAGCGATCTAACCAAAACCGCACATTATGCGGCCTTTCCCGCTGCGCTCGCGCGGCTGTGCATTCTGGCCGGCTCGCGGCTCGGCGATCTGGTCCTCGATCCCTTCGCCGGCTCGGGCACGGTTGGCGCAGCATGCAGCCGCCTGTCGCGGCGCTGGATCGGCATTGAGCTGTCGGCGGAATATGCTACGCTAGCGCGGCGGCGGACCGCCCAGGCGGGCCTGCCGCTCAAACGCTCACTGGCAAATTCCTAGAGCCGCCATAAGAATTTCGCTGGGTCTTTCAAGAACGCCCTGGTGACCACGACATGCTCAACGTCCTCGTAAGCTACGGGCTTAATGACTCCGTCCTCCAAAAGCAGAATTTCGGCGTTCGGCACAGCCATCAGGATCGGTGAATGGGTCGCGATAACGAATTGGCAATTGCTCGCTACGCGTTCAACGATAAGCGCGAGAAGTGCTAATACCCGAGTCGGAGATAAAGGGGTTTCGGGCTCGTCGAGAAAGTACAAACCGCTGGGACGGAGCCGCTCCTGCAAGACTTCAAGAAATGTCTCGCCGTGCGAACGGCCGGCCGGGTCCGAACCGTATTTTCTCTGGAGCCGCCGCTGCAGCCGCGCTGCTGCCTGATCCATGGTCGGTTTGGCGATATCGGCTGCTTCCTCCTGCTCTTCCACTGCCCGGGCCGTTTCTAGCGCTTTCAGTCCGCCAGCCCGTGCGATGCCCGCTTCTTTACGCTGCCTCGCGGCCGTTAACGTAAAGCCGAGCACGTCCTCTGCACGCATAAACATCGTGCGCTTCGGATGGCGCCGGCGGATGAAGCGGAAAGCCCGGGCAAACTCATGTGCGGCCCATAGGGTCTCATCACGGGCGAGATCCTCACTCCCCGCAGCGATCGCTCGAACCCCTACGGCCAAACCCTCGAGCAGCGTTGATTTGCCCGAGCCGTTTTCGCCGACCAAAAAAGTCACCGGCTCGTGGAATTCAAGCTTGTTCAAGTGCGCGAAAAGCGGCAGCGACCATGGGAATTGATCAGCCGGAAGCGCCATTGATTTGCGTTCGACCGCTGCAAGATACATTGCAGGTCTATGCCTTATCCTTGTCCCTCACCCACCGTGTCTAGCGCTTGCTGGATCCACCGCTGGGCGCCGTCTCCCGCTCATCCCGCTTTGCCGCCTCTTCCATGACCGTACGCTTGAATACCCGCCACGCTGCCGTCCGTTCCTCCGGCGTCAGCCGATTGAGCGCTTCCGCTACTTCCGGCGGTATCTGGCCGGCTGCCAGATAGAGCAGGTCACGATCGAATTCGAGCGCCACCGCCAACTGCTCGATCACGTGCGGTGGCGGCATCGCCCAGCCGCGCTCCAGATCGTGGATATAGCCGGCCGAGACCGGCTTCTCCTCCAGCCTCACCTGCGCGGCGAGCTTGACCTGGATCATGGCCAGTTCCCGCCGCCGCCCACGAATCATTCTCCCGAATTCCTCCGTGTGCCGTTCCTCCACCCCACCAGTCACGGTCGCATCCTACCAATCGAGGATCCCGGCCACCCTCACGAATACTTCCCGACGTTGCTGATGAACCATTACCTCGAAGTTCTCCGGCCCTACTCGGTCTGGCGAACCGCCTTGTAGGCGGTGCGCTCGGCATACGCGCGCTGGCGCCGCACGTCGCCCTTTTTGGCCAGGTCGCGCGCTTCCATGATGGCCGCGCGAATCTCGCTGGCGGATAGTCCCATAGCCGCTGCGTGGCGGGCCCAAGCCAGATCTGCGCGATGCAGGTCGCCGCCATAGCGCGGATCGTTGTGAAACTCCGCGAGCGATCTTAGCGGGGGCATCTCGGCAGCGCCCTGCCCTGCCCCCGCCGTGCCGCTGCTGCCGGTCTTGCTCGCCGTCTCACTGGCTATTGCCGCTCGTACTTCCGCGATGAACACGGGCGCCTGCCGGTAGACCCGGCCAGTGGCTTCCAGCAGCCGCGCAAACGGCTGCAGCCCCGAGGCCAGGCGTCGCGATGGTTTGGGATTAGTAAACCCTGCGAGCCGCCCGAAATGGCGCCAGTCGGCGCTGCCTAGGTCGCCGCTGAATCGGTCGGCCAGCAGCTTGGCAGCCTTCGTGCTCGCCGCCTCGTCGAGCATTTCACCGTGCTTCAACCAGGCCTGAAAATTCCCCGGCGAGGTCTCGACCACGGCGGCTGGTTCAAACCCATCCACCTTCATCTGCGCGAGTGCCTCAGCCTTGAGGTCATCGACCAGGCTGAGCCCGTGGAGGCCTGCGGGCCGCACGTAGATGTGGCCTCGGTTCAAATTTTCGCGGCGCAGCCACAGCAACGATTTCAATACCTGTTTGGCGCCCCACCTTTCCCGCAGCAGCATAGTGCCATCGAAGCGCTTGACCCCGATATCGAAGGCTGGCGCGCCCAGCGCTTCGAGCTGGTCCATGGCGACCCGCGCTGTGACAATCCGGCTATCCCGCTGCGCTTCCATCGACTTGCTTCATTTTCCCGCCGCCAGCTTGATTAGATCAGCGCCTTGGGCTTCGCACAATCATTGCGCAATACAGCCATCGACAGTCTGAGCCACGGGCGGCGCGGCGGTAGTGGCTTGGGAGTTTGTGTTCGCCCGTTAGGGCGCTCCTTAATGGGGTTAGCCGGGTTTTGGGTGGGTTTGAGCCGGCTAGGGGCGGAGCCCCTATTGAGGCGGCGGTGGGGACGGCGTTAAGAGGTTATAAAGATCAGATCTAGATTGTTAAATCGTTAAGAGGGTCAAAAACTCGTTGTGTTTACTCGCTTTTTTGCGCTTGCGTGCGCCTGATAGCACGATGCTTTGCGCCCGATCGCACGATAGAGATGTGCGCCTGAAAGCACGACTGTCGCGCGCCTGATAGCACGATGCTATCCACAGCACGCCCTACCCTATTCGTTTCCCTCACCATATCCATTTTTCGCAACAACATCGCAACATCGACTTCTTTGTCGATGCGCCTGATAGCACGATAGTTGAGCGGCAGGTTTATCGAAACGCGATAGTGTGCTGGTCTGATTTCTGGCCTGAGCAAGGAGTCCCGTGAATCAGGAATTTCGCAGGCCGAGCGACATGAAGACACTGTTCGGATCTGAGACATAGTCGCCGAACGGGGGACGCTCTACAAACCCATGGCTCCTATAGAGGGCGCGGGCAGGTTCAAAATAATCCCATGACCACGTCTCAAGACTGAGGCGAGCCATGCCGCTTGCGTGTGCGGACGCAATAATATGGCGCAGCATCGCGCTCCCCACTCCCCTGCCGCGCACGGACTGAACGGTATGCATCGACTTGATCTCGCAGTGATCACCTGAGAGCCGCTTGAGCACGCCGATTCTCAAAAGGGTTTCATCGTTCCAGATGGTCCAAAAGCTGATGTCGGGCGATTGCAGTCCGGTTAGGTCCAAGGCGTGTGCACTACCCGGCGCCGTTTCTGCCCGGGCAGTAGTCAGATGAATTTTCAGAAGGGCGGTCACACGCAGGTCGCTGAAATCGCCTTCGACAATCCGCATCATCGCTGACTTGTCTCTAACGATTAATTTTTCAGACCGATCCACTACCCGCCTGACTCGGCCCACTTGGCAGCTTAAGCGGCTCGGAATAAATCCCGCGCATCATACGTCGTCGCGAGTGTCTTGATAGCTGAGAGCGGGGATCGTCCGTCGGCAGCGCCCGCCGCGGCAGAATGTAAAGCACCTCTGTTCCCTCCCCATTTCTTCCCAGTTCCAAAGTATATTCGGGCAGGTGGTCGCTTGCCGCTATCTTGCGAATGTCTAGGGCGAAATCGGAGGACCGCGCCAGTGAGCCAGACTTCTCATACAGCTGGCGCATCGTGAACTGCCAGCCCATTGGCTGCTTACCCGCATGCTTTCGTGCAACCCGATATAGCCAGCGTTCCAAACCTCCAGTCAGGAGAAAATAGTCCTCATGGATCGTCAAAACCCCTCCCTGCTCAAGGATGCCCTGGTACAGCCACAACGGTAGTGTGATCGTCATGCCCTTGGTTTCTTGCGTCTCTTCGTCGACAATCTCCGTCCAGCTTTCAAGCCAGTGAAATGATGCGAACTTGCTCTTTCCACCAGCCCTGATGCTCGTGCGCACAGCGGAATGCGTCAGCCGCTCCAACGCGGCCCTGAGACGCCGGTATTCCGACCCGCTCGTTCCTCGACGGATTGCCCTAAGCAGCTCATAGGGATGCAAGCTAATTACCGGGCTCGTCGGCGAGCCACGATCGCGCGCCTCGGTAAGTTGAGTGGCCGCCCAAATCAAAACATCCGCATCCCAAATAGAAGCCATTCCAAACTTCTGGTTGGCCGTTACTTCGACCCAAGTGTCACCTACTCGGTACTCAATCGGCTTCAGGCGCGGCGTTTTGGAGAGGCTAAAAAACGGCCGCTCCATCATGTCGCGCTGATCCCGGATAGGAATGTCGGTGAAGACGGCAACGAACAGGTCCAGCTGTTCATCGCCCTTTGGTGGCGAGCGTCGCGGCATCCTAATTACCCACCCTGCCCCGCATTTCCGTATATACGTGTTACCGCCTATACGGTTTTCCGCATTTACGAATATCGTTCTTCCAGAAACCGAAGAATCTCATCCGCCATCGTGGTTCCCTTTTCAGCAACCCTGGCCTTAAATCTCCGGTGTACATCCTCTGGGATGTCCACGGTAAGCCGCTTCAAGCGGGAGCCATCCTGACGCCTATTGACCCACTCTTCCGCTGTTTGCGTCCTTGCGGTTTCTGGCTTTGCCGTGATCGCGACCTTCTTGCTCATTGAATAACCTCGTCAGTTCTTTGACCAGATTCCGGATTTCCGCCGCCGCCACACTTGTCGGTGCGTCCTCGACAACTGTGCTGCCGGCCGCTGCACTCTCCGCAAACGCCACACGCTGGCATACCACTGCTGCCAGCACCGGCAACTCGTATGTCGCGAGCGCCTCCACAACGTCGCGGCCGATTGCCGTATTTACGATTTTCCGATTAATCACAAATACGGCTTGTAACATTTCTTTATAAATGCGGGCTTCTTTGACCAGCTCGACCACGTCCTTCACCGCCCATACGTCATAAGGCGACGGCTGCACCGGAATCGCTACGAGGTCGCTCGCCATGATCACCGAACGTGTTACTTCAGCGACCCTCGGAGGTCCATCTATTACAACGTGATCGTAGTCCTCACTGAGCCGAGGGAGTTCCTTATGCACAGTCGGTTTGGGAAGTCCCAGCACCGCGAACGCGGGAGCCCTTTGCCTGGCTGCTGACCAATCCAGCGCGCTTCCCTGCGAATCCGCATCGAGCAACAGCACCTTCGCGCCAGTGGCTGCGAGTACAGTGGCCACGTGCACGGCAAGCGTTGTCTTTCCGACGCCGCCTTTTTGATTGAGAAAGGACAGTTTCACCGCCACACCTCCACACACCGCATTCCCGTATTCTCACAGACCCGACTTCCCGATAATACGATAATGCGGGGACAGTTCAACCCCCTTGCGCCCAACAACCGCCGGGCATATTTTAGCGGTACCCCCTTGGTGAGCCTTACACTCCTAAAGAAGGAACCACTCGGCCCTTTGATCACGGCACGCCTTACGACGCGGGTCTTTATGCAGGCATTCATTTGGAATTAGAGACTCCCGTAAACCCGCTTTCACGGATACACGGAAATGTGTGTATACAGAAAGACGGGTACGGGAGAGCAGGGCGCGCATGCGCCCTCCTCCTTTCATTACTCTACGCCGCGCAGCCGCCTCCCGTAACATTAAGTATGTAATCGGCAGCCTTCTGGGCTTGCGCGGCGGCGATGACGACCATGCGTCTGTCGCTGCGGAACGTGGCGAGCCAGCCTTGGATATATGCGGCCTCGTTCGCGATGACGGCGGGCGAGATTCCGGCTTCCGCGCACAGATAAGCCGCTGACATTTCCGCAATGATTTCCTCAAAGCTATAGCTGGGTGAGCCAAACGGCGCGGCTTCGGCGATCGATTTGCGATTGAGCCGTTTCGGGGATCCCGTTGCGTGGCTCAGTTCGTGAAATTCTGTGGCCATCTCTTCCTCGGCGCTGATGAACAGCTCACGCGGGGGCAGAGTGATACGATCGGCGACGCTGCTGTAAAAGGCCTTCGACCCGGCCCGCTGAATCTCGGGCAGATTGGGCATCGCGGCGATGATATGCTCGGCGGCTTGGATGGGATCGTGCTGGTAGGTCTCGATCGTCGGCAGTTTGGCGAGGACTGCTTGCGGAAGCTCGCATTGCTCAAGATTGAAGACCCGATAGTATCTCAGAACGAAACGCCGGCCGGACTTCTTGCCGGCTTCCTGTTCGGCGTCGCTCTCGCTGTCCCCGTCAGGGATTTGATCGACCCGCCAGAAGACCACCATTTGGCTGTGCTCGCCCTTGTGCACCGATCCGCCGAGCTGGTTCGCTTGCTTCATGGTAAGCCAAAACGGCGAGACGTATTTGGTCGCCGAAAGCAGAAAAAGATTGATGCCCCTGTATGGTTTTTTCGATACGAGGTTGCGCGGCAGTCCGGTCACGCTCCACGGCCGCCGCCAGGGCACGATTCCTTGTTCCAGCAGGTTGATGATCTTCTCCGTCACGATCGCGTAGGTATCCATCGCTCCATCTCCTTGTTGCACCGCTTCCCGAAGGGCAGGGCGGTTTGGTTCGTTTAAGAACCCGAACCTTTTCTGCCCTCGCGCTCTTCACCCAATTGAGAGTGCGAGGGTGGAAAGCACTGATGCGGAGCGGAGCGCAGCGGACCAATGAGCGGCGCGAAGCAATTCAAAGCCGCGTGCCACAGCGACAGCGGTCCGATAGGACTGGCACGGCGGCTTTGAGCGGGAGCGGCGCAAGGCGGGGTTGGGGAGGGCGCTTGGCTGGGGGGTGCGGGTAGATGAAATCGGGCGCCGTTCGTTTAGACGCCTGCAAAAATAAAAGAAGCCGGTTTCACTCCGGGCATATGCGCTGTGAGAGTGACTGAGCGAATCAACTGATTAATAGAGACGGCAGGTCGTGTTTCCGGCTAATCGTATAGTCGTAAATGCGGGAACACGCAAAAGTACAGAAGCGGGAGAAATTAGTGGTAGGACTCGGCGAAGAGTCGGCTGTGGCGAATTTTGCACCAGTACCTCAAAGGGATTAGATGGGTGCATTAAGAATCGCGGGCGGAACTAAATGGTTGTTCAGGACACGGCAGGTGTCCCTGAGGCTATGACTTAACGTCAGGGAACATCGAGCTGATTAAGGAGCCGCCTTGCGCAGGGCTTCGGTCATGCGGACCTGCCAGCCTTTTCCAGTGGCCTTGTATTTGGCGATCACGTCGCGGTCGATGCGCAGCGACACCAGTTCTTTGACCGGCTTCTTCTGGGGGCCGCGCTCGCCGCGCTTGCGCTTCTCGGAATGCGCGACCAGGTCGGGATGCACTTCCTTGGCGGGCCTGGCGCGGGCGAAGTCGTCCTCGGTCCATTCCGGATTATCGCGGTCGGTCAATTCAGGGTTTGGCTTTTTCATAGCGTCTCACCTCTCGCTTGTTAGCGCGGCGCAGGCTGATGATCCGGAGCGTCTGGCCGCGCATCGTGTAGACAAGGACATGGAGCCTGCCCGCGAGCGCGCCCATGGCCATGTAGCGCGTTTCGCCGGCACGGTCGGAGCGGAGGACGAGGGCAGTGGTCCAGTCGAACTCGGCGGCGAGGGCAAAGGAAATGCCTCTTTGTTCGATATTGCGCTGGTTCTTAGCCGCATCGAATTCGATTCTCATCATTTAATTGTAGATACGATTTAATAATAATCCGAACACGAATTGTTGCAAGAGGTGGGTGTGGAGCAGGGCAGGGCGGTATTGTCGAACCACCGGATCGGCGCGGGTACAATGCCCCTTATGGACTTGCCTGCCGGTTCTCCACGATTGCCGAGACCGCCGAAGAGCTTCAACCGATCAGAGCTGGCCCGCGCTCTCTACGAGCATTTCGGAGCGAACAGCGCGGAAGGGCAGGGGCTGCGGCTTAAGCGGAGAGAGGAGTCCGAGCGCCTGGTCAACTGCCTGCTGGAGGAAATCGCCGGTGCGCTGGAGCGCGGCATGCGGATGCAATTGCGCGGACTCGGCGTGCTGAACGTCAAGGCAAAGCGCGAGCGGCAGGGGCGTAATCCGCGCACAGGCGAAGCGGTGACCATCGAGGCCCGCCGCGTGGTGCGCTTCCGGGCCAGCGCGCTGTTGCTCGCCCGGCTTAACCGGCGTACGAACCTGCGGCCGCAACGCACCAAGCCGGATCCGCGGCAGCTGGCCTTCCCGATTGAAGACCCGCAGGAAGAGCGCGCCGATATGGAAGCCGCGATTGCGCCGCCGCCATTGGCTGGCCGCCAGAGAACCCGAAGCAAAGGGAGCGCATATGAAGAAGGCGATTAAGCCCGTCCGCGCTAAGACAGCGGCGATATCGAAAAAGCCGCTGGCCAAACTGGCCAAGCCCAAAAAGCCCCTCGCCAGCCCCAAACAACCCCGGGGCGGGGCCGCGCTGGCCGAAACCGTGGCGCAGCTGTCACGAACGACGGACAAGCTTGCATGCGCGGCCAAGAAACTCGCAGAGGCGGCTGCAAGGCTATCGGCCGCTGCCGAAGCACAGCATCAGAATCCTGAGGCACCGAATCAGTCCGGACCTGACGCAATCCCAGAGCGGGAGTCCGAAGCGTCCGGCCCGGCTGCTCAACCGGAATAGGGCCAAACGCACGAGGCCGATGTGAACGGCGAGAATCTAGCGATGCAGCTGCTGCAAAGGCACCTGGCAGCGCTGGATCCGGGCGCGATCGCTGACATCGGCAAGCTCGTGGCATTGCTGGCGGGCTGCTGGCATCAATTCAAGGGTACGCATGCGCAAGGCATGCACGCGGGCAAGCTGGCACGCATGGAAGCGGCGCATTGGGAACCACCGCTATTAAGTTTCAGCATCGAGCGCCACGGCGCGATGGCGCTGGGTTCGACCCGCGCCGAGCTTCAGCACTGGCGTGTGGATCTCCGCCGCTTGCAAGCGAGCTGCATCAAGGATCGCGGATACCGCCAGCTGCTTCCGCGCGCTGAACAGGTAAAGGCCGAGCCGATTGCGACGGAGCTCGCCGATGCAATAAGTGCGGGGCGTGCCGACGACAGGCTGAAGTGGGGACACGACGGCACCGTGCGCGTAGTGCTAACCAAGGTTTTCCCCTATGGCTCGGGCTATATGCAGACCGTTGCCGGACGGCGTAAGCGGTTTCGGGCGGCGCTCACCGAGCTTCTGGCAGCGCGCGGCTGGCGCGAAGTCCGGCGCGACGTTTATTCCCGCGAAACTCCAGCCGGGTAACGAGGCGAAACGGTGTTGAGCGAAAGCAGAGGAGGGCGGCTAGACGCAGGGCAGGTGCTTATGCGCGATAGCGAATAAACGACGAATACGCTAGTATGACTCGGTGTGGCCCTTCGCACCTGCACCGTGTCCTGCTGCGACCTAAAAGGGGTCGAGCATTCAGTCGAAGTGACGGCGGCTTCGCTCTACGAAGCGGTCGCCCAAGGCCTGCGCGTGTTTCGTGAGAACGACTGGGTCGATGATTTAGGCGGAGGGCGGACAACGATTACGGTGGTGGTCAGGCAACCTCGGGTTGAGCATAAGGTCCGTGTGCAGGATTTCGAGCAGTGGCTGGAGGGGCACCCCCGATCGCCCGCCGAGATGAGCCTCAAGAATCGCTTGCGGGAAATCATGGGAAGGCCAAACGGAAAGGCGTAATGGAGCGTCGCACTCAGCAACTAGCAGATGGGCAGGGCAGGGCGGCACCCGTGGCCGGTCAATTCATTGAGCCGATGGTGTGCCTGGCCGTGGCCGCTCTTCCTGCTGGACCGGCCTGGGAATATGAGCTGAAGTTCGACGGCTATCGGGCGATTGCCTTCAAGACGCGCAATCGTGTCCATCTGATGTCGCGCAACGGCAAGGACTTCGCGCAGCCCTACCCGGCGCTGATCAGCGCGCTCGAACCGCTTCCGAACGAGACGGTGGTTGACGGGGAGATCGTTGTTCTGGATGAGAGCGGCCGTCCTTCATTCAATCTGCTGCAGAACTACGCAACCCGCGAATACACGCTGGCGTTTTATCTCTTCGATCTGTTGATCCTTGCGGGGGTAGACCTTCGCCACGAAACCCTTGAGACTCGGCGTATGCTCTTGCACATGCAAGTTGATGCCACGGCTGGCCGAACCAATTCGTTTCTCCAAGACGATTCAGGCTTCCGCGGCGGAGCTGATTGCAGCGGTACGCGAGCAAGACCTGGAAGGCGTGATCGCCAAACGCCTCAACAGTACCTACCAGTCCGGCAAACGCTCAGGCGCGTGGGTCAAAATGCGGGTCAACCGGGGACAGGAGCTGGTTATCGGCGGCTATGTACCGGCGCCGAATAACTTCGACTCGATTGTGGTTGGCTATTACGAAGGCCAGCGGCTGATCTATGTGGCGCGGATCCGAAACGGATTCACGCCGGCGTCCAGAGCGGCATTGTTCAAGCACTTCCGCGGACTGGAACGCCAAAGCTGTCCATTCCAGAATTTCCCTGAAAGCAGGAAGGGCAGATGGCGCGAGGGCCTGACCGCCGAAGATATGAGCAATTGCCGGTGGCTGAAACCGAGCCTGGTAGCGGCGATCGAGTTCGCCGAATGGACCTCGGCCGGTCATCTGCGACACGCGAAGTTCATTGCGCTGCGCGACGACAAGGACGCGAAAGAGGTAGTCCGCGATGCGCTAGCAGCTGAGGCTTAAGGAATGTGCGGAAGATTCACCCTGACGTGGGACGAATGGCGGCGCGTCGCCGACGGGCTCGGCATTTATGATGAAGGTGATGCGGCGGCAAGTTATCGGCCGCGCTTCAATATCGCGCCGACCGACCAGCACTTTATCATCACGTCGGAATTCGAGCGCCGCAAAGCCAAGCGTGCGCGCTGGGGCCTGGTCAATCGCTGGGCCAAGGATAATAGCCGTGCCAGCCAATGCATCAATGCCAAGGCCGAAACGCTCGAACAGCGCACAAGCTTTCGCGAGGCCTTCCAGCAACATCGCTGCGTGGTCCCAGCAGATGGCTGGTACGAATGGACCGGCTCCAAAAGCAAGCGACAGCCGCTCTGGATTCATCCGAAGGACGGCGGCCTGATGCTTTTTGCTGGCCTGTATGAATCCTGGTATCCGGCGCGTAATCAGCTCGAGATGACGTTCACCATCGTGACATGCGCGGCGAATGCTACTGTCGCCGCGATTCACAATCGCATGCCGGTGATTCTGGACGAAGGTGGGGCGGAAGACTGGATGAACCCGGGCGAGGAGAATCTGGTATCCCTGAAGCGCTTGCTCGTGCCTGCACCCGCCGATCTGCTCGTCATGCAACCGGCTTCACCGCGCGCGAACAGCGTCAAGAACGAGGGACCCGAACTCCTTCAAGCGGACGGACAAAGTTTTGCGTTGCGGTCCTGACCGCGTATAGAAAATTAGAGCAGGATATCTAGCGCTTGACGGAAGGGCAGCCACGCTGCTTTCAAATCGAAAGAGCGAAGGAGAAAGTCGCCGATGGCGGTGGCGTGCTGTGATGCTCTTCGCCTGAGGCAATCGTTAATCGAGCTTGACGATCCGATCATGTACATCCAGCATCCATGTCGGCAAGTCCATGCCGCCGTGGATGACGATGCAGGCTCTGATGTGCCGGCGACTAAATTTGTCTCGAAATTCGATGGATTTACTATGCGCCATCGCCTGTACAACGAAGGCATAAGGCGACAAATCAGTCGGGATAAGCCCTATCCGCTGCTTCTCCGCTTCGAGGATCGGGGCAAGGTCGTTCGCCGAAAGGTCGCACGTGCGAAGAAGATCGAAAATGATCTCTGCTAAACGTTTGATATTATCGGGCAGCCTGTCTTCAGGCCAGAAATGCCTTACCTGGTCGATAATTCGAAGGATGTTGTCCGTTCTGTCATCCTTTTTTGCGACCGCCCGTGCGTCGGAGAGGCGATTCGCTTCAGCGATCGCCACCTCCGCATGCTCCAACATCGCTTTTACTTGATAAGCGATCCGCTCGCGTGGCCAACTTATAGTGTCGGTTTTATAAATAAGGTCATGAGTGGCAGTGCTCCACGCATATTGCAGAATGGTCTTGATCTGCACCTCGAACACGATGCCGTCCAGATCTTCGTCCTTGCCACTTGCTAGCGAACGGCGCTTAACGTAAAGGCGCAAGTCGTCGAACGCGAAGCTCGATGAAGCCTTACGGGTGCGGAGATCGTCGGGCGGACGTCGTTCATGAAAATCATAAAGAAACCGGATCAATTCCTCAGCGTCATCGATTTGTAAAATCGTTGGAACAACGATTGTGCAGGCATAGAAATCTTCCATACCCCGAGGATCTGGCACGCGTCCAGTCTCGATTTTCAACGCGAAACTTTCTAGTTCCTTGAGGCGTGAAAGAAAAAACCATCCGCGGCTTTCGGCTCTCGGTTTAAGGTTATCACGGACTTCAGCAGCAAGGCGCTCATACTTGACTGAAGACGCCTGATGGAGGTCTCTAACTGCCTTAATGATCTTCATGGGCTGCACCCGGCGTCCCATGAAGAGCTAATACGAGAGCGTTGTGTCTGTTGATTCTTGGTGTGAGGTCAGTACTCGCTCCGCGCGCATTGACTGCATAGTCAAAAACCGCTCTCTGGTAGGACCCATCCGGTTCTTCGGTAGTTTCAGGCAGCTCCGCTTTGATTGCCGCGGTTACATCGGTCAGAAACTTAAAATACTTTGAACTGAACTGCGCGGAAGGAAGCAGCTTTTCCTGCTCGAGGGCGACGTAAGCCCATAAGGAATAAAAATGACTTTGGACCTTCGTATAGTCTTGCAGCTCCGATTCATACTGTAACGCTTCGCTTATATAGGCTTTAATCCTCTCTATTTCGTCAAACACATCATCTTCCACAAAGCTGGACTGGTCAGTGATATCTTCGTATTCTGCATAAATATCATCCAACAAATCCTGGTCGAAACCTTCGATCTTCTTGTGAATCAGTAGCAGGAGCAGTTCCGAGATAAACTGGACGTCGGCCATTCTCTTTATGCGAGCAGCCGTTGAAATTCCGAATTCCTTCCATTCCCGCTTTTCAGCTTCGGCTTCAGCAGTGGCAATAAACCATCCTTCATATTTGGCGTGGCGCATTTCCTGCGGCATCAGTTTGCGCGCGTTTCGGTTTATCCGATCGAAGATGTTGCGGACGGCGGCATCGCTAACATCCGGCAGCATTTCCACAATCAAGACATAGTTCCAAAAGCTCTCGCGAACGCTACGGTCAAGGTCTTTCCATTGTTTCTTTCGTAAAGATACATCTGAAAAATCCTCAGGGATGCGCACTTTGCCCTGACGGAATTGAATAATCGTCTGAAGCCGCTGTTTCCCATCAACGACATAGTAGGTGGCCCGCCCCTGGTCATCCAATGTCTTGTGAAGAAAGACCGGGGGCGCTGGATAATTGTTCAAAATCGTATCGACAAAAAATCGCCTGTCTCGTACTGACCAGACACTTCGCCGCTGATAAGGCGGATCAAGATTGAGTTGCCCTTTGTCGTACAGATCGAGAAACCAAGTAACGTCTTGCGTGGTTAGATTGCGCGCCATGGCGGAACCTCACTTTCTTGGGCCGAGAAACTTATCGCCGTTGAAGTGGATCATGTGGTCGGGGATGTCTGCGAGCCAGACTTCGGTTTCCCAGGCGATGTCCTTCATATGCCGTCGGAACGTAGCGATATCCGGGAAGGCGCTCACATATACGGCTCCCGCTTTGGAAGTGTTCAAGCGTTCCGCGAGTTCAAACACGCGCTTGGGAGACATAGGGCCGTGCGAGGTAACGGCCTCGATCAGAAAGAGCCAGGCGCGGCGACGATCGAGGAGCACCACATCAGGCAACTTGTCGTGATCGCTTGCTGGCAAACCAAGGTCAACAAGAGTCGCGGTATCCATCACCACGTTCTTCTTCGCGGTGTCGCCGAGATAGAGCAATTCAGCGCCCTTGGCGAACCGCGGAGCGAAGTCCTCGATGATGGCCTTCTGAACTAAGTTGTGCGTGCCGGGAGACAACTCGATTCGGCGTCCGTCGGGAAGTGTCAGGGGCACCAGCTTTCCGGTCGACCGGCGGCCGGCATATGTGGCAGCCAATGAGCCATGTTCGGCAATAAACTGAGCGGCGGCGCCGGTCCAACTCGGACTGCCAAAGGTCTTGATGACGGTGAGTGCGGATTCGCTGATGGCGTAATGAGCGCGCGGGCTGTTTGTGGGCAAACCGGGTTCGAAAGGATTGTATTCGGCGATATCTGCCTGCAAAAACTGGTGCAGCACTTGACGGCGAACGGTTTCACGGGTGTTGGGAGCATAGGTCCTGGCGTAATTGTCAGAAATGAAGGCCATGATGTCCTTCGAGACCGTGCGTCTCTTGCGGGTCGCGCGCGACCAATGATCGGATGGGCCGAGGCTGATCAAGGCCAGCAATGTCAACGCTGAGATTTCGTTTTGTTGTGCCGCCGGCAATCCTAGCGCCTTCAGGATCTCCTGCGCTTCTTCGATCTTCGGCACGCCTTCCCCTTCTTGGTTCCGTATGGTTTTTTAGCTGGCTCCGTGGTGAGAGCGAGCACGAGGTCATCGATGACAGCAAGTGGTTGTGTTTCCCGCTTGACGCAGCGACCGAGAGTGACAATTGCTTCGAGGGGCGGAAGCGGCATTGCCCTTAATTCGGTGGCGCTGACCTGAGTATTGCCGTTGATGCAGCGGAAATAGCCATCCAGCAAGGTGCTGTTGTAGAGCGCGGCGAGGCCCCAAGCCTCATCCTCAGTAAGATTTCCACCCGGCCGATGTACATAGTTAAGATGATTTTCCAGACCGACCGTCGGAAAATCGATCGCATTTGAGAGCAGCTGGGATGCCGTGAGACGACGTTGTTCCTCTTTTGCGCTGAACCGGCGCAGGAGAACGTAATTGCGATTTGGCACCAGAAGTTTGCGAGACCCAGCCGAGGGCACGATATATTGCGGCTTGCGCGTTCCGTTGGGCCAATGAACATCCATGGCCCGCACATGGTGCATCCATAGCAAAGGCACCGTGCTGCGGGTGGGCCTTTCTAGCAGGAACTCTATGGCCCGGAAGGGAACAACAGGTCCCGTTGAAATTTGTAAGCCATAGTCTTGAAGGCATCCTGTCCAGGCGTCCACCCTGCGTAAGATATCCTCATCCTCGGGAGAGGCAGGTAGCCGAAATGCACCAGCTAGATTAACCGGATCGATAACGTCGCATAATGCAGCGGGCCATTTAACACGATCCTCAAGGTCGTGTGCGCTGGTGCTGCTGGAGATAGTAAAGGAATGGTCAGCTCCGCTTTCGAACCAATTATTATCGCGGACTGCGTGAAGGATAACGTTTTCCTGAAGGACTTCGTCACGGCTGAAAGTGTGGCGGCGGGAATCGAAGACGTGGACTTGAACTGGACGTACCACTGAGAAGAATCGCTCTCGGAATTTCTGGAAGTAAGGACCGGAAGCATAGCTGCGGGGTGTAATAAAGATTAGATCACCACCTGGGACGAGCAACGCAGCGGCAACGGCCATGAACAGGCCATAAATATTCGGTTGCCCGTGCACCACCGTGCGGGCGGCCACGGCGCGTATGTCATCTTTGCCGATTTTGAAATAGGGCGGATTTGCAACAACAGCGTCAAAGCGATGAACGGGTTTTCCGTGTAATGCAGCTGCCTCGGCAAGAATGAAATCTTCGCGACGGATCGTGGTACGGACCTGAATACCGCGCGAGGCAGCCCACGCGGTGAGTTGATCAAGAACATCGCGAAGATGTTTTGCGAGCCCAGAATCAATTTCGTAGGCGCTGATTTCAATGAACCGCGGCGGGTATGGCTTTTGGGCCAAACGCTCTACCGCCGCGCAAAGCAAGATTCCTGCGCCCGCGGCTGGATCGAGCAAACGCATTGTATCGCGAGGTCTGATCATATCAGCCATGAAGGCCGCAATTACGGGAGGAGTTAGGTAAAGCCCATGGCTTTTGCGATGGTCATCATCGCAACTGGCAGCGTAGGCTTGGCCGGTGCGATCGGCAGATGCAGTGGGACACGACGAAGCGGCTCGGGATGGAAACAGCTTAAGCTGGCGGACGCTGGCGGTCATCGCTTTTCCTTTGCCGCTGGATCCGATGAAAAGGGCAGAGGCATCTGGAAGGACTGATCGCTGTACTTCTTGGCTAGTTCTGCCAAGGCGCGACGGCCAAGCCAGGCTAGAGACACGTGGAAGCGCTCAGCTAGTTGCGAAAGCGCCGAATATTCGGCGTTAGTTAGATTGATCGTAATCCGGCGGTTGGCGCTCATAGTATTCAATGCTGCAGACTGCAGCATTGATGCACTCGCCATCAAATCACAAGGATCTTCTAGAAAATTTATAAACAGGTCCTGACTCAGGAAATTCCAAGGAAGGGTAATCATGCCCCGACTGGGCAAAGCCGATCATCCCGGCGGGGAGAATACCAGTCGGCGGCGGATTCCTTATCGAGCGAAAGCTCGTTCTACGTGCGGTCGCATATCTTCGTGATAGAACACGACTCGGGGGCTGCTGGTGTTCGATCGTTTCGCCGCTGTTAGGTAACTTGGGGATCTCTGTCACGCGAAATGTGTGTCCACAAGTGGCGTAGGGTAGGGCGACCTCTCTCATGCACCGCCTGATCAGTCGACGTCTGCCGAAGCGATTGGCACCTTCGTAGACCTATCCTTTCCCCAATGCCCGTGTGAGGTCGACCGCTCGTACAAACCCGCCATCTGTGTCCTTATAAGCGCCTTTTCCTTTGGACACCACCGCATTGGCGGGGAGGTAGTCGCCAGGCCGGCATGTGAATACAACGATTTGGAAACTACGGGCCTTCTCGGCGAGCAGCGCGCGGAACCAGTCCATGCGCGTATCGTCGCTTTGGACGAGCTGATCGTCGAGCACGACAGCCGTGCTCAGGTACTCAGCCAGCGAGAGGCGATATAGCGTTGAAAGCTGCTCGCGGGTGCCGACTGAGATGCGCGTCGTTGGCCGCACGGCGCCGGCAGCCAGAACGCCTTCAGTCCCGAGTTGCGCGGTCAGCCGGATGTTCTCGTAGCGCCGTTGGGTCAATTCCTCGAAGCGCCCCGCTATGCCCGGCGCGAGGGCCTGGCCGAGGTTACTCGCCTGCGCTGCGTCGGCCTGCTTCATCTGCTCAAGCAGTAGCGACCACGCCTCGTAATCAGCCTCGATCTCCCGCTCCTGGCGCTCCGCCAACTCGAACACCTCGACTGCGTCGCGCAGCCGCTCGCGCGCTACCGCGCCGCCTACCTGTGCGAGCGCGCCGTGCGTCCGCTCGATCTCGCGGTGAGTCGTTTCCAAGTCAGTCCGCGCTGCCGTTTCAGCGGCGTGCGCCGTCGTGATTTCGGCCTCGGTCACCATCCGCTCAGGGACCGGTAGAGCAGCATAGCGATCGGTCACGCTGCGGAGCCGATCGGCGGCGGCGGCGAGATCCTCGGCGTCTCGCTGTCTTCGCAGCCCTTCGAGCAGACCGACCTGCAATGCATGATCGGCGATCGTCTTCGTGCGCTCCACATTTGCCGCATCGAGCCGCTCGCGCGCCTGCTCGGCTGCGGCGCGAGCGTCGCGCACCGCCGCTTCGACCTGCTCATTGCGCATTCTGATCGTGCGCTCCAACGAAGCGAGCTCGCCCACGATCTTCTTCTGCTCCCCTAATGCGGCTGCCAGCGCGGCTTGAGCGGTAGAGAGTGCCGCAACCAGGCCGTGCGGGAAGGGCGCCAAAGCGGCGTCCCGCGCGGCAACCGCCGTGTCCAACGCAGCACCCGAATTGCCGGCGCGCTCCTGCCCCAGAGTGTGGGCTGTGTCAGCCCGGCTCGCTGCCGCACGCGCCAGCTCAAGGTCGCTGGACGCCTGCTGCCGGCGCACTCGCAACTTGTCCGTTGGCTCAGGGTCCAATGCGGCGAGTTCGCCGGTAAGCGTTTCGTAAGGTATGTCCCCGAGCGCGGCACGGCACAAGTTGGTGCGTTCCAGGGCCTCGCGTAACCTTTCTGCGGAGTCGGCCAGTGCGTGAATCTGGACCTGAAGCGACTGCAGCTGAGTGTTCTCCGCCTCGATGCTGGTATTCAGCCCGTGAGCCTCCGCGATCTTCGCGCTCAGTCCCTCGAGGTCTGTAACGTTGGCCGCGGCGAGGTGCGGCGCAACCTCGCGGCTCCATCGAGCCTCCAGCGCTTCGACTATCTCCTGCGCGTCACGCCGCCCGCCCCGGACACGCACGCTTGCGACGTCGCCGATATCGATGTCGACCTCTGCATTAGCTTCCACCTCCAACGCTTGGCCGGATGGTGCCGGGTCCACAGCCGTCCCGTCCTTTTTCGCTCGGACGGCGATTGGGCGGTTGGCCGTCACCGTTACGACGAGACCAACGTTCAACGCGCCGCGTGCTGCGGCGAGATCGTGGCCAAGATGGCGCATCGGCCCTAGCGCGCCGGCGTCCGGTACGACGATTGCGGCCCGGCGCTTTTCCAGCGCTTCGCGTTCGGTTGCTTCCGCTTCGCGACGCGCTTGAAGGGCCCCAAGCGTGTCCACGTCGGCGCGGGCAGCGGCCGTCCGCTCGTCGGCGCTGCGCACGTCGAGCGCGCGTTCGAGGAGGTCTATCCTGCGCAACCGTTCGCCGACAGCGCGCTCATTGTCGACCGCTTCGGCTAGTGCTGCTCGTGCTTTCTCGGTTTCGATCTGTTGAGCATGATGCTCAGTATCCGCTTTCGCCGCGGCGTCAACGAGTTTTTGCGCGCCGGTCGCAGCATCGATCCGCTGTTGCGCCTCCTGCAACGCTTGCTCTGCCGCAGCCTTGCGCAGCTCAAGTCCCTGGCGGGCGACGGTGTCGTTCACCGCGGGATCCGATGCTGCTTCTCGGGCGGCCTCTTGTGCGGATTTGAAAGCGGTGTCAGCTTCCGCTTGCCCCATCTGGGCCGTCTTGAGCTCCTCCTCTGCTGCCTCGATCTTTCCGGCCAGATCCCCAACGCTTCGCTCCGCCGCGTCCACATCAGACGCGATCTTTTGGATGCGCGCCACCTCATGGCGCGCATGCTCAACCTCGTCCGCCGCAGCGCAGCGATCGGCGGCCTGTGCTTCGAGGTGTTGCAGAGTGGTAAGTCGCTCCGTGGCGTCCATCAGCGCTTCTTCGCGCTGGCTTCGCAGCGAGGTCAGATCGCGCAACCGCGTCTCAACGCCTTCCGACTCGTCAACAACCGTCTGAAGTCTGTCCCTTTCGTTCCTCGCCTCGTTCAGGCGCTCCGCTGCGATTCTAAAGGGACTTCCCTTCGCGGTCTTTTTCGCGCCGGCGTCGGTGTACCCTTCATCGCGTTTTGCCTGGATCGTTCTGAGCAACTCGGCGAACAAGGGATCCTGTGCCACCGCCTCCAGCGCCGCTGCGATCCGCTCCCTTCCCGAATCGCTGGAATCACTCTGCAAGCTGCCTTTAAGGACGGCGGTCACCTCCGATTGCGTGGACAGGAGCACGGTCGCGAGGAAGCTAGTGGGAAGGCCTCTGCTCCCGCCCGCACCTCCCGGCTCAGGAATGCCCCAACACAGGATCTCCCGCAGCTTTCCGTCCACCCTTCGACCGCGCACGACTTCATCGAAGTCCACGCCGTCCTTCGACTCCTGCAACACTGCCACACCGCCTCTGCGGAACTCCTTCCTGACGCGCCAGATTCGCTGGGGCTCAGTCTCGAAGGTCATTTCAACCACGGGATCGCGGCCTCCGGTCCATGCCACATAGTCCTCGATGTGCGTTGACGTTTGAGGAAGCAGCAAGGCCAAGCGGATGGCGTCGACTAAGGTCGACTTACCTAGGTCGTTCGGGCCGTACAGAACGTTCAGCCCGGGGCCGAACTCGACATCCGCGTCCTCGATCGTCGCGAAGTCACGAACGTGCAGCCGAAGAATCCTCAAAGAGCTCGTCCCCCTGCGGGCTGCTGATTTTGAAGAAGCTTGTACAAGTGTGCGAGTGCACGCGTCGCCCGTTCCTTTTCGGCCTCGTCACTCGCGTCCGCGATGAGCCCGTCGAGGCGCGCGATGGTGTCGTTGATGACCGCGGGGAGATCCTGCGGGAAAACACCGCCCGAACCGGGTTGCAGTCTCAGGTTCGTGCGGTCCACCACAAGGACGCCAGCGCGCCCGTGGGTGGCGTCGGTACCCTGGAGTTCGCGCAAGATGCGCTCGACCTCGCTCTCCTCGGCAACGGACACCGTCATGTCCAGGTGCAGCCTTACGACATGGCGATCGAGGTCCGGGATGGTCAGCAAGGCGCGCAGCTCGTTGACATTGCGGCACCGCTGGTCGATCCACCGCCAGAACGCAACGGGTGCCTTTTCTACGCGAGGCCGTGATCCATGCCGGAACAGCGCGACGAGAGCTACGCTACCGGCGCCAGGCTCATCGAAGTTCGTAGGCTCAGGCGCACCCGGATAAACCGTCGGGACCGGCGAACTCTCCGTAACGTCGCGGAATGAATGCGTGTCACCGATCGCGAGATAGTCGAGTCCGCGCTGTACGCCCGCGTCTCGACAAATCGGGAAGTTCGTCTGATAGCCATCCATGTCGAAGGTAGAGCCATGGACGCATCCGATACGCACCCGCGCGTCTCCGGGTTCGCGGGCTGGAAGCGCTATTGCCAGGTCGTTCTCTCCGGCCTTCGACCGGCATGGGCTCGCATAAAGGACCACATCGGGCGCAAGCTCATAGGTGAAATTATCCTGGTCAACGATATGCACCCATTCCGGAAGGCCCTTTCGAAACGGATGATCCGGAGACCACACCGACTCGGAAGTAAGCGGATCGTGATTGCCCGGGACCAGAAAGACCGGGGGATGCGGGCCAGTACGACCGCGCAACGTCGCGGCGAGCCCATCCCAGAAGTCCGCGGCAGGGCTAGGGTCATCGAACAAGTCGCCGGCGCACAGCACGGCGTTCACCGCATAACGCCGAGCGAGATCGAGGATTGTCGCGACCACGTCCATGCGCGCGCGCGACAACTTCTTCTGCGCTTCCTCGGGGAAGGACGGAAACCGCCGCCCGAGATGCCAGTCGGCAGTGTGCAGCAGCTTGATCACGATGTCTTCGGTTTCGCGGCCACTATGCGGAACTCCACCTGGAACAGCCGGCTTACGGTTGGAGCCCGGTACCGTAACTCGTGATACCTGCTTCGCCATTTTCGATAGACCTCGTCCGCCCTGGAATCCAACGCCCCTATCCGCCGTTCGAGCATTTCTTCCCGCTTCGTAAGCCGAGTGATCTCCTCCTCGACGCGTTCGCGGGCGCTGAAGCCGACAACCGTGTCGCGCCGCACCCGGGCGGAACGCAGCTTCTCCGAAACGCTCGCCAATTCGCGGCGGCATACCAGAACCTTATCGTCGACGAACCGTTCCAGCTGGCCGGTCGCCTGCTCGAAATGCTGTTGCTCGCGCTGCTCGGTCTCGCGTTGGTCTACAAACACGGCCTCGCTGATCGCGTCTTCCAGGTCCTGCGGATCAACAGCGACCCCTAATGCCTGCGTATCCGCCGCGTGCAACCGCATGATCCTAGAAGCCAGCGACGGATCGATCGGCACGCCATCCACTACTCCGGCGGCAATCAAGCGCTGCACCGGCTCGAACCCGGCGTAATCGACGAGCGCCACAGCAAGCACCCCAACCTTCCCGGCCATCGCCGCGAGGTCCGCATCATCTCTGGATGGGAGCAACAATTCGACCGACCCGCCAGGCCAGGCTCGTGCGTCCGCGATCGCGGCGCGAACCAGCGGATGCACGAGGTTCAACGGCTCAGCATCGGTCAGGCCGCGGGCGTCGCCGGTTGCAAAGCGCCATCCGTTCCCGACCTCGGGGATCAGTTCGACGGTCGGTGCGATCTCGAAGACCACGCGACCGTCCTCGTTGCGACGCCGGTGATCGGCGCCGCGCGAAGCCAGATAGCCTTCCACGAGGTCGGCGAGATCGCGGTCTAACTGTGCGAGCCCCTCGGGGAGTTCCTCGCGCAGGCGTTTGAAGACGCTGCGCACCTCTTCATCGAAGCGCGATTCGATGATCTGCGAAGTACGCTGATATTCCTTTTCGTATGCGTCCCTGCGCGCGGCGATCTTGTCGCGCAGCTCAGCAAGCTCGCGCGCCACCTCGTCAAGTGTCCGCGAGCGGCTGTAGATGTTGCGGAGGTCGGTCTCCAATTCGAGCGATAGCGCCGACACGACGATCTCGGGTGCGTCGGTGCGCGGTTCGTGTAGGACTACATCCGAAGCATCTAGCACCCTGCCAAACAGGTCGAGCTTCTGGCTAAGGATCTCAAACGTCAGCCGATGAGCTTCGTTGTCGCGGGCGATGAAGTTAACGACGGTGACATCGCGCTGCTGGCTATAACGATGGCAACGGCCGATGCGCTGCTCGATGCGCTGTGGATTCCAGGGCAGATCGTAATTGATGATGGTCTCGCAGAACTGCAGGTTGAGACCTTTAGCTCCGGCCTCGGTGCACACCAAAACCTTGGAGCGCGTGCGGAACTCGTGAACCAGCGCGAGCCGCACAGCTACCTCGCGGGTCGGTCGTGAACCCGGCGGAAGTTTGCTCCCCTCTTCTTGTAGCCATCTGGCGTGTGCTTGCTGCGCCCGCGCGTGATCGTTCGTGCCGCGAAATAGAGTAATTTCTTCGTCAGTCAGGCCGGTATCTACGAGCAGCTTCCGCAGGTACTCCTGAGTGGTAATTGACTCAGTGAACACGACGGCCTTGCCGCTGCCGCGACCATTGCGGCCCAGATCAAGTACGACGCGGATGGCGTCCAGGAAAGAGCGTGCTTTGGCGTCGTGTGGGAGAGATCGCGCGCGAGCGATAAAGCCCTCGACACGAGCCAACTCGAAGGCGACCGCCCCGCGATTGGAAGCGACGGGAGCGTCCTCACCAGGTTCTTCGATATGCTCGTCTTCCTCAAGATCGTCGAGCACCTCGCGCGCGTCGTCAATAGGTTGCTGACCGGTGCTCAGACGGCGCAGCCGCGCGGCTACGTTCTCGAGGCTTGCCGCCAGCGCCGCAATCGAAGAGGCCATCCGACGGTGAAACCCTATCAGCAGCAAGCGGCGCTGCCGGCCGGCGAAAGCATATAACGACGGCTGAAGGAGATACTCTGTGACGTCGTCATAGAGCGAACGTTCGTCGTCGCTCATCGCGTACTCGTATAAGCGGCATCGCCGCTCCGTAAATGGCCGATCGAGAAACTCCTGCGCCTGTCGGCGCAGCGTTCGCTGGAGCACTATCGCTAGGCGGCGTTGCAACTCGTGCTCCTGTCCGGGGACCAGCGTGCGGTCGTCCTCGCTGCAAAACACCTCGCGAAACGTGGCAATATCGCCAAGCAGAGTGCCAGTTGGTTCCACGTACTGAACCAGTCCCCATAACTCGGCCAGGGAGTTCTGTATCGGGGTCGCTGTAAGCAGCAGTATCGACGCACTGCGGAGGAAGCCGCGGACCCGATGCGCCATCAGGGCCTCGTTGGACGTCTCATCGTAAAGCCCGTCGCGTCCGAAGCGCTTGTGGAGGCCCGCGAAGATCTCGTGGGCCTCATCGATAACGACCAGATCAAAAGGTGCAATGCTACCGAGCAGCTCGGCGCCACGTTCGCTGCCCGCGAACTCGCGGCCGACTAGGTGAACTCCCGGTGCGAAAAAGTTGGTCTGGTCCTCGCGCGCCACAATGCCGAACAGGTTGAGCATCTCGCTCTGCCACTGCCCGATGAGCGACTTGGGAACGATCAGGAGGATACGCTCGGCGCCCTCAGCCCGGCTTTGGGCGATTACGAGGCCCGCCTCGATGGTCTTTCCCAACCCGACTTCGTCGGCGAGGATGCAGCCGCCCTCGCGAAGGCGTCGCAGTGCAAAGATCACTGCGTCGATCTGGTGGGGATTAGGATCAATGCGGGCTTGCCGCTGCGAAGCGGCGTAGCGTTCCCGATCGTCGGGACGGCGGACGCGGACCAGGTCCTCGGCGAGGATGCGCCGGTTGAAAGCGTGGACCGTCGCGCTACTTCCCACCGGCATGCCCGTAGTCCCCGAACGCATACGCCATGAGATCAAAAGCGTGTACTACGGGTTCAAACAAGTTTATCGCGTTCTTCATCCCGGGCTTCGCCAACGACCGCCCATCGCCGCCTGGAGTCGCTCCAGCGTCAATTTAAGCATGGCCACCATATCCGAATGATCTAAATATCATGCTAGTTGGCCTATCACCCTACTTATTCATACCAATACCGAAGATGCTTGCGATCGCTCTCGCAACGCTTTCGAAGGCAAAAGTCCCCGCATCGGGTCAGAGGCCGCTTATCCCATTCATTCCCGAAATCACGCCTTGCACTCAGCGGCCTAATCCGAGGCAACGTGATCTCAATACGTTCGTCAGCAAAATGGCATCCCCGAACAGCGAGTCCTCCACTATATCGAGCAGAGGAGACTTCGAGAAATCGATCGCATTTGGAGTGAAGTTCATTAAACGTGCCATGCTTCGACCCCGGCGGGACCCTTACGCTCGACCAGGCCGCGCTGCTCTTATCCTCCGCCAAATGGACGGCGTAACTCCTGCGATACAATATTAATTTCGGGACTCTACTCGGGGCGCTCAATCGCGGGCTGCGTTTCTACGAAGTGGATTGCTCCACTGCCACCCAGGCTGGGTTGCCTTTGCTGAGGGACGGCTGCTGCCCGATCTCGACAAAGGTTTCCGATCTTCTCATCGTCCTTTTCAAGCTTCGTTTTGCGCGCACAAATCAAAGTATCAAAATGAACCATACAGGATTGACGCAATCACAAACTGCTCAGCATCAACTGTTTTTGCGTTGGATTGCCTCCCGACAGTGCAGGCTGTGAAACCGACGCCCCCGTCGGCTAAACCGACGATCTCATCGGCATGCCCTATTCGAAATGGGATAGCTAATGCTGAAACGTACTCTTCAACTTGATTCCGCTGCCACAGGCTCGTTGGCACAATAGTTGATGTTGTCTCGGTCTCAACAGCGAAAGGATCAGCACCACGGGAGACTCCAAATGTCCTCTCCACTCGATATCGATGACGACGACTTTTTGACGCATGTCTTCCCTGGAGCGTCGCCTGCTGCGATTCAGTTTCGTCAAGACGTCCTGTACCTCAATCAGTACTGCCAGAGATTCAAAGGCGCCGTGCCGAGCATTCTCTTGACCGGTGAGTCGGGTGTCGGAAAGAACTACACCGCACGAGCCATCTCCGCCCACTCGCAGTGGTTGACGCTGACTGACGATGAACGCCACGAGCTCTTCTATAATCGCGCCGGCTGCATCACGCTTCCTGCCATGACCCTAATCGATCGACTCCTCTTCAAGGAGCACCTTCGCGCACGTGGGAGCAAGGCAGTACGGGTCCCGCGGCTGGCCACCGTTCTGGGACCACAGCTAGCGGACGATCTAGCCGGCAGCGAACTCTTCGGCCACCGCAAAAATTCCTTCACTGGTGCAAATGACGACCATCCGGGCATTTTTGGTGACACGGCGGTTGACGACATATTGCTTGATGAGATCGGCGATCTCAGTCGCGCGGTTCAGGCCAAAATGCTCCATTTTCTAGAAAATCGGACCTTTCGTCCTGTCGGGGGAATCGCCAGCGACGAGCGCACCTCCGAGCATCGGCTGTTCCTTGCCACAAACAGATCCCTCGAAGCCCTCGTGCAAGCTGGCGATTTCCGAGAAGACTTATATCGGCGCATTCTGGGCTACCGAGTTCATCTCCCGCCGCTTCGCGAACGACGCGATACGCTTACCGAACTTGCATATTCGATGCTTCGTTCTATAAACCAGCGTCAGCGTGGAGACGAGCAATTAGGGCCTGCTCTTGAGCCCGCCGCAGATCGATATTGCCTGCTCCCCGAAAAGGACTGGCCAACCAAGCATCCGCATAAGTCCAGTTGGGTTATTCAGCTTACCGAAGAAGATCTTCAATGGGCCCAGTCCTATGATTGGCCAGGAAACCTGCGAGAGCTGCGCCAGCGGCTTGACCTTTATGTCTATTACAACGGTCACCGGCGCCTGAAGGACGTCATGCCGGAGGAGCGGCTCTTTGTTCGCCCGCCCGGCGCGACTACTCAAGAGGAGGCGGTAGAGTCGTTCATTGGTAGAGCGGTCAATGTGTACTTGGCCCGCGCGCTCGCCGGCGAAATTCCTGCTCCCGGTCAGCCGCAGAAGCTTCTTGCCTTCTTCCAACAATTGGTGAAACAGGCCGTATACCGATACAAACTCGCTAATCGCTTGAATAAGGATGACCTTGGCGTCTTGTTTCCTGATGCTCAAGACGCCGTGACGACTGTCGGCCGTTGGAAGCCAGACCAAGAAGTGTCGGATAACAACTGACGCTCGTAAGATGAAACTGCAA
The DNA here is from genome assembly GCA_035502655.1 of Binataceae bacterium (SeqCode). Classification (GTDB taxonomy): domain Bacteria; phylum Desulfobacterota; class Binatia; order Binatales; family Binataceae; genus DATJUF01. The sequence continues at coordinate 31,760 of DATJUF010000345.1, forward strand.
GGTAAGTTCCATCCGCTGCGGCGCCAAAGATAGGAGAGTACAATGCCTAATTTTTCTTTCGCCGAGTGGTTCTGCCTGAACGAGGGGCGTGCCAACTTTCAAATCATGCCCGACCGCGACCGCCAGTTCATGTTCGGTAACGTCGCATGGCGCGACGGTATCCGGCGAGAGCTCGAACGCGCGCTGCTCCTTCACAATCCGGTTCGAATAGTGTGGTGGGGAGACTACGGTATCGGAAAGACTCAGCGACTGCGTTATATGGAGTACCTAATCAACAACGAGTTCGGTGATCGATCTCCATCTTTCTACCCCGTGGTCGTTACAACACGAGACCTCCAAGACAAGTCAGGCTTTGAACAACTTCATTATGAACTTATCAGCCGTCTAAAGTTCGATCAGATGCGTAAGGCTACGGTCGGGTACGCTAAGAAGCTTTGGACGGATACGCCTGGCCCGATCCCGTTCGAGCAACTTGCGACCTCTGAAGACGTAGTCAACGCATTTGGAGTCCTCGGAGGACCCAATGAACGCTTTGCTGAGATCGCTTGGCGGTTCTTGGCTGGTCAGGATGTCGAGGGCGACATGGGCGCGGCGAATGTCCATAAGGATATGCTCGATAGTTCCGTCGAATTCGCTGATGTCCTAAAAATCTTTGCCACCATCATCGAAGTCGAACTCGGCAAGCAACTCTTCTACATGGTGGACCAGGTCGAGGCGCTGTCGAAAATCACCAACAAGAATGCCGAGGCTCGTTGGGTCGAGACAATCCGCTCGGTCCTCGATGTTCCGAACCTGAGCATCGTTCTCGCCCTCGGGGCCTCCCGCCTCGATGGGATTCCGGCCATCATCTATGCGCCCGAGATTGTCCGTCGATTCACCGTGGACAAGTACATCCAAATGCCTGCCTACGAGACGGCGGACGCCGAGGCATTCGTTCGAGACCTGCTGACAAGTTTGATTGACGCTCGCAAGCGTCAGACGCTTGAAGCTACTGAGCAACTTTCTACCACCGTCCCAGGCTACGCAGGGGAGTGCTACCCTTTTACTCAGAATGCCTTCAATAAGTTCTGCCGCTACTTCGGCGAACAGCCTAAGATTGGCAAACCCGCCGAAATCATTCCTAAGCTCGATGTTCTGGCAGCGGAGGCCTACATGCAGAGCAAGCGAGTCATCGACGAGGGCTTCCTCGTTCAGCAAGGTATCAACGCGTAGCTCAAGGAGCATCATTTCATGCCATCTCCCAAGAACTACATCGTCGAGCCGCAGCTCCCAAATTCTCCGGTTTTTGTTGGTACTGAGGGAGGACAGACCGAAGTCTATATCGGCCAAGTGGCTGAGTTCGGGGGTTCACGCCGCGTGTTTTTCGACGCCACAAAGGAGTTCGTGTCTCTCATCATCGGCAAGCGAGGCAGTGGCAAGAGCTTCTGCCTCGGCTCCCTCCTTGAAGGTCTGTGCACAATTGCCGACGAGACATCCATCTCGCGGATTCGCACTAGACGAGGCGTGTTGCTACTCGATCCCATGGGAAACTTTTGGCCCTCCCTGTTCCCTGTACGAGGTGACGGCACACCACGCGTTCGCGAGCAATGGAACATGTTCGAGGGTTGGGGCATCACTCCGGACGATGTCAACGTTGTTGTCTGGATTCCTGCAGGTTTCAAGCGAGAAACGGACCATCAGTCAATCTGTGAATTCCACATCGATGTCGCTGACCTAGACGCTCCGGACTGGGCTGACGTACTTGGGACGAACCTCATTCGCGATCCACAAGGAATCCTGCTCTCCGAAGTCATCGAGGCGATTCGTGACGAAGGCTGGACCGACATCGAGGGTCGGAAGCGGCCGCCGAACCGGCGGTATTCACTTAAAGACGTCATCGAGTACCTAGAGTCAGTCCGTGCGTCGGCCGCTGCCGGCCACGACTTCGATCACACCCAGCAGACCTGCCGCGCGCTGCTTCGCGACTTCCGCAGCTTCGCTCGACTTCCTTTATTCGCCGGTGGCGCCACTCCCCTCACTGAGATCATCCGTGAGAGACAACTCTCTGTGCTCATGCTCCCAACGAGAATCGGTCACGACCTCCGTCGTGTGCTAACGCGACTGCTGATCCGCCGAATCATGCGGGAACGCGAAGAGGCATCCCAGATCCGCAATCGACTTGATCTCCAATCTCAGCTGCCCGCCGATGAACACCAACGCCTTGAAGAGAGGCTCGGCGTGCTGATCCCACGGACCGTGCTCGCCATTGACGAGGCCCAGGAGCTTGTCGGCGACGAAGGGCAAGAAGCTAGGCGAGCGTTGGAGGATTTCTGCCTTCAGGGCCGCAATTACGGCTTGTCGATGGTCCTTGCGACGCAGCGACCGAGTGTTGGCGCCATTAGCGCCAAAGTCCGCGCTCAAGTCGACACCACCATTGTCCATCGCCTGATGACGCAAGAGGATATCGATGTCACGTTGCGTGACATGCAGTCCGCATGGCCTGAGACCGTGAAGCTCCGCGAACGCACTTTGGACTACGCAAGTCTTATCCGCTCGCTCGATATCGGACAAGCCGTCGTGAGTAGCTCCCACATTCGCTTGGAGCGAGATAGTGGTGCGGCTCGCGGCTTCATCATGAACGTGCGGCCACGCATCCGAGTACATGGTGGAGAGACGGCGTGAAACTCATTACGCATCTTGACCCATCGCAGCTTCGGCTCGGTTATCTCGGTTGCCTATCGCTAGTTGGAGGCCGGCAGCTCGATACACGTCAAGGGCTAGTGGACCGTCTGTGTCGCTTTTTGTTTGCAACCATCGAATACAGGGATCCTCGTTGGAAAGGATTCTTGGACCGTGCTGATCCGGATGAGCTGAATCGCATTACATTTCCGGTTGACGAGAAGCTTGCAGCACTCCAGGATATCTTTCGGCTTCAATCCCCGCAGACTAGATCGTACCCGTTGCAGGCCTTGTGGCTAGCCCAAAAAACGCTGTCATCGCATCTTGGCGTACTTGCGACAAAGAACGCCGAGCACATTCTGGAGATGGGCCGTTCGTTCGAACTTCTAACGACCGGGTACGCGCTCTCCGAGAAAGGCGTATTCCTTCAGAACTTTCTTCTGCACATTCTGCCCGGTGTACTAGATGGAGGGCCTGAGTCCAATCCATTCGATGTCAGAGCGCGTCCCGCACTACAACTTTTCTTTCTTTACTCACTACTCTCGGCCGACATACTCACACCTCATCTCATGCACGAATTTGCTCATGAACCAGCAGGCGACCTCCCCAACTCTCCAAAGCTTATTCGGCAAGCTGCGACTCGTCTGCTTGAAATCCTGGAGCGACAATCAGACATCACCAACGCGGAAGCGATCAGGGAGTGCCGGACGTATGCGGAACGCCTGCATGCCAAGGGCGTCGCGAAGAATCAGGCTCAGCCGCGATATCACCATCTCTTTGAATTGCAGCTGCTGGATCGGGTAGAAACTGATATCGCTGGTCGTCGTGCAGTACCTTCACGTGCCAACCAGGCCTGTCGCATCGCTGACGAAGTTCTCGAGCCACTGCGTGAGGATCCATACAACCAAGCGGACTTGCTGGATCAGCACTTCTTCCGCTGGTCGTCCGCGATCTACGAGCGCCGCTGTCATCCATGTACGGATGATCGCCGGCGACTTCTGTACTTCGCGCGCGGCTTTCGGTTTCTACAGCGCGAGATTGGGTTCACGCCGGGTCGTACGATCGCGTTAGCGGGGTGCCTGTTAGCCTGGGAAGACAACTGGATCGTCGAGATTGACGAAATGTTCGACTTACTACGGCGGATGGCGGCCGGACCGTGGCGACCATACCTTGAGTACTCGGGAGGGTCGCGGCTCGACCAAGAGTTCTTGATCAAGATCAAGCCGGGACTGATTCCAGCTCTTGAGCAAGCAATGTCCGAAAAGGCAAGTTGAGCATCTCACTCTGCTGAGGATGAAGACCGAGATGGGAACCAAGAAACCGAAGAAACTGAAGGCACCGCAGCAAGCAGGTCCAGCCAACAGGCCGCGCCCAGCCGATCTGCCTCTAGCGGCAATTCCAGACTTCGACGACGCGGCGATTCTCGGGAGTTTCCAAGAATTCGATGCAGTGGCCCGAGCCCTAGTGCGCCATCTCGCGGCGATTCAAGTTACGAGTGACGAAGTAAAGAAAAATGGTTTGATTCGAACGCTAGTTACTTCTGAAAACGCAGGGCAATTGGCAGCGGCGGCGGCGGAAGCAGAATCGGCACTTCAAGCCTGCAGCACTTGTCTCCGGCCACTTCGCAACGGATTGGAAGCTTGGAAGGCAGGCGAGCGCCGATCGCGCAAGGCTCGGTTTGAACGGATTGCCGATGGGATGGGATGGAAGGTAATCGGCAGTTGGCCCGAGCCCGTAATTGATGGGATCGTTTTCGTCGCGCTCGACGAATTGAAAGACCGCGCGACGGTAAACGGCCGTGCGGTGGTTGCTCCTACCGCAGAAAGGCTCGCTGATCACGTTGCCGTCGACCTAGCGCAACTTACGGCTCATCTAACGTCGCCGACCGACTTCGTCGCGTCCATGTGGCAGGCTTATCAAGCGAGCGGTGGACAAGCCGGGCACGGGGTACTGTTTCACGATTTACTGGGCGAGCTCACCTGGTTACGCCAAAGTAAAGCCTTTCAGCGAGATCCTCGACAGGACTTGTACCGGGAGTACTCGGCCGCCCAATTTCGCGCTGATCTGACGCACTACCTCTCCGCTGGCGGTCCGCCAGTGGAAGAGGCGGGGAAACAATACGAGCTCGAAGTCGTCGGAGGATCGTTCGCCGAGGATGGTCTATTTATGTACTTTCCCCAGACTGATCGACTGGCAACCTGCGGCCGTTTGACGTTCAAGTCTGTCAATCGGTGAGAAAATCGATCGCTGAGAAAATTAATGACAACTCCCCTGACTGGTTCGCTCGCGAAGAAGATAGTTCGGCAGCTTGCGGCTGGGACTACCCCTCTGGAAGGAGTACCGCACCTTAATGTCGGCCGAGAACGATATTTTTTGGAGATCGGCCGTCTCCTGGACGATCTCACCGAGGGCGACGGCGCCGACGTTCACTTTCTGAACGCCGACTACGGTCATGGGAAGACTCACTTTATTGGCATGATTCACGCCCTAGCTATGGAGCGCAACTGGGTCACAAGTTACGTGAAACTCTCCAAGGCCGAGGGGATAAGGCTCGACAAATTCGAGCAACTTTACGCCGCCATACTTCGCAATTGTATCTGTCGTGGCCTTATGAAAGAACGCGACCAGGCATACGATCCGGGAGAAGCGAATGGCTGGCCATGGATCCTCGATGAATGGATTCAACGCCATATCGGCTTCGAAAGCAGGGCAGGCATCGACCCCCGTTCCTTAGGCGCGCGCGAACGAACCGTGAGCGCTCTGGATTTGCTGCTTCGTAGGGCCAATGTAAGCGGCGACTTCGCTTCAGCCGTGCGACTCTATGCGAATGCAGCCTTTGAGCGGTCGAGTGATCAAGATAGAAGGCTGCGCGACGCTGTCGTTCGGTGGTTTGCTTGCGACAGAGTACCAGAGTTGCGCGAGCACGGCATTCTGGCGGCGATCACGAGTGCAAACGCCAAGCAAATCTTGCGAAGCGCGCTGGCCCTACTCCGAACGTTCGGCTACGGCGGCATGGCCATTTTTATCGATGAAGCGGAGGCCATCCAGGACTACAGCAAAGCGCAGCGGCGCGCCGCCTACCAAAACCTGCGTGAGCTTCTCGATAACGTTGATGGCCGTGCTAGTGGAAACTCCTTGAACCATGCTGTTTGCTACGTCGCCGCTACACCCATCATGTTCGTCGGCGCGCGCGGGTTTCGCGAATATCCGGCCCTCCAGGACCGCATCGAAGAGATCAATATTCCACTGCCAGTACTCAGTGGACTGGTTGATTATCGAGCCGTCGTCATTGACTTAAGCGCTTCCCCCTTGAGTTCAGCCGACCGACAGCAACTTGCGCGAAAGATCCGCGACGTTCATGCCGTTGCCCAGCACTGGGATCCGAGCGCGGTCGTTACGGATGCGTGGCTCAACGGATTGCTAGCTAACTATGAGAGTCGACTAGGCGAGCTTGGAGGTCTGCGCCCCCTTTGTCGCGCGATCACCAAGGCACTTGAGTTGGCCCAACAGCATCCACAAGAGTTTGCGATGGTCGATCCTCGAGATGTCGTGGCCAGAGCTTTTCAAGACGAATCGACTTGATGACGAGTACCGTATCAGAGCTGATCAGTTTCAGAATGAATCGCGCGGTGCCATTACATGAGCCTTCGGGAATGCATCTCTACCTACCTGATCAACCATCCAGCTTCAAAGGCCAGCGACATCGCGCGAGCACTCGGGTCGACCACGAAATATCAATCGTCTTCTGTACCCCGGCAAGATGCCCTTCTTCCTTGTTGATCCGGATTACCTTTGGACCATTCTAAACGAGTCGGCGGCTCGGTTCGTATCGCCGTCCTCCGCGACAACGACTGTAAATGATCGAAAACAGCCCTACATCAAATATCGCAGGACTCGCGCGCCGCACCCTCGCCCGACTGAAGCGAGGTGTACCACCAATGCTGGGAATCTCCAGATTTGCAGTCGGAATGAATCACCTGGAACGGCGGCTCTCGACCCTGTTGCTTCCCGACTCGCGTCCTCGCTGGTTCGCGGTAACGGGAGAATACGGTGAAGGCAAATCTTTCTTTCGAGCACTTGCCTGCGAAAATGCCCTTGATGCTGGCTACGCAGTTGCCTCGTTCGATGTCAATCGTGACGAAGGGGCACTGCACCAACCTCAGCGTCATATGAGCGTTCTCCTAAATACACTGCGGTCTCCATTGCCCACGTTACGCGATCATCAAGGAATCCTCGACATTCTACGGCAATGGCTCGCCGCGGCTACCCGTGAGGAATTCATCGTAACACTGGGGCGGCTCGCGGCGATTGCGCCTGTTTTGAAATCTGTGGAAGACACCAGTCACGTTCGCCGGCTTATAGCCAATGCCTTAGCTGCCGAGAGGTCGGATGCTCTCGCCGCTTCCCCGCACTTGTTCAAATTGTTTGCGCTGATGTCCGCGGGTGATCTTGTGGGGCGGTCGAGTTATGCTCGGTTCTCCGCTGCTTACCGGGTGCAACTTGTTCTCGAATGGTTGAAAGCAACGGGGCATCAGGGATTGTTCTTGTTCATCGATGAAATCGACAACGTTGCCCGCCAGATTTCTAGCAATGGGCATCCGGCGTGCTTTCGAACGCTCGCTTGGTACTGTTCGTGCCGACAACTCCAGCCGCTGCGTGTCATCTTCGCCATGACCCCTGAAATGCAGCAACGGCTCAACACGAACAGCCGCAATTACTATGGTGAAGCACTGAGAAGTCAGCAGACCGTTCTTGTTGAGGAATGCGCGGTCTACAACCGCTGGAACACGGAGGCCAAACAGACGACGCCTTCCGTCTGGGAGAGCTGCGTGCCCCTTAATGCCGTTCAGCGCGTTGAGTTGTTTCGCCGAATCGCCCAGGTTCATAGTGCGGCTTGGGACTGCAATTGTGTGCTGCCTGAGCACGATTTGCTTAGTCTCGCTCAGTCATCGGCATTCGGAACGACGAGGCGCTGGGTCCGCGCGTGTGCGCAGATCCTCGATGTCATGACCCAGCATGTTAACGCCAGTTGAATTTTGACTCATCTTAGCAGATCGGTTGCACTGAATCATAAAGACTGGACAGCTCTTACAAGTCGGAGTCGTATAGCGCCTGACGTTGTGTGCAGCCGGGTTTCATCTGGGCAACGCAGGTCCGCGCGGCTCAAATGAACGACGAGACAACACATTTACCGAGTCACGCTCGAAGTTGATGGAGACATCCGCGGCACCTGCACATGGAAGCGATGAGACGCCGCAGTGAATCGCTTACCTTTCCATTCGCGAACAAGCGCGACCATATCCGCGTGTTTGTCGCCCTCGGGACGTCGAAATCTGTCGCGAAAATCGGGCCCGGTCAAAAACCCTTGTACAACGGCTTGCGTCAGACACTCTTTGGGACTGGCTGCGCCGGGATAAAGCCTACCGGCAAGAAGTGCCCGATGAGCAGACTAACCGCTTATTTCTGCCCTGTCCTGTCGAGTCGTGGCGCCTTGAAGATACCTCTGCCTGGGCGAGACCTCTTTTGCGAGGCCATAGATCGACGCCCGACACTGAGGCTCACCGGCAGGATGCGGATGCGGCGATAAAGCGCAGGCGGCAGGCGCTCAAGTCAGTTGACGGCCTCTTCCTGACTGACGCGGCATTCATGTTGCGGCTGCATCCAAAGCCGGCCGACGCGGACGAGCCGATGGTATAGGCCGCAGCGCGCGCATGGCTCACAAGGTGCGGTCCGCTCTCCCAGCATGGCTTCTGGTACAAGAACGATCGGGTCAACCGCCAGTCTCATAGATTCACCTCTACGCCGCTCGTTTCTAGACAGCGTTCGCCGAAGTATTTCGCTTAATCTTCGCTTCGTCAAGCCTCGAATTTTCCTCTTGCTTCGGCAGTGGCGGCCAACCTTGTCTCGCCGAATCCTTCCGCCTCGCCCATCGGACCAAAGGGAATCCCAAGTGCGCTGCGGTCGCTGCGAAGTAGTCTTAAGTCGAAATATCTCAGATCTCGTACACTTAAAGTGATACTTCAAATGTAAAAGCTTCCGGCGTTGGCGTTAAAATTTACGATCACTCTTGATTCGCCTCCGAATCGAAACCGCCGACACCGCCTGTTTGATCCTGAATTATCGAGATTTTTAGCTAAATCCAGCTCATCCCGAAGCGCCCTTTCCTAACATGATAAAATACATTTTCAGGTTAGGAATTTAGTGATTCGCCTGGGTTACTTTCCTTCAAACTGCGTACTTATTGGTCGCGATGCAGCTGGGTCTTCCAAGTCATCCGAAAAGCCTCAAAACGGTTCCACTGAGTCGTCATACCCGCCGGACCACGATAAGCATCGATATATTGTATTGTGGAACCGTCCAAGCTCAGTGCCGAACCATTCAGATGCACTTTGATGATGGATTTGGCGTCAACGTGATGCGGCTGTGGAAGCGGATGCGGTCTCGGATCATTCTGCCAAGCGGGATGGGCATCTGTATCGTCGTACGATAACCACTCTAGAAGATCGACTGTTTCGCCGCTAGTTCCGATGACACTCGTTTTGGACACTTGACCCACTATTACAGTATCAGTTAGCCATGACTCATGCACGGTTGGTTTGATGATTCCAGACCAGTCTTTTTGAAAACACAATTTGTAATGCTCGTTGATAAAGTAACCATACCTGTATCGCCCCGTCTGTACCAGCGAAGTAAGATCTTCCCTTCGAACGATTCCTGACCAGCAGCCGACCAAGGGTTCAAGGTCCAGCTGATTCTGGTTTTTCAGCAGCTCAGAAGAGTTGCCCGATGGCTGATTCAATTGCGGTTCAACGCTTGCTCCGGATGGTTCAATGCCAGGCGAGGGCAGTTCCAGAACGCTACCCTGGCTCTGGTTCTGCGTAGCCGAAGATGATGGCACAAGTTGATTCTGTATTGCGAAGCCAGTCAGAGACGACCACCACGCAATAATGATGATCAATTGAAATCCTGTGGGCCTGAAGTGCATTTTACTCACGGGAGTAACTTTACGGAGTAGGCCTTTTGGGGCGGTCCTCATATCCATTCGTGGAGGTCGATAGGCCATTTGCGATGGTCGTGAATTCTGGGATGACTATCTTTTTATTGCTCTAATTCTAAAGCTGCCGTCATATGATAAGGCGGATGAGTACTAGTACATTTCTTTGGCCTGGTCTGTTTCAACGTGGACTTAAATAATCTGTACAGCTCGATCTCCGCACAGCCTGGGCAAACGTAGTCGGTGCACCAGGCAACGTAAAAATCGAGAGGGTCTTTGCTAGGGTTTTGCCAGCCGACGTATTCCAAAAGATTGTAAGCCCCCTGATGACCTATCCAAGTTTTATCTCCGTAACCAGCGAGGCCAATCAACAACTGGCCAACCCTGGCAGCGAATTGTGGCGTTCTTGCGTCGCTTTTACCCACATATCGGACCAACGGATCCCGGCAAGTACCTATTAGAGCGGGGTTTGGATAAGAATCCCATTCACGTTCCGATATCAGATAAACGCCTCGAGGCTGGAGCGGCCAGATGTTGGGGTTGGGCCATGTTAGACGGTGCGTAATAACTTGCTCGAGATGCTGTCGAACGGTTAACGGGAAAGTCCACGTCATGCGACTTCAACTCCGCCATGTGGTTTCTCTAAATTCCAATTTTCTCGACCTCATCTAGCGTAATTTGATCGTCGGTCCGATCGTAAAGCTTGGTAGTCCGGGGACTCTCATGCGCAGCCATGGCCTGAGCGTTTTCCAGCGAACCGCCGTTATCTAAATAAGCCGTGATGCCGGTTGCACGGAAGGTATGGCAGCCAATCTTGACCTTGGATCCAAGCTCCGCCGCGCGGCGCTGAATCATGCGCCAAGCATCGACCCGGTTCATCGGCTTCTCAGTAAGTGTGCCGGTTCGTCCCGCAGCGG
>DATJUF010000346.1:0-5591 GCA_035502655.1 Binataceae bacterium (SeqCode)
GACCACCGGGATGCCGGCCATCGCGATGACCGACCATGGCAACATGTTCGGCGCGGTCGAATTTTTCCAGAAGGCACGGCAGAACGGCATCAAGCCGATCATCGGATGTGAAGCCTATCTCGCCCCGGGCAAACGCACCGACCGTACCCAAATCTCCAAGGCTGACGATTTCGAGGCGGGCGGCAATTTTCACCTGATTCTCCTGGCGCAAAACCGTACCGGCTATCGCAACTTGTGCCGTCTGCTGACCGCTGCCTACAAAGAAGGTCTCTACTATAAGCCACGCATCGACAAGGAGATTCTCGCCGAAAACTCCGACGGCCTAATCGTTCTTTCCGGTTGCCTCTCAGGTGAAATCGCCCGCGCCCTGAAAGCCGATCGCATGGACCGCGCGCGCGAAGCCGCGCAATGGTACGCCAAAACTTTCCCCGGCCGCTTCTATCTCGAATTGCAGGATAACGGCCTCCACGGCCCGCTTAACGGCGCGTTGACCGATCTCGGCCGCAGCACTGGAATCCCGCTCGTCGCCACCAACGATTGCCATTATCTCCATCGCGGCGACGCCAAGGCCCACGAGGTTCTGCTCTGTATCCAGACCGGCAAGACCCTCGCCGACGAGACCCGCTGGCGTTTCGATACCGACGAGCTTTACGTCAAAACGCCCGATGAGATGGCCGCCGCTTTCGGGGCCGATTCAGAAGCCGTCCGCAACACGGTTGAAATCGCCAATCGCGTCGATTTCGAATTCGAGTTCGGCAAATTCCACTTCCCGATTTTCCAGGTAGATGCGGCGTCAGCTTCACCCGAAATCTCAGCAGAAATTACGGCTGACGGTGCGCAAGCCGCCCAGCCCTTTGACAAAAACAGCAGCGCCCTCAGCGATAAGGAACTCGAAGAACGGCTCTACGCGGACGTTCGCGCCGGCCTCGCCCGCCGCCTTATGGAATTGCACGCCCGCCGTGGCGATTTCGACGAATCGCCCTATTTCGAGCGCCTTGACCGCGAACTCCCCGTCATCCGCGAGATGGGCTTCTCTGGCTATTTGCTGATCGTCGCCGATTTCATCAATTACGCCCGTGGCCTTGGAATTCCGGTCGGGCCGGGCCGCGGCTCGGTAGTCGGCAGCCTCGTCTCCTACGCTCTCGGCATCACCGAAGTCGACCCGATCGAACACAAGCTGCTATTCGAGCGATGGCTCAACCCCGGCCGCCATTCTATGCCGGATATCGACGTTGATTTCTGTTTCGAGCGGCGAGACGAGGTCCTGACCTACGTCCGCAAAAAGTACGGCGACGACCGCGTCGCCCAAATCATCACGTTCGGCACGATCAAGGGCAAGCAAGCGATTCGCGACGTCGGCCGTGTCCTTGGACTCTCCTTCGGCGAAACTGATCAGATCGTCAAGCTCTATCCCGCGCCTAAGCAAGGCCGCGATTTCCCGCTGAAGGATGCGCTTGAGATGGAGCCGCGTCTCAAGGAAGCACAGGCCAAATATCCCGACCTGTTCAACTACGCCTTCAAGCTCGAAGGCCTGCTGCGCCACGCTTCCCGCCATGCCGCTGGTGTCGTCATCGCCGACGTTCCACTCGCCGATATCGTGCCACTCTACGTCGACAAGGAGCGCAGCGAGGATTCCGTTTCGATTACCCAATATTCGATGAAGGGCGTCGAGGAGATCGGCTTAATCAAGTTCGACTTCCTCGCGCTCAAGAACCTTACCCTGATTCGCGATACTCTCGACTTGATCAACGCTAGCGGCGCCACTCCACCTGACTTGAACCAGCTCCGGCTCGACGACGCGGATAGCTACCGCCTGCTCACCCGCGGCGACACCGTCGGTGTCTTCCAGATGGAAGGTTCGGGCATGCGCCGCTTCCTCACCGAGCTTAAGCCGTCTTGCTTCGAGGACGTCATCGCCGCAATTTCTCTGTTCCGCCCCGGTACTCTCGACGCTGGCATGGTCGATCCATTCATCCATCGCAAGCACGGCAAGGAGCCGGTCGAGTATGACCATCCGCTGCTTGAACCCGTCCTGCGCGACACCTACGGCGTCATCATCTACCAGGAGCAGGTGATGCGCGCGGCCCAGGCGCTCTCCGGCTATACCCTCGAAGAAGCCGACATCCTGCGCGCTGCTATGGGCAAGAAGCAGCTTGCCGTGATGGAACGCGAGCGCGAGCATTTCATCACAGGTGCGGTGAAAAACGGTGTCAAGCAAGGTTTGGCTGAGTCTATTTTCGAGAAAATCGCTACTTTCGCCTCCTACGGCTTCAACCGCTCGCACGCCGCTGCCTATGCCCTCACCAGCTACACCACTGCCTACCTGAAAGCCCACTACCCCCGCGAGTTCATGGCCGCCCTGATGTCGCTCGATATGGACGACACCAGCAAGAGCTACAAGAATATCGCCGCATTGCGCGAGATGCGGATTGCGATCCTGCCGCCTGACGTCAATCACAGCCGCGTCAAATTCACCGTCGCCGGCGAGGCGATCCGCTTCGGCCTCGGCGCGATTCGCGGCGTCGGCGCCAAGACCGCCCAGGAAATAATCGCTGTGCGCGAACGCTCCGGCCTCTTCAAGAATCTGGCGGACTTCTGTATGCGCGTCGGCACTGCTCTGGTCAACCGGCGCGTTCTCGAAGCTCTGATTCGCTCCGGCGCCTTTGATTTCAGCGGCATGTCTCGCGCCGTGATGGTCGCGCAAATTGATGACGCCCTCAAAATCACGCAGCGCGCAGAGAGCGACGCCGCCCGCAATCAAATCGGCCTCTTCGGCAAGAGCCAAGACACTGCTTCACTCCCGCCTCGCGAAATGGTCGAGGAATGGCCGCAAAAGGAGATGCTCAAGTACGAGAAGGAGACCCTCGGCTTTTACATCACCGCCCATCCATTGGATAAATACGACCGCGAACTGCGCCGCATCGGCAGCCTGACGACCGCTGATCTGCCCTCGGCGCCGGACGGCAGCCAGGTCCGCCTGGCTGGCGTAATTCAGGCGGTCAAGCTCAAGAACAACAAGTCCGGCAAGCGCTACGCCACCTTCTCGCTCGAAGATCGTGACGGCGCCGTCGAATGTATCGTATGGCCGGAGGCCTATCAGAAGTACGAAGCGGTAATCACGGGTGACGAGCCGGTCGCCGCCAAGGGCAAGCTCGACGTTGACGACGAGCGCGCCCAGATTATCGTCGATGAGCTTCGTCCCCTCGGCACCGCCCTCACCGATTCCGTGCGTGAGGTGCGAATTCGCGCGCCTCGCAGCCGTCTCGCCAACGGTGAGATGGATCGCCTTAAGGATTTGCTCCGCCGCCACACCGGTACTTCTTTGACCTACTTGCACCTCGGGATGGACAACGGCAGCGAGGCGATTTTCCTCCTCGGTGACGGCTATCGTGTCTCCCCGAGCGAGGCCTTTGTCGCCGAACTCGAGCAATTACTCGCCCCCAACGCCGTCCAACTGCGCTAGCCCAATCCGCTCGGAGTCGGCTCGCATTCGGTGCACCCTGGACCGGTGGTGGCTCAATTTGAATCCGATCGGCTATACGAACCTTTTCTGTCATTCTCGCGCGTGGCTTCCGCGCGAAGAATCCCGGTCTTTCTTTCACTGCTTCCGCTGCGGGTGAACCCGGCCCACGATTTTGCTATGGTAATTTCCTCTAACCTAAGCCAAGGAGCCGGTGCCACTGGGTTTTACGAACTATTCTTCATTCGATCACGCCGAACGCGCGATTCTCGTCGGCGTCGAGTTGGGCAATTCTCAAGGGGTTACGACCGACGATTCTCTCGCCGAGCTCGGCTCATTGACCGAAAGTGCGGGGGCAGAAGTCGCAGGCCAGGTCCAGCAGCGGCTCAAGGCCATCGACCCCCGTACCTTTATCGGCAAGGGTAAAGCCGCCGAAGTCCGCGAGATGGCCGGGCGCGAAGGTGCAACTCTCGCAATTTTCGACGACGCGCTCAGTCCCGCCCAGGCTCGCAATCTCGAAAATGAACTGAAGCTGCGCGTGATCGATCGCAGCCAGCTTATTCTGGATATCTTCGCCCAGCGCGCGCGTACGCTCGAAGGCAAACTTCAAGTCGAAATCGCGCAGCTCAGCTATTTGCAGCCGCGTCTGACTCGCCAATGGTCCCATCTGTCGCGCCAGACCGCCGGCGGCGGCGCCGGTGGCGGACGTATCGGCACGCGCGGACCTGGCGAGACTCAGCTCGAAGTCGACCGCCGCCGCCTCCGCGAGCGCCTGACTCGCCTGCGTATCCGCCTCAAAGACGTCGAACGCACGCGCTCATTGCAGCGCCAGCGCCGCCTTGAAGTCCCTTACCCAACGGTCGCTTTGGTCGGCTATACCAATTCTGGCAAGTCCACCTTGATGAACGCCCTTACCGACGCCGGCGTCGAGGCGGCTGATCGTCCGTTCTCGACTCTCGACCCCACGATTCGGCGCCTGCGGCTGCCCGGCAAGACCCAGGTGATGCTGGCCGATACGGTCGGCTTTATTCATCGATTGCCTCATCTATTGGTCGAGGCCTTCAAAGCCACGCTCGAAGAGGTGCGCACGGCTGACTTCCTGCTGCATGTCGTCGACGCCAGTTCGCCGCTCGCCGCCGAGCATATGGAGATTGTTGACCGCGTCCTTGAAGAAATCGGTGTAGGCGAGACGCCACGGCTGGTCGTGATGAACAAGGCTGATCTGTTTGAGACTCCGTTGCGCCCGCCGCACGGTTTCGAGACGGTTGCGATTTCAGCCTTGCGCGGCGAAGGACTCGAACGGCTGCTAACCGCTATTGCCCGCAATTTTTCCAGTCTGCGGGAGGAAATCAACGTTACCTTGGCGGCCGATCGCGGCGATCTGGTCGCGATGGCGCGGCGTGATGGCGAGATTCTCAGCGAAGAATACCGTGACGGCCTCGTCGCGCTCTCGGCCCGAGTCAGTGCGCCGGTCGCGGGACGCTTGCGCAAGGCAGGAATCGCTCTGGCTGACACCTGATCGTCATCCGGGGAAGCAACAGGAGACCACATCGATGCCCGAGTCGCCGCTTCGATCGTCACCGGCGGCCAGTCCCGCAGGCCGTTTGCAACTGCGCCACCTGCTGAACATCCCCAACATCCTCACCCTATGCCGTCTGGGAGCGATTCCGCTTCTGCTCGCATTTCTGAGCAAGGGCCGTTACACCTACGGCCTTTATACTTTTGCACTCGCCGCGGTTACCGATTCGCTCGACGGCACCATCGCACGCTGGTTCAACGCCAAGACGGAAATCGGCGCCTTCCTCGATCCGTTTGCCGATAAGCTGATGCTGCTGAGCACATTCATCGTGTTGACGCTGCAAGATGCGATTCCCGGATGGCTGCTCGGCGTGCTGGTCATCCGCGATGTAGTAATAGTTGTCGGCTATTTTATGATTTCGTTTTTCGCCGATATGCGTATCCCGGTGCGCCCCACTTATTTCGGCAAGGCCAGTACCTTCCTGCAGATCTTCTGCGTCATCGGCGCACTATCACGCTTTACTGGACGATTTCCGGCCGATCAATTCTATTGGGAAGGATTGCTTTATCTGACGCTGGTAATCACGGCCATCTCAGGCTTCCAGTACGCCTA
>DATJUF010000347.1:0-3240 GCA_035502655.1 Binataceae bacterium (SeqCode)
CTCGACGCCGAGACTGGCCAAGTCGGTCCGGAAATCGCCGAACTGCTCGGTATCCCGCAAATCACCGGTGTGCGCAAACTGATTATTGACGGCGATCGGATCCGGGCCGAGCGCGAGAGCGACGAAGGCGTCGAGGAAGTCGAATGCCGGATGCCGGCCTTGCTCACCTGCGCCGAGCGCCTGATCAACCCGCTCAAAATGGACGCCAAATCACGCGAGGCCGCCCAGGCCCGCGAGGTCGAAGTGGTCACGGCGGCCGCGCTCGGTGCCGATCTAGCTAACTTTGGCTTCGCCGGTTCGCCGACCTGGGTGCAGGAAGTCCGCGCACAGGAATCTCCCAAAGTCGAATGCCGCATGATCGATGCCTCTGATCCTGATCGCGCCGCCGAAGAGGTCGTCGCGAAGCTTGAAGAGATCGGCGCCCTGAAACCGCGCGAGCGCCGCCGCCGGTCCGTTACACCAACCGTCCGCTCTTCTGCCCCAGGCAAGGACGTATGGGTCGTCGTCGAATCCAGCCTAGCCGGTGATATCACCCTCGGCAGCCTCGAACTGCTCTCATCCGCCGACAGTCTTGCTGGCCGTCTTGGCGGCGCCGTGATCGCCGTTGGCCTGGACCCCGCGGCTAGCCGCCATCGCAACCTGCTCGCCAGTTACGGGGCCGACCGCATCCTGCTTCTTACCTCTGCCGCTTTGAACAACTATTCCCCGGATGTGGCCGCGAACGCCCTCGCGCACATCGTCAGCGAACGTAAGCCCTGGGGAGTCCTGCTTAACGCGAGCGAACGCGGACGCGATTGGGGCCCGCGCCTAGCCGCCCGCCTCGGCCTTGGCCTGACCGGTGACGCGATCGGTCTCGAACTCGACGGCGAGCATCGGATGGTGGCGCTGAAGCCGGCCTTCGGCGGCAATATCGTCGCGCCGATTCTTTCGAAGACCTTTCCGCAAATGGCCACCGTCCGCCAGGGCGTAATCGAGCTCGCCAAGCCGAATCCAGCCCGCGTTGCCTCCGTCGAAACCATCAATCTGGACTTGCCGCCTGCGCTCTCGCGCCTGCTCAGCTCAACTTCCAGCCTCGACCCTACTCTTACGCCGCTCGAAGGCGCGGAAGTCGTGGTCGGCATCGGGATGGGCGTTTGCGGGCCTGACGGCGTCCGCGTCGTCACCGATTTCGCTCACACTATCGGCGCCGCGCTATGCGCTACGCGCCGCGTTACGGACCAGGGATGGGTTCCCCATCAGCTCCAGGTCGGCCTTACCGGCAAGGCCATCGAGCCGCGCCTCTATTTCACGATTGGCATTCGCGGCGTTCCTAACCATACGGTTGGCATCAAGCGCGCCGAGACCGTCGTGGCGATTAACAAAGATCCCGACGCGGTCATTTTCGAGCGCGCCAATTTTGGCCTGATCGGCGATTGGGAACCGCTCACCCGCGCTCTCCAGGCCGCGCTGCTCCGCCGCCTTACCCACTAGCAATAGGAAAAATCCGGATGATTTGGGGCTATTGGGCAATTTGGGCTATTACTTGAGCCAGCAAGACCGGGGGCGAACAAAATGAGCCGCTATCAAATCGACAAATTGCTTCGCGACCTTCGGCGCGATGAGGGACTGGGTGCAAGTTTTCGCGCCGACGCCGAGGCGGTGATGGATAGTTACAAGCTGGAAGCCAGTGAGCGCGAGATGTTGAAGCAATGGGAAGTGCGCAAATTGTACGACCTTGGTGTGAATCCGTTGCTATTGCTGCTGGCGCACGGCCCGGCCACCGGTAAGAGCATGCAGAATTACGTGGCGGCGATGAACCCGGTTCGGGGTACTAAATAAGATGAACCCGTTAGTCATTCGGGCGCGGAAGTAAATGTAACCGGATTACGCAGCGGAAGCGCTGCAAATCCGTAGGCATTAGCCAAGTGGCGGGAGCGGCATCATGGGTCAAATAGTAGCCGGCGTAGCGTGCTCGCATGTTCCGTTAATGGCATCGCCGAAGAATTGGGAGCGGTTGCCCGAGGAGGAGCGGACCCATCTGCGAACGGGCTTCGAGCGGGCGCGTAAGATAATCGAAGAGGCCCGCCCCGACGTCCTGATCACGTTCGCGGACGATCATTTCGACCGCTGTTTCTATGACAATCTGCCGGCCTTCCTGGTCGGAGTCGGCGACGAAGCGGTCGGGCCAGCGGTCGCGGGATTCGACATACCTCAGGTGCGGCTGCCGATCGCGAGCGCACTCGCGCGATATATTGTGCGCGAGGGACTGGAGGGAGGCGTCGACTTCGCCTTCTCCGAAGAGCTTGCGCTCGATCACGCCGAGATCGCGCCGCTAATTCATCTGACTCCGCGATGGGATATCCCGATAATTCCGATTGTAGTGAACGCCTTCGCGCCACCGATGCCGTCGCCAAAGCGATGCTTCGATGTGGGAGCGTTCGTCGGCAAATGTGTTGAAAAGTGGCCTGAGCACACCCGCGTAGCCGTCTTGGGTACTGGCGGCCTATCGCATTGGGTCGGACCGCCGCAGATGGGCAGGATCAACGAGGAGTTCGACCGCTGGTTTCTCGACTGCCTCGCTAGTCGCAAGAACGCCGAGGCAACTGGCCGCTACGCCCGATACGAGGAATTGGAGGCCGTGGCAGGCAACGGCGGGCATGAGATACGCGACTGGCTGGCAGTGGCGGGAGCCATGCCGCCCCAGCTGCAGCCTGAGGTTCTCGCTTACAAGCCGTTGCGGCAATGGTTCACTGGCACTGGGATTATGGGATGGTGCTAATTCCTCCGCACATTCCTGAACGGGCCGGTATCGAAACGTGGCTCCTTGGGTAACTCAAGGACGCGCTCAGCGATGATGTTGCGCTGAATCTCGTCGGTACCGCCCGCGATAGAAACGGCCGGCACCGAGACTAGAATTTCAGCTATGACGCCATCGCGTGGGCTTTCGCGCCCCGTCAGCATCGCTTCGGCGCCGGTAATCAAGGTATGCACGCGAGCGGCAGCCCGCGCGACGTTGCTCGCTGCGAGCTTGCCGAGCGAACCTTCCGGACCCTGCGGCCGCCCCTGCTGCTGAGCGGCACGAGCGCGGCGCGCGGTCCATTCGGCCGATTTCGCCATAATCATCAGTTTGGCTATTTCCTGGCGCACATTAGGATCGCGGTTCGCCCCGGTCTCTTTGGCGCGCTCGATGATGAGATCCACCCGTCCAGCGCGCTGCGGATACCACCTGTACGGTTCATTGGCAACTTCGAGCTCGGCCCG
>DATJUF010000348.1:0-18087 GCA_035502655.1 Binataceae bacterium (SeqCode)
CATCAAGAACGTCCTCACCGAGATGCTCGATTTGGTCCGCGCGCGTGAAAGCCTCGGCCAGCGCAAATCCGCCTGGACCAAATGGCACAACGAAATCCTCCAATGGAAACGCGAGCGCCCGCTCTACGAGAATAGCCGCAACCACACTCGCGAGGCCGTATCTCCGATGCACGTCATTGAGGAGATCAGCAATCTCACCAAGGGCGACGCCATCATCGCCACCGACGTCGGCCAGCATCAGATGTGGATCGCGCAGCTCTTTCCCTTCGAGCGTCCGCGCTCGCTACTGACTTCCGGCGGCCTCGGCACGATGGGCTACGGACTCCCGGCCGGAATCGGCGCTAAATTCGCCGCCCCTGACCGCAATGTCGTCGTAGTCTCTGGCGATGGCTCGATTCAGATGAACATCCAGGAGCTCGGCACCGCCGTCCAGTACAACGTCGATATCAAGGTCGTCATCCTCAATAACTATTACCTCGGGATGGTCCGCCAATGGCAGGAGCGTTTTTACCAGGAACGCTTCTCCTACTCCGCGATGTCCGTGCCGAATTTCGTCAAGCTCGCGGACGCCTACGGCGCCAGGGGTTTCCGCATCGAGAAGTCATCCGATCTCGCCGCCACTATGAAGGAGGCCTTCGCCACTCCCGGCCCCGTCCTCATCGACGTGGTGATTCCCAAGGAAGAGGCCGTGATGCCGATGATGCCCCCCGGCGGCTCAATGTTCGAAATGCTCTTCGCCTAATCTCCCCTCGAACGATTGCATGCAAGGCGGCGTCCGCATCCTCTCGGCGCCGCTTTCATTTCCATCGATATATAGTCTACCGCGCCGTCTCACGCCGCCCCAGGCCGCTTGAAAAACAACCGCGTCAACGCACCCTCCCCCATCGCCCGGTTGATCTCTTCCAGGGCTAGGTACATCGCTATCACCATGCAGCCCAGGATCAGTAGCGCCAGAAAGTGATATAGATGTGCACTCGCCTTTACTAGCGCGGCCCCTTCGCTCAGGCTGCCAGTCTTGTGCCATGCGCGCACCAATCGCTCGCCGAACTCAAATACAATCACTGCCAGCGCGTAGACTACCGTCTTGAACGCCACTACTATCGCTCGCGGATAGTTGCTCGCCCTACGCTTGCGCTCCGCGGCCTCCATCAGCAGCACTATCTTGCCGAGGACGACCGCCCCGATTGCCGCCCGCGCAAATGCAACGAAATGAATATCATACTGTAGCGCGAGCAGCTTCACCGCCGTGAGGATCAACATCAATGCGATGAAGAAAAATGCTACCGGCGGTAACATCTCGCGAATCAGTCCTGCTATCCCTCGCGCCACCGCGCCCGGTACCGCCTCTGCTTTATCCTCAATCGTGCCCGCCATCTTGATCTCCATGCTGTTCTATCCCAACCGCTCCCTATAAGTGCGATAGCTTACCTCTTCCCCGCCCACACTCCGCACCCCCCGCTCTCCTGCTATGATTGATAGCGTCCGCTCAATCGCGCTAGGCTGCGGCGCATAGGCTCTACTTGTAGGGCCGTGCCGGTGCGAGGCCGCGAGCATCCGGCCTAAAATTCTGTGTCTCAGGAGGCCGCTTCCCATGACCACTTGGCAAATCGGTGACGTCCGCATCACCCGCCTGCAGGAGCAGGAACCCCACTGGCCCGGCAATATGATTACCGCTAATGCCACCCCCGATAACCTCCGCAGCATGGGCGACTGGCTCAAGCCTTTCTATGACGACAAGGGCCGCATCCTGCTTAGCATTCACGCCCTGCTGGTCGAGTCCGAGGGTCGCCGTATCCTCGTCGATACCTGTGTTGGCAACGACAAGAAGCGCCCCGGCTTCAAGGAATGGAACGAGATGCACCTCCCGTTCCTCGCTGAATTCGACAAGGCGGGCATCGCGCGCGAATCGGTCGATACCGTCATCTGCACCCACCTTCACCTCGATCACGTCGGCTGGAACACCGTTCTCGAAAATGGCCGCTGGGTCCCGACTTTCCCCAAGGCCAAGTATCTGATGGTCGGCCGTGAGTGGGATCATTGGAACAAGTATGAGGGCAGCGCCGATTTCAAGAATCCCATCGACGATTCGGTCCGCCCGGTCATCG
This sequence comes from Binataceae bacterium (SeqCode), assembly GCA_035502655.1. Classification (GTDB taxonomy): domain Bacteria; phylum Desulfobacterota; class Binatia; order Binatales; family Binataceae; genus DATJUF01. Next base: position 2,106 of record DATJUF010000348.1, read on the forward strand.
ACGCTGGCCTCGCCCAACTGGTCGAACCCGGCCATCGCATCACTGGCGAGGTCTGGCTCGAAGCGACCCCCGGTCATACTCCCGGCCACACCAGCGTGCGTATCGGCTCGAAGGGCGAGAACGCTGTCATCACCGGCGACATGATTCATCATCCGATTCAGATCGCGCACCCCGAATGGATTTGCGAGTTCGACAACGATCCTAAAATGGCTAGTGAGACGCGCCAGAGCTTCGTTGAGCGCTACGCCGATCAGCCGGTCCGCGTCCTCGGTACGCATTTCGCCGGACCGACCGCCGGACACATCGTGCGCCGCAACGGCGGCTTCGCCTTCGAAGCCTGACACGATTTATTTAGTGTCGAAGGGCGGTGTCTCATCACCGCCCTCTCGCAGCTACGATTACAGGAACTATCATGGCCCCTCGGCTCACTTACGACGAAGCCGTTGCCCTCCTCGACCAGATCAGCAACTGGGACCGCTGGGGCAAAGACGATCAGGCCGGCGCTCTCAACTTCATTACGCCCGCCCATCGCGCCGCCGCCGCGCGCCTCGTCCGGAGCGGTGAGGCCGTCTCGCTTGCCCTTCCACTCGCCACGGAATACGCCGCCGACAATCCCATTCCGGTAACGCACCTGATGGATCAGCAGGGACACGACGCCGGCCGCCGCGCCTATAGCGCCGATTACTTCGCAATCGCGCCGCACGGCCACTCCATTACCCATCTCGATGCGCTCTGCCACGTCTTCTATCGCGGCATGATGTACAATGGTTTCGCCCGCACCGAAGTCGGCTCGCACGGCGCTAACAAATGCGCCATCGATATCACTCGTGACGGCATCAATGGCCGCGGCGTTCTGCTCGACATCCCCAAAATCAAGCGCGTTGAATGGCTTGAGCCGGGCGAACCCATTTTCCCTGAGGACCTCGACGCTGCCGAGCGCGATCATCAGGTCACTACCGGCGAAGGCGACATTCTCTTTATCCGTACCGGCCGTGCCCGCCGCCGCAAGGTCAAAGGTGCGTGGAATACGATGCGCGAGGGGATGCCGGGACTCGACGCCTCATGCCTCCGATGGCTCCACGATCGCAAAATCGCCCTGCTCGGCTCCGACAGCACCAGCGACTGTGTTCCCAGTGGCTATGACCGGTTGATGCGTCCGATACATTCCGGCGCGCTCGTGATGATGGGTGTTCACCTAATCGACAACGCCGATCTCGACGCCCTCGCCACCACCGCTGCTCGCCTCGGCCGTTACGCTTTCCAACTGACTATTGCACCGCTGATACTCACTCGCGGCACCGCCTCCCCCGTCAACCCCCTCGCCCTCTTCTGACTATAACGCTCATTGATGAATGGTTTGTCATTTTTCGACTGAGACACGAGACTTCTGTCACCCTCGTGCGTGGCTGCCGCGCGAAGGGTCCCGATTCCTATATTCCTCACGCGGGGCAAACCGACGCGCAGATTGCCCACAGACCAAACCGCTCACTACCTAACTCTCAGCCCGCAATCCATTCCCGCCTATATACTACATACTGCCTCACCTCGGCTTGCGCACCATCGGAAACAGCGGCGGCGAACTTCCTACCTGTATCGTTCCCGTGATTTCGAAACCGTGACGAATATAGAGCGATAAATTCCTGGGATTGGAAGATTCGAGATAGGCGAGCGTATGAGTCTGATCGAGCTGCTCCAGTGCGTGCCGCATCAATGACGACCCGTACCCGCGTCCCTGACTAGCCGGATCTACCCCGATCAGTGGCAAATACCAATGCGGTTCTTGCGGATGATAGCTGCCCATCTGTTTGAAAACTGCTACCAGTTCAGCCCGCCGCTCTTCTGGAACGTCATCTCTGAGTAATGACCTGAATTCATCTTTCTCGGCATGGACATCCGGCGGAAGCCATAAAGCGGCTCCAGCGTATCGGTCAGCATAATAGGCACTTCCGGAAGCGAGCGCCTTGCCTCCGGCCACCCTTACCAGCGCAGGCATATGAACCAGATACTGATGAGCGTCTTGCCATATCCAGCGCACCAGCGGATCGGTGCTGAAGGCAATCGTAATTACGTCCACGATCGCCGCTTCATCCGCTTTCGTAGCCGTCTTAATCGTCGCAGTTGCCATTATGCTTTCGACTCACTGGATAGCTGTGGTTGCGGGCAATACACAAATTCAAGTTTCAGCCCGTCGGGATCGGTGAAATAGACCGCATAATAGCCCGGGAAGTAACTATACTCAGCCGGCGCATCGAGAATCTGCGCGCCCATCTCTTTCAACAAATCGTACATTCGCTCGACGCCGGCTCGGCTCTCCGCTGCTAGCGCCAGATGGTTAAGGCCAGGCGCATTTCGATCATGCGTCTTATGCGCTGATTCGCCCTTGGCCGGCCGCATCGTGACCGCTCCGTTCGGACTCGCCCACGCCAGCAGACGCGTCTTCATCGCCTGCTGCGTCACCTCCGGCACCTCGTCCCGCACATAGCCCAGGAATCCGAGCACTTTGTCATAAAATTCCGCCGAGCGTGCCAAATCGCTGACCGTCAGCGCCAGATGGTGAATACTGCCGCGTGCCATCATTTCCCTCCGAAGCATTATACTCCTGCACTATCTTCCCTTGCCTTCCCAATGAAGCAGAAATCATGCCCCTGACTCATTGGGCAAAGGATTTTTTGCCTTCGCCTGCATCACGATGCAAGGGAAATTCCGGCTGTTCACTTGCTTTCGGCTGATGGCGCAAATGGCTATAGATGAAGCTCTGTACTTGCGTCTAAAAGCTCGCGGGAGGCCCATTATGCTGACTACACCGCTTTGCCACCAGCTCGGAATCGAGCATCCGATCATGAACGCCCCGATGGGCGGCAGCATCGCCGGACCGGAGCTGGCCGCAGCGGTATCCAACGCAGGCGGCCTCGGCGCCCTTGGCTTGGGCGCTCTGCCGCGATCGTTTATCGGTGAGCAGATCAGCCGCACCCGTGCACTCACCGGCAAACCATTCCTTGGCAATCTCATCATACCTCTCATACGCGCAGGCGATCTCGACGCTTGCTTCGATGCCCAGCTTCCCATCCTCGGCCTTTTCGGAGGAGATCCCCGGCCCTTCGTCGCCGGCGCCCATCGCCGCGGCATCAAGGTAGTCCCGCAGGTGACGTCGGTCGCGGAGGCCGTTGCGGCTGCCGAGGCCGGCGTGGACGCTGTCATCGCACAGGGTGTAGAGGCGGGTGGACACGTGCTCGGCACAACTTCGCTCGCCGTCATACTCCCGGCTATCGTTGAGGCCGTGCGCCCGCTTCCAGTCATCGCCGCTGGAGGAATCGCCGATGGCCGAGGCCTTGCTGCAGCCCTCGCCTTCGGCGCGCAGGCTGTATCAATGGGCACTCGTTTTCTCGCCAGTGCCGAAGCCGCCATTAGCGATGCCTACAAGCAACGAATCACGCTGAGCCACGCCGAAGATACTGTGCTCACGGGGCTATTCGACATCGGCTGGCCCGATGCCCCTCATCGGGTGCTGCGCAACCGCGCGGTCACCGAATGGGATGACGCGGGCTGCCCCTCGCCTGGCAGCCGTCCCGGCGAAAGCGCGATCATCGGACGGGTCACACTCGGTGCTCAGGCGATTGACGTGGTTCGCTATTCGATAATGCCGCCGCTTCCAGGATTTGACGGTGACATTGAATACGCCTGCCTCTACGCCGGCCAGTCATGCACGCTCGTCAATGATATCAGGCCCGCCGCCACAATCGTGCGCAGCATCATTCTTGATGCGCAGCAAATCCTCGCTCAATTCTCCTGAATTAACTTTGGCGCCTATTCGCAAATGTGCTCAAACGCGCCACGCGGGATACCTGCCCCTGACTCGTACCGCCTAATCGAACCGCGGGCGATCGATTGCCCCGTCGCCCGCCGCCCAGCGTTTCCCGATCGCCCTAAAATTTTTTTAGTGATACTGCCGAAAACGGCTGTTATTATTGAGAGCATGGCAAGCCGAAAACTTACTCCTTTCGCCGCGATCGCGTTCACCCTCGCCATTACCTTCTTAGCCGCCGGCTACGCTCACGCTGCCAATGTGAAAGTCAAGACCGGCTACCTGACCTGCCATGAGGCCTCCGGATGGGGCTTCATCATCGGCTCCACGCACAAGCTTCATTGCACCTATTCAACTACCAAAGGCCGTACTGAATATTACACTGGCGACATCTCTAAATACGGCGCTGATATCGGCTATCTCAAGTCCGCCGTCCTTCTGTGGGCCGTCGCTGCCACCACCACTGACCTCCACCCCGGCGCGCTGGCCGGGAGCTATGGTGGTGTGACGGCTGGCATTTCGCTTGGCGTCGGCGGTGGAGCAAACGTCCTCCTTGGCGGCTTCCGCCATTCGATTACCCTGCAGCCTATTTCAATCGAAGGTCAGAATGGCCTCAATGTCGCTGCCGGCATTGCCTCGATGACCCTGCATTACGAGGGCGAAAGAAGCCCCGGCTGAAGCGCCGGGCCGCCGCCTGATTCCTGCCCCGTCAGGCCGCCGATTGGCGCGCGATCCCACCGGTTCCCTCTAGCGGTGCATTGCCGCCGCGGCTTGGCCTGCGTTGGCTTTATCTCACACCCTCTCCCGCCATCACCCCGCTCATCATACAATCGAGCGCGTATGCTCCAACTGCCTGATCAGCGTCCTCATCGTCCCCGGCTGTCAGCCGGGCTGAATCCGGTAATTATTACCGCCATGATCTTTATCAGCTTGTGTCTCAGGCCCGCGCTCAGCCTGGGCGCCACCGAAGCATCCGCGGCTGCGCCCCCCGCCGCCTCGGAAGACCCGATTGCGACCATTAAAAACGGCATCAATCAGGCGATCTCGGTATTTCAGGATCATCAAATGCCGCTCGCGCAACGCCGCGAAACTCTGCGTACCCTCGCCGGCCAATATTTCGACTTCCCGATGATGGCACGCTCCGTCCTCGGCTATCACTGGCGCACCCTCAGCCCCGCTCAACGCGCTCAGTTTGTCCCTATCTTCACTGGTTTCATCGAGAACGCTTACCTCTCCCGCTTGCAGGACTATACTGTCACTCAAGTTCAGCATGCCCTCCAGACCGCCCGAATTGACTATCGCAGGCAAGCCTTCGAGGGCTCCGATTACGCCCAGGTCTTTACCAGCGTTACCCTGCGCGATCAGGCCCAGCCCATTGATATCAATTACTATCTGATTCGTACACCGGAAGGCTGGAAAGTCTACGACCTTTCAATTGAGGCCATCAGTATCATCGGCAACTTCCGCAATCAGTTCAATCGCGTGATCAACGACGCCGGCTTCGACACACTGCTCGCCGACCTTCGCACCAAGACGCAACGCCTTCAGCAATACATGCAACAGCAGTATCAGCATCCGCACCCGCCGCCGCATTCCTAGTCTCAGCTTCGCCGGCATCGCGGTCCTCTGGTATGGCCATCGGATGAAATCCCACTGGCTAATCCATTCCGGCCGCATCGATATCGCATTCACGACGTTACTATTGCTCGGCCTCGCCTTCGTGCGGTTTTCCGTCTCATCGCCCGGCCGCAAGATTCATCGATGATTAGCTATGGCTATTTACAGAGCTAACCCGGCGATTTTCGGACTGTCCGCCTTATAGATTCGAGCTAGCGCACCACGCAGCCACCTTCTACTTCCCGGCCAGTGGCATCACGTACTGCAACGTCTGCAAGGCCGACCCAATCAGCACCATCACCGCGCCATAACCACCCAGCGCACGGTCCGGCAGATGCTCTCCCCACCATTCAACCATAGGACTGATGATCGCAACTGTAGTATTCAACGTGCCCGCGACAAGGCCAATTTCGACGCCGTAAAGAAATGCTTCCGGCCGCCCCGTCACCGCCCCGCTGAACACTCCTGCCAGTCCGATCCCGACTCCCCTTAGAATTGCCCCCGTCACCGTCTTCCGCTCGATCCGGGGCCGCTGATACGAACGATACTGCGTGGTGCCGTAACCTAGCTCATAAGTGATATGCATAGCGGCGCCACTCAACAACCCAAACGCGATCCCAAAATCGTGCCCGACCGCCAGCCATCCAGCCGCGCCAAACGCCAGTCCGCGCAGGAACGCGCCCATAATCCATTCGCGGCGTGTGGGCGCGATTCCCCGCGCCCGCCGCGCCAGTTGCATCTCGAACGTCGGAGCCATCCCAACCGCTCCGGCCAGGCCAAACCATCCGCCGAGCGTCAGTCCAAAGCCCAATCCGAAGATCGCGCTGTAGGTCAGAAGCCGTGACAGCGCGCGCAACGGGCCTCGCTCTCCTCCTAACAGGTCGTATGCGAGATAGAGGCCGCCTAAGGCGTCGAGCACGACGCCAATCAGGGCCAGCAGCGGAATCGCCTTGTGACCATCGAGCAGCCGCAGAATCATCCGCTGACTATAATGAAAACCGCGGCGTCAGGCGCGCCCCTCAAAGCCCATTCATCCTTTGCCGCAGTTGGCGGCCCGTACGATTGGAAGTGCCGCCGCCTGCAGGACATACTAGCGTTGAAGGACACCGCCGAGGCCCCGGGCCTCGCGATTATCTAACACCGCTACGGCCCAGGCTCCAGCCAGCCGCGGATTTCGCCCGAAGGATAATCAACCGTATGCACGTTCGCGTAGGCATCGCCGGATTCGATAGCTGCAACCAGGCCGGCGAAATCTCCGGGCGCGATTCCCTGCTTGGTAACTGGTTCCGGGTCTCCGCCCGGATCCACGTCTCCAGCAGTCAGAGTACCGCTAACCGCGCCCGAATCTGGACACGCCGGTGTTCCTTGCGGAGATTTTTTGGTGTTATCACATAGGTAAGCGATGATTCCACCATTTACCGGCCGTTCGCCGAAGTGGATATGGGCCTGGGTCACATGGCTGGATAGGCTTGAGTAAATCAACTTGTAAGAGATCGATTGGCCATCACCGCTTATCCGAAGTTCCAGGTCCCCCTTGCCGGTCGTGTAAATCGGCGGAACTTCCTGGTAGCCGTTCAGATGAGCAGTATAGCTACCTAACGAAGGCTTTCCCGCAGCTGATGCTGCCGTCATGCCCGGAACAAACATCGAAGTGGCTAATAGGCCTGGCCACAGCCATCCCAGCTTCATTTAACTTCCTTTCATGTTTCGCGAATTCGCCGCGCCGTTAACTGTACTGGCCCGGCGCGAACACTTCTATATTCCAGTTCAATTTGCGATTCCGTTCAATCAACATTGTGACGCGATAGAAAGGCCGCATAACCTGCCTCCTCCATTGACCAGGCTCAGCGGGCGGCCATCCCTCAGAGTCTGCTCATCGTCGTGAACCAGGCGTTGGACCCATGAACAGCGGCAGAATACTCAATGTATTTTGGTTATCGTCGTCGTAGGCCAAATCGATTGGGTGAGAGAGGCCGATGGGGCGATTGTCTGGCTCTTGAGGCTGGCCGGCCGCGCGTTTTTCGCTTTGCTTCATGGCCTCGCAAGCGAAGCCGAATCCGCAAAGGCAGTGCTACATTACGACTCTTACTGCTACCAGGAAACTTATAGGCTGAACTGGTTCAAACGGACTGGTGTCTAAACTCCTTGGTTGGCTTGGACAACAGGAAGCTCGAGTCCCCCACTCATCCGTCAAGGATGAAGGCGCGATTCTCTATCGAATATCCCCAGTTACGTGCGCAATGACCCGCAGCAATAAGAATAATTATGTCAAGCGCACAAAGTTCGCCGCGAACCCGTCTTTGTGCGGGGTCGTGGCCATCCCGCCCAGCTCGCCCCATCGAGCAGGCGCGAATGCCAGGTAGAGGGCGAACCAAAGCGTTGCAGGGGATGTTTCACGTGAAACATCCCCTGCAACGCTTCGAGAACAGAAATCCGGCCAGCGCGGAGTGTTGAAAGCACGAGTGCCGAGCACAACAATCTGAGCTATTCTTTTGCGGGGAACTCGCAGAGTGCCGATCTATCTATACATTGACCGCGGCAGCCTGATTCACCGCCTTCACCCAACGGTTAAGGTCCTCGCCCTCTTTATCATGTTCTGGTCGGTCTATTGGGTGGACCACCCGCTGGCGCTGATGCCGCTCGGCCTGCTGATGCTGGCGGTCGCCCAGGTCACCCATTCATGGCCTAACTTCTATCGCCTGCGCTGGCTCTTCATCCTGCTGATCTTTTTCACCACCGTTGCCTGGATGGTCTTCTATCGCCAAGGGCCGCCGCTGCTTAACCTTCCATTGATTCACTTCAGCCGCACCTCGCTCATCTTCGGCCTCGGCCGCGGCCTCAAGCTCGCCGAACTGCTTGCGGCCTCGGTGTTGTTTCTTTCGACCACCCGCGTCGAGGAATTCACTGCCGGCCTTTCACGGCTCGGCGTACCTTACCGCGCCGGCTTTGCCATCACGCTGGCCTTTCGCCTCGTCCCGCTTTTCATCGATTCAGCCGTGACGATCGTGCAGGCGCAGAGCCTGCGTGGTTATGACTTCAATCGTGGCGGTCCAATCGAACGGGTGCGCCGCTACGTGCCGGTCATGATTCCCGTATTCATGGGCGCGTTGCGCAAGGCAAATAACATGGCGATGGCGCTCGAGGCGCGGGGCTTCGGCATCAGCGCCGCGCCCACCTCCTATATCGACTATCCGATCCGGCCGCGCGACCGCATCGCTCTCGCACTGCTGATCGCTATCGGCGCGGCCCAATTCTTAATTTACTACACGGGCTACGGCGCCATCCGCGTTAAGTAAGTGGATAATGGGAAATTTGCAGTGGATGTTTCACGTGAAACATCCGTGTGGCCGCTTCGATGACTGCTATAAGGCCTGCAGACGGTGTCAGTTGTTGAGGCCGCACTGGGCTAGGGGGCGGTGACGGTAGTGCTGGTCGAAGAGCCTGGCGGCGGTGGCGGCACCACTACGCTACCCGGTGGAGGCTGAACGGCGACCGGCTGGGTGGGTTGGGTGGTTGTGGTGCAGGAGAAGCATCCGCTGGTCATCACGCAGGCGCCAAAAGCCATCAGGAAGATGAAGATTCGTTGATTGAGAAGACTCATACTTCTCTTATGACGAGAATAGAACATCTGATTCAATGAAATATTTGTCTCGGCCCGGACCGGCAGAGCGGCAGGGATGTTTCACGTGAAACATCCGTTGCAATTGACAAGTTTGAAAGCTCGCGGAAAGAAGCTAACAGTTTTTGAACGGCTGCACCCTTGACAAGATGCGCGAAGTCGCGCGCGAAGCTTCAGCCTTAGCCGGGCCGCAGAGTTTAAGGCGGCCGGTCCGGCCTCATGCCCGCGCGGGTTCGCAAGCGAACCCTATCAAATGCTAGGTTCCTCGGGATGAAGCATGGTTCGCGATCGGCATGATGCCGGAGCCGTGGGTACTGGCTTATAGGCCAGTACCGAGCCTTGAGGCGCGGATGCCGGGAATGAAGAAGCATGATAAGGATGCGAGAACAAGGGTGAAATCGTGATTCGGCGTTGGTTCAGTGCCTCTGATGCGCCGCGAGGAGTCAATCAGCATGCTGTTTGTGATTATCGGCCATGACGGTCCGCAGGGTGCGACGCTACGGCCAGCGGTGCGCCCGGCCCATCTGGAGAATCTGCGTCCGCTGGTAGAGCACGGCAAAGTGCTGATCGGTGGGCCGTTCACGGATGGCAGCGGCAGCCTGATCGTAGCGGACTTTGCGGATGAAGCAGCGGCGCGGGAGTTCGCCGCCAATGATCCGTATAGCAAGCAAGGCGTGTTCGAGCGAGTCGAAGTGAAACCGTTCCGCCAGGTTGTGCCGTAAACGGCGATCGCGAGCAGACAAATCATGGCATCTGCATTAGCAGGTCTTAGAATCCTCGAACTGGGCGATGGCGTTGCGGCGGCCTACGCCACCAAGCTGATGGCGGACATGGGCGCCGAAGTAATCAAACTAGAAAATCCTCAGGGTGACCGTACACGCCGCCGCGGTCCGTTTCCCGGCCACGTACCGCATCCGGAAAAGAGCGGACTGTTCCTTTATCTGAATACCAACAAGTTTGGCGCAACTCTCGATATCAGCAAGCCCGAAGGCTTTGGGCTGCTGGAGAAGCTGGCGGTAGAGGCGGATGTGCTGGTGCATGATTTTGCGCCGCCTGAGATGGATCGGATCGGCCTCAATTATGAACGGCTGCAGAAAGTTAATCCGCGGCTGGTGATGACTTCGATCACGCCGTTCGGGCTGACTGGACCCTGGCGCGATCGGCGGGCCGAAGAGCTGACGACATGGTCGGCGGGCGGAGTGATGGTTTTGAATGGCGCTGGCCCAGACCATCCGGAAATGCCTCCGCTCAAGACCTTCGGCAGCCAGGCGGGCTTTCAGGGCGGGGTGCATGCGGCGACGGCGACAATGGCCGCGGTGCTGGCGCAGGGGCGCGACGGCGAAGGCCAGCATATTGATGTGTCGATTGAGGAGGTGCTGGCGTCGCAGCTTGAACTGACCTTCGAGTATTGGCCGTATATGAAACTGATTGCGACGCGGCTCGGACGCAAACCGATCCAGCCGGTGGAATCGATGCAGTGCAAGGACGGATGGATTTATGCGTGCTGCGTCGAGGAGCATCAGTGGCGCGGCTTCGTCGAAACGATGGGTAATCCGGAGTGGGCGAGTGAAGAAATCTTCGGCGATCGTTTCAAGCGGGCCAGCAACTGGGAGGCGCTCGAACTTTTTTTGAACGAATACCTGAGCCAGCATACGGTGCTTGAAGTATATAAGGCAGTGCAGGAACGGCGGGTGCCGTTCGCTCCGGTTTCGACTATGGGTGATTTGCTGAACTCGGAACATCTGAAGGCGCGCGGCTTCTTCGTGGAAATCGCGCAGCCGCAGGCGGGGACGCATAAGTATCCCGGTGCGCCACTTAAATACGGCGCGACGCCGTGGACGATTCGGCGGCCGACGCCGGTGCTTGGACAGCATAACCAAGAAATCTTTGGCAAGCGGCTCGGACTGACGTCCGAACGGCTTACGGAACTCAAGCGGGCGGGAGTTATCTAGATGGCCAATCCGCCTCTCGATGGAATTCGGATTGCGGACTTCACCTGGGTGTGGGCAGGGCCTTATTGCACGCTGCAACTGGCCCATCTGGGGGCCGATGTAATCAAGATTGAAACCAGGACGCGGCCGTGCGTGACACGCGTGCTGCCACCATGGCCGGATGGGAAGCCGGGTGGAATGAACCGCTCGGGCTACTTTAATCAATACAGCCAGGGCAAGCGCTCGCTCACGCTCAATTTCAAGGAGGCGGCCGCGCATGAGATTGCGCGCAAGCTGATCGCGCAGAGCGACGTGGTGATTAACAACTTCGCGCACGGCGTGATCGAGAAGATGGGTTTCGGTTATGAAGTGGTAAAGCAGATCAAGCCGGATATCATCATGATCTCGCTTTCAGGCTATGGCGATACTGGGCCTTACGCTGACTATATTGCGTATGGGCCGGCCCAGGTGCCGCTATCGGGATTGTCGTCGCTGACGGGCTATCGCGGCTGGCCGCCGATGCATGCCGGTTTCAGCTATGCCGACCCGAACGCGGGAATTCATGGCGCGTTCGCGATACTCACTGCACTGTACCATCGTAATAAGACGGGCGAAGGGCAGTATATCGACATGAGCCAGTGGGAATGCGCGATGACGCTGCTGCCCGAAGGGATTCTCGAATATACGATGAACGGGAACGAGCCGGAGCGGATAGGCAATGAGGATCCGCTGATGGCGCCGCATGGGGTCTATAAATGCCTCGACCGGCCGGAGCAAATTGCGGGTAATACGATCGATCAATTCGTGGCTATCGTGGCGGCGGATGATGCTGAATGGGGACGGCTGGCGCGGGCGATCGGACGTGCGGAACTGGCGTCCGATTCACGTTTCGCGACGCTGGCAGCGCGAAAGGCGAATGAGGCGGAACTAGACAAGCTGATTGGCGAGTGGACATTGAAGCGGAGTGCGGCCGGCGTGGCGGATGCGTTGCAGGCGGCAGGCGTCGCGGCGGCGGTGGTGGCGGATAACCGGTTTCTCGCCGACGAAGATCCGCATATCAATTCGCGCAATTACTTCGTGCACCTTGAGCATCCGGAGGTGGGAGTCAAGAAACATTGCGGAATACCCTGGAAGATGAGCCGCACAGAATGTGCAGTGCGGCGGCCAGCGCCGTGTATCGGGCAGCATACAGATGAGATCCTGGAAGAACTGCTTGGATACAAAGAAGAGGAAATAGAACGGCTGCGGGCGCAAGGCGCGCTGGAGTAGGCAGGCGCAAACTAGAAATCATCCCGCGGCGTTAATGGTTGTAAATAGTGAGCAGCGATTTGACTAATTAGATGATACACACGAGGTTTCATCCTGCTTAGCAAGATTCAGGCGGAGGACGCATCATGGCTGAACCGAAAGTACTGCTGGACGGACAGATGTTCCTGGAAGGACCGCGCTGGCATGAGGGCAAGCTGTGGTTCTCGGATATGCATGCCCATCAGGTGAAGACGGTCGATTTGAACGGCCACAGCGAGGTAATCGCCGAAGTGCCGGCCTGGCCGTCGGGACTGGGATGGCTGGCGGATGGGCGGCTGCTGATCGTCTCGATGACTAACCGGCGGCTGCTCAGGCGCGATCCAGATGGATTGAAGGTGCATGCGGACTTGAACAATCTCGCGTCGTTCCATTGCAACGACATGGTCAGCGATATGAAGGGCCGCGCCTATGTTGGTAACTTCGGCTACAATTTGTTCACCAACGAGCCGAAGAAGCCGGCAGAGCTTGTGCTGGTGAATCCTGACGGATCGGCGCGAGTAGCGGCAGATGGGCTGGACTTCCCGAATGGTACGGTAATCACGGCCGACGGCAAGACGCTGGTGGTTGCGGAATCGATGGGCAGCCGCCTGACGGCGTTCACGGTCAATGATGACGGATCGCTGACGAACCGGCGGCTGTTCGCGGACCTGGGCAAGGCAACCCCGGACGGAATCGCGGCCGATGCGGAAAACGCGGTGTGGGTCGCGTCGCCATTCACGCATGAAGTGATCCGGGTCAAAGATGGCGGCGAAGTAACCGAACGGATCAAGTTCGAGGCGATGCCGATCGCGTGCGCGCTGGGCGGCGCGGGACGGCGGACGCTGTTTATCCTGACCTCGGAGAGTATCGATCCCGATGAATGCCGGGCGAAGAAGAGTGCAAAAATTCTGACGATGGAAGTGCCGGTGGCGGGCGCGGGCTGCCCATGAAGCGGCTGTACCCGCCGGTGCAGTAATCCGCTAAAGCTGGGCGCGCGCGGGCGATAACTGAAGATGGGAGCGTTGGCGCTTTCGTGATTCGTGAAATCCTGCTTTGCTGTCAGCAGGTAAATCACGCATGAGCTCCACTACGATCAAGGCTATCAAGGCGCGCGAGATAATCGACTCGCGCGGAAATCCAACTATCGAAGTTGACATCCACCTGAACGGAGGCGCGGGTGGGCGGGCGGTATCCGAGACGCATGCTGGAGGGGGTGCGCGATGAGCCGTCCGCCGATTGCAGCACTGATTATTTTCGACGGATGGGGACTGCGCGGCGCGGCGGAAGCGAACGCGATACGCAAAGCTCATACGCCGGTGATGAACCGGCTGTGGGCCGCGCAGCCGCATAGCGCAATCGACGCGTCGGGCGAGGCGGTCGGACTGCCGCCGGGAATCATGGGGAACTCGGAGGTGGGCCATCTGACTATTGGCACCGGACGAGTGATCTACCAGGATTTGATGCGGATCACCAAGGCGATCGAGACCGGAGCGTTTTTCAGGAATGATGCGCTGGTGAGCCTGATGCGCAAAGTGGCGCCGACGGGCAATACCCTGCATTTGTGGGGACTATTGTCGGACGGCAGTGTACATAGTCATATTGGCCATCTGCTAGCGCTGATCGATATGGGGGTGCGCGAAGGGGTTGCTGATATCGCGGTGCATGCGGTGCTGGACGGACGCGATAAGCCGCCGCGGTCGGCGATGCCGTTTATCGAGCAGGTTGAGGCAAAGCTGAAGGCGGTTGGGCGCGGGCGAATCGCGACGGTCACGGGACGCTACTATGCGATGGATCGCGACAAACGGTGGGATCGCGTCGAGCGGGCATGGCGGGCGTTCGTGCTGGGGGAAGGGCTGGCAGGCCGAAGTGCGCGTGAGGTTGTCGAGACGGCCTACGCGAAGGAGCAGAGCGACGAATTCGTCGAACCGCATGTGATCGGCGAGCCGCGTCCGATGCGCGATGGCGACGGCGTGGTGTGTTACAACTTTCGCGCCGATCGCGCACGCGAGATGACCGAGGCGCTGACGTCGGCGGATTTCCAGGGGTTCGTGCGGCCGCGCTTTCCACTAATCAACTATGTATGCATGACTGAGTATGAGCGGCGGCTTGAGCTGCCGCTGGCGTTCGGACCCGAAGAGATTCATAACATGCTGGCGGAGGTGTTCGCGCGCGAAGGACTGCGTAATCTGAGAATCGCTGAAACTGAGAAATATGCGCACGTCACCTATTTTCTGAATGGCGGGGTCGAGAAGCCGTTTCCGCTGGAGGAACGAATACTCATTCCGTCGTCAAAGGTAGCTACTTACGATCTGGAACCGGCGATGCAGGCGGTGGCTATTGCGCGGCGCGCGGTGGAAGAAATTGAGAAGCATAACTTTGGCGTTATCGTAATGAACTTCGCCAACCCGGACATGGTGGGCCATACGGGGAATATGGAGGCGACAATCGCGGCGGTCGAGGAATCGGACAAGGCGCTGGGAATCGTACTGGATGCGATCGATCAAGTAGGCGGCGCCGCACTGATTACTGCTGATCATGGCAATGCGGAGTTCATGGCAGACCCGGCGACCGGCCAGCCCCATACGGCTCATACGACGAACGCGGTGCCGCTGATTATTCACGATAGAAGCTTCAAGGGAAGAATTGCCGAGGGCGGCACGCTATCGGATGTCGCGCCGACGTTTCTCGCGATGCTGGGGATCGCAAAGCCAGCAGAGATGACCGGCCACGACTTGCGCGAAGCAGCATCGCCTAAGCAGGAAGCCGCGGCGACTTAGGGAGAAGCTGGCGCTTTAGCGAATAGCGATTCCGCTAAAGCAAGGGCAGCCGCTGGCTCGCAACAGCACTAGCCTGAAGCAGCGCGTTGGCGTCAGGCCTCAAGCATGGCGCGGGCTTCGGCAGGAGTCGCGACCTGGTGGCCCATCGCGCGAATCACGCTGGCGGCGCGCTCGACGATTTGGGGATTACTCAGTTGGCCGCCGCGGGCATACTGGTAATCCTCGAGGCCGACGCGGACGTGGCCGCCGAGACTGACTATAAGCGGGACGAGCGGGAGATTGTCGCCGCCGAGGGTCGCGGCGAACCAATTGGCGCGCACCCCTTTGATCATATCCAGGTAGGCTTCAAGGCTTTTCAGAGTTGGTGGAAGGCCGAACGGGAGTTCGGGGCCGCCAAGATAGAATTTCAGCAGCAGCGGTTCGGTGAGAACGCCCTGATCGAGAAAGACTAACGCGGCGCGGAGGAAACTCGGATCGAAGATCTGGAGGGTCGGGCGCAGGCCGAGCTCGCGCGAGTTCTCGAGAAAATAGCGGATGGTCTCGTAGGAGTTCTGGTAGACGGATTTTTCGTTGTGGACTTTTTTCGTGACGGGATCGTACGCAACGAGATTGACGGAGCCCATGTCGCCGGCACCGAGATCGGGCTTAGTGGCAGGGTCTTCGGACAACTCGATGAAATGGCGGAAGCGTGCGGCGGCGTCACCCTCACTGTTGAAGGTCGGCCATAGCAGCGGCTGGCATACTGCACGAGTGCGGCGATAGACCTCGGCATAGTAAGGGACGTCGTGGGCCCATTTGCCGGTTTCGGGATCGCGGACGTGGAAATGAATGAGGGCGGCGCCGGCTTTGCAGGTAGCGATGGCATCGGCGGCGATTTCAGCCGGACTATAGGCGATATGGGGATTGAGCTTTTTCATCGCATTGCCGTTGATCGCGGCTTCGATCATTA
>DATJUF010000349.1:0-4517 GCA_035502655.1 Binataceae bacterium (SeqCode)
ATATCGCAGTTACGAGGAGGTCGTTGAACGTCTCCCAGAGTTCATCGATCAGGTTTATAACACGCGCAGATTGCACTCGGCCTTGGGCTATTTGGCGCCAGTGCAATTTGAGGAGCGATACACCCAGCAGCTGGCCCAATCCACCGTCTAGTCTCTGTCCAGCTCAAAGGGTTGACTCCAATGGGACACCATTGCAACTGCGGCCGGCGTCCTGGTCAGTTTCGCCGGCCTGAATTTTCTGGTGCTCCTGATGGACGGTCGCGACAGCCTCCGGCGCGAGAACGCCCAGCACATCGCCGATGGCAACGGCAAGATCGCTAACATCGAACGCGAGCTGCTCACGCTCAAGGCGGATCTGCCACGCCAATACGTGATGCGCGACGACTGGATTCGTTTCAGCAACATCCTCGAGGCGAAGATGGACGCGATGCGCGCTGAGATGCGCCAGGAGATCACGCAATTAGCCACTCGCATCGGAAGTGAGTAATTAAATGTCTGACGGGGAATCAATCTCGAGCAGAAGCAGCGCGAGGAAGCGCGCTGGCGCATCCTCCGCATTCTCGACGCCGGCCGTCCGATGGGCGTCGGCGAGAAAATCATCTTTCGCATCCTCTATGATCTGAACATCCGCTTCTCTGCCAACGAAGTCCGGCGCGAGCTCTGCTATCTCAGGGACCGCCATCTGATCCTCATCGAGGGCGAAAACGCGACGAACGGTTCGGCTTGCTGACTCCAGACGGCGTTGACATTGTCGAGTACACCGCCGAATGTCCGCTTGGCATTGCCAGGCCCCGCAAATAATCTTGCATGCCGGCCCGCTCCAAAATCGACCTGCTGCCCGCCGCCATGCGCCAGCGCCTCGAGGCCAAGATCATCACCAACGGCTTCGGCGGTTACCGCGATCTCGCCGCCTGGCTCAGCGAGCAGGGCTATCGTATCGCCAAAGATTCCGTGCATCGCCACGGCCAGCAGCTCAAGCGTAAGCTCGAAGCGGTCAAGCGGGCAACCGGGCAACCGATGATATCGTGCTCCAGGGTATCGATTCCGTCTCGCACACAACCTGGTGGACCGATCATCTTGCCCTTAACCTCAAGAGCCGGCCGATCCGTCCTTATCTTTGGGCTTTGGCCTATTCTGCGTGAATATCGCCTTCGGCACCGGCCAGATTTCGAGTGTCACTCCGGCTGACATGCTTAACGCCGCTCTTTCAGATCGTTCGAACTATACGGTCAGCGAGCTCGAACTCCGCTAAGGAATGCCCGTGCCGGATTCGGATTCCACCGCGCTGCTCCCTTACCAGGTCCGCTGGATCTCCGACCATGCGCCGGGCAAGGTATGGGAAAAGTCCCGCCGCATCGGCGCAACCTGGGGCGAATCGGCCGACGCTTCGCTCGACGCCTCGGCCAGCAACGGCCGCGACTGGTGGTATATCGGTTACAACCAGGAGATGGCCCTCGAGTTCATCGAGGCTGCCGCTGGATGGACCGGCGTCTCAGCAAGGCGGCCGCCGCCATCGAGCAGACCGTCGTAAACGACGAAGCAACAGATATTCTCGCCTACCGCATCCGCTTTGCCTCCGGCCATAAGGTCGTCGCGCTGTCTTCGCGGCCCTCTAACCTTCGCGGCAAGCAGGGCACTGCGATTATCGATGAAGCGGCCTTCCACGAACACCTTGCCGGGCTGCTCAAGGCCGCACTTGCCTTTCTGGTTTGGGGCGGCCGCGTCCACATTCTCAGTACGCATTTCGGCGCCGACAATCCCTTCAACGACCTCGTCACCGATATCCGCGCCGGCCGCAAGCCCTACTCACTTCACCGCACCACCTTCGACGAGGCCATTTCCGATGGCCTCTATCGCGCAGTCTGCCGGGTCGCCCACAATGAATGGTCGTTAGAAGCCGAGCAAGCCTGGCGCTCGGAAGTTTTCGATACTACGGCGAGGACGCAGACGAGGAGCTCCTCTGCATTCCCTCGAATAGCTCCGGAGTCTTCCTTCTCTCCGTGCTAATTGAATCATGCATGTCCGCCGACGTTCCGCTCGTGCGGTTCGTCGGCAAATTAACTTTTTTGGACCGGACTCCGGCCGAGCTGCGCAAGGAAGCTGACGACTTCTGCCATGAGAAAATCGATCCCCACCTCGCCCGCATCCAGCCCGGCCTGCTCTCCTGCTTTGGCGATGATTTTGGCCGTTCGGATGACATCACCGTCATCTGGCCGATGCAGATCGGCAAAAGCCTGACGCGCCGCACGCCATTCATCGTCGAGTTGCGCAACTGCCCCTTTGAGCAGCAGCGCCAGATCCTCTTTTACATCGTCGACCGGCTGCCACGTTTCTTCGGCGGGGCGATGGATGCTCGTGGCAACGGCCAGTACCTGGCCGAGGTAGCGGCGCAGCGTTACGGCGCCAGCGTCGAACAGACCATGCTCTCGCTCGAATGGTACCGCGACAATATGCCGCGCTATAAAGCCGCCTTTGAGGACGGTTTAATCGAGCTTCCAAAGGAGCCTGATATCCTCGCCGACCATCGCATCATCCGGATGGAAAAGGGAGTAGCCAGCATTCTCGACCGCCGCACGCAGGGCGATGATGGTCGCCAGCGCCATGGCGATTCGGCTGGTACGTCAGTCAAACCGATCACCAGGAGACAGCTACCAGCCTGCCATCACCTTGCCGCGCCGCGTCGATGAGATGCCCGCGCCGAGGAGGCATCAGACCGCCTCGCCGGGGGTCATCGCCGATGGTTCGCGGAACGTCTCTCGCGTTTTCGCTCAGGCGCCTGGTGATACTGTTTGTATTAGCGGTCTTATGAGATTGCTTCTCTCACTTCCGCTTCAAATCGGCCGTCCCGCTTGGGCACTGCGATTTCGTCAATGATATTGATTTTCAATTGAGTTGCAGGCTTCTTGCCCAAATTAGCCACTTGACGCAGCGCCGCATCGGTTTTTCTCTTGCGTTTTCAGCTATTTACAGCGAACCTGCAACTCCAGAGGCCATCGCCCGCAGTTTGGGATCGCAGTTGCAGGTTTCTATCCTATTGGACGCTTGCACGCGCATTAGCTTGTTCTCTGCGCCATGTCCGCGAACAGAGGTGTGCACCTGGTGCCGTCCTGCATTTCCCGAGTTTAGGACCGCGCCGGTGTGCCGCTGAATCGGCTCCTGTAGCGGCTCGGCCTTAGCAAACACGCGGTCTTTTTTCTATCGGAGGGTCGCGCGGAGTCTGTACTGGTCGCAATTAGTCGCGGGTCGAATCCCCTAAATTGCCCCGATCCTAAACCATCCAATCACAGACAATCAAAAAACATCATGCAAACGGCTCTCTCAACCACCTTCCGGAGGGTGGTTGTAGCGGTTTGTCGATATTGATTACGCGAGCGGCCGTTAGAAAATTTTTGATTTTATAGGCACTTACATGGAGCGGGTGATCGGTTTCGAACCGACGACCTTGTGCTTGGCAAGCACAATTTTGACAATTTTCTGCGGTACCCGCGATAATTCTCTTCTACGCAGATATACGTTTTTCGTTGGCGGACAGCGGTTTTCTCATACCTAGATTTACCTGCCTTTGCGCTTGCATCCGTTCAATAATTCCTACATAGTTCCTACACTGATGATAAAGTCAAGATATAGGGTTGGGTGGGGTGCGTTCTCAGCGATCTCCGCGATAATTAGCCTATGAGAAAGTCACTGGGGCAGTTGGCTGAAATGACGGTTAATTATCGCGAACCATACAGGGCAGGGACCGCAGTAATTGCCTCGTCAAACTCGTTGGCGCACAAGGGCTTTAGGCACTGCGAATTATCGCGGCGGACTTCCCGGACAGGGTAGGCGAATGAAAAACGCACGGAAACGGCTGACTGAGGAAATCATCAAGGCTACACGGTATCCTGATGCCGGCCAGGTGCTGATAAGGGATAGCGTCGATATTGGCCTCGTGCTGAGGCTTACGCCGGGCAGCAAGACGTTTTGCTTCGAGGGTGCGGCACGGCATCGGATGCACCGGGTGAAGCTTGGCGCGTGGCCGGATATGTCGCTAGCGATCGCAAGGCGGAAGGCTAGATCGTTTCGGACTGAGATTTCAGAAGGCCGCGATCCCTTCACGGCGCGCGAGCAGCAGCGCCAGGCCGACAAGGATGCGCTGACGTTCGAAGAGATGGCGGCGAAGTACATTACCGATCATGCAAAGCCACGGCTCCGGAGTTCTTGGCGCATGGAACGCCGGCTTAAGCAACATTTCAGCCGCTGGAATAATCGGCGGCTTGAGGAAATCACGGTAGGTAACGCTTCTGCGGCTCACTCCCGGATAGCTGAGGAACATGGCCGGGTTGAGGCCGATCGGGCGCTGGAACTGGCGCGCGCGGTGTTTAATAAGGCGATTGAGTGGGAGTTGCTACCGCCAGGTAGGAATCCGGTGCGTAGCGTCGAATTCTTCAATGACGAACCGAGCGTGCGGGCGCTCCACGCCGATGAGTTCGAGCGGGTGATAGCCGAAATCGCGGAAGAGACAGATTGGCGATGGC